>JBFHUL010000009.1:0-55668 GCA_041590075.1 Oleiphilaceae bacterium
ACGCCGGCTCGCCCTGGCTGGACCTGTGGTCGCCCTGGAGTATCGAGTATTCCTGTCGCGATCCCAAGCCGCGACGTTAAGGCTCTGCGGGCTCGCAAACACAGCTTCCCGTTTAGCCGCTCATCCCAGGGTTCGAGGTAGTCAAGCTTCCCCACCTGCTGCGACGCTGCCCCAGCACATCTCCTGTTTGCCTCCCCACACGGGCCAACTATATCTACTATACTTGCTTATGAGGCACGTCTTCGACAACCAGCCCGCCCGGTAAATGCTTGGGCAACGATTTGGATCGCACCATAATGCACCAACACACCACGTACCAAACACTTGCAGCCCGATTGAAAGCACTAAGCCTGTTGCTGGTGCTGACGTTTCTGCCTTACTCCTCTCCACTTTTGGCATCCCCCAACCATCAACTGGTCATCATCGACTCCCAGCGGGGCGAACCCTACAGTACGGTGCGCGAATCCATGCTGGAGAGCCTGCATGGCATGGGCTACATCACCAACAAAAATATCACAATCCACTATCACTCAATGTCGCATTATCAAGGGGCCGCCGACTCCATTATGCGGCGCATCATTGAACCTCTCGGTCAACCGATAATTTTTCTCAATGGTACGGTCGCCACCGCCGCCTTCAAGACCTTGGCCTGGAACAACAATCTTTACCGCTTTGTATTCGCCAGCGTGACCGATCCGGTCGGCCTGGGCGTCATTAAGGAGTTTGGCCAGGCACCGCCGGCAAATTTCACCGGCATATCCTACCCGGTGCCAGTTGAAGACCGCCTGAAACTGGTAAGACAGCTCATACCCAACGTGCGCAACATCGGCCTGGTTTTCGCGGACATGCCGCAATCCCACAGCTATATCGGATGGATTAACGATTTTTTACGCAGCTCCCAAGAATGGCAAAACATACGTTTCCACTACATTCAGGTGGACTTCGTCAGCAGCGATTACGGCCATGTGCGCATGGCTGAACAAGCTATACCTGCGATTAAAAAGCTCGCTCCGCTGGTGGATGTATTTCTCAGCCCTAACGACCAAATGGGTGCCCAAAAGCCTTTCGCACAAACCGTACGCCAACACGCCAACAAGCCCCTGATCGGGCTGGGGCGAAAGGATGTGGCTGAGCACTGGGGCGCCGCAGCCTCACGTTACCCCTCACTGGATCAAATGGGCAAACAAGCCGCCAACATGCTGCATCGCTTATTTTCCGGACAAGCCATCCATGAGATTTACCCTGAACGTCCGGAAAAATACGGCACCATACTCAATGAAACACTGCTCACACAGTTTGGCATCACGATCCCGGCAAGCTTACGCGAGACTGCCGAGATCATCGAAAAGACCACGGTAGAGTGAAGCCAGCTAACCCTTCCAAGTCTTCTCCATGCCCTCTTCCCGAACTCGCCTTGCCCTCTCCGCGTAAGTTTAACCACTCAAGTCCCGAACGCGGGCCTGTGTAATTTCTTCTTCCGACTGGAAATATTGTCTGAGCAGGCGCTCCTTTATTTCTTCCCTGTTTTTCTGCGTATCTATGGTCGCCAACTGTGCCGCGTATGCAGCGTACCTTTTATCAAAATCCTGCTGCGCGCGATAGAAATCGATAATTTCCTGTTTTTGTTCAGCACTGTAATCGTGGCGATCAAGCTGTGCCCGCAACTCAGCCTCATCGCTTGCCTGCATCGCCTTGAAAATGGCCTCACTGCGTTGCGAGTCCTCTGCGATGCGCTCTTCCGTATGGCGAATGACGTCGGGTAACTGGCTACGGTAATAACTGATCATTTGCGCTTTTTGCTGCGGCGCCAGGCTTTCATCCAGCTGCACCTTCATCGAAGCCAGGGAATAATCTTCATAGGCCTCTTCCAGCCCGAAGAACGCCTCTACCGCCTGCGGGCTCATGGTGGCACGGCGCAAGCTGCGCAGCTCAAGCAAGGTGCTCTCCATGGCCTGCAACTGGTATTCTGGCGTCTGCTGCGCGCGCGGCAACATGGGCTGGGCCATGAGTGCCATTGCCTGTTCTTTGTAGCTCAAATAGCTATCCAATATTTGCATCACCTGCGCGGAAGCATCCTCTCCCAGTGATGCTTCCACCACCTTTAACATTTCAGCAATCGCGACTTCCGGCGTCACCTCATCACTGGCACTTAAAAAGTAGTCAATAAAATCCTTTACCTGCAGTTCCAATACAATGCGACCATCATTCCCCAGACGAATATGACCATCGATATCCGTTCCCTCAAGCGTGGGACTGAAGTATTCAGTAAGCCGCTGTGGCGTCACGCGCAGGGGCGAAGCTGCCTCACCCCCTGCAGCAGTATTCGCAGCAACGATAGCAGATGAGTCGGACGCTTCGATCACCGCTTCGCGAGACGCTGCCTGAGCCGGAAAAGATGCCGGCGATGGGGCCGCCTCGGGCTGAGCATCATGGGCGTTTTCAACCTGCGGTGTCAGCAGCAGGGCAAGCAATGCCGCAGCACACAGAACAACCACCACAAGCACATGTTTTTTCAGTTTTAGGTAAAACATAGAAAAGATTCCGAGCGAGACATTGTTGTTTTTAATTTGCACGCTTCGCTGCACGGCCCCATCGTGAGACCGTGCAGCCGGTCAGGCTTAAACGCCTGCGTTTTTCAGGCGGTTAGCCTGGCTGCGATACAGCGAAATGGGTTCGAGAAAGATATGGTGAACACCAAACAGATGGTTAATCGCATCCACATGGTTCAGGTTATAGTTCACACTAATTACCTTACCCATTTTCTGGGAACATGAAGACACCAGACCGTCATTATTCTCACCGGGTTTAAATGCTTTGGAGGTAAGAATCAGGAAGGCGTCGGTCGCATCAAGCGCATTGGTGAACATGGTCTTTCCACCCCACGAATACATCTTCACATTGTACGATTTGCCATTCTTGGGAATACTCACGTTCTCGGAAGTGCCGCCGCATCCGTTTGGATTCACGCCTTTCCAGTCCAGCGCAGCGTTGAGCGCGACGGTGCCTCGCTCGGTCAAGGTTTCGAGCGCCGCAATGCCGTCTTGCGGATTATTGCTGTCGGTCAAATGGTTAATAATATCACCCAGCGCATTGGCAATCGCATCCGCCCCGCCTTCAATTGCGGAACCAGGAGGCAAAATCCTGCGCACCACATCAGCCACGCGCGAACCGTAGTTGACACCGTTGATTGACGTGATTGACGCAATTTTGTTGGGGATGATTGATGCCGCGACGCGCGAGGTGGGTGCACCTTGGCTGTGCGCCATGAGGTTCACCTTCGTCTCACCCAAGCCCTTCACGAAGTTGGCTAACTGTGCGCCACGCTCTTCGCTGGAATTGACGAATGACACGCTGGTGGTATACACCTTCGCACCACTGCGTTCGAGGTTGTACGGCACCCTGTGAAAATAATTGATCAAGCCGCCGATCGTATCAAAGCCCGTCACACCATGGACCAATACAATGGGGTATTTGGTAGAAGTATATCCGGCGAATGCCAGAGATGAGGATACTACAAGCGCAAGCCCCAAGGCAGCGCTGACTAGTTTTCGCATAGCTATGTTCCTGTTTTGTTTTTGTACTAAGGAAACCACTGTGCAATTTCGATACAACTGAAATACTGCTGCCCGAAGTGGGAGGGGCATGCTAAATTGGATTGCGCACAACACATATCCCCCAATTGGGGTATTGCGCGCCAAAAATCGTGAAACAGCCCGCAAAGTTAAAGGGTATGAGCGCTATGCTCCAGAGATAACGCGCGAGTTAACCTGCGAAGTAACGGCGACTTCTTTTTAGCGTATACGCAAACAATGCCGCCAACAGCAAGGCACTGATTCCGAGGCCTGCGCCCAGCCCCGACCAAACCCCCGTCGCTCCGAAAGAATCCATCAACAAATACGCGATAGGAAAACCGACTCCCCAATAGGTAAAGATGGTCACAATAGTCGGCGACGCTCCCAGTTTAAAGCCTCGCAACACACCCATCAGAATGACCTGCCAGGCATCCACAAACTGGAACAGTGCCACGACAAACAATATGCGCACCGCGACACCCAGTACCGCATCAAAATTCTCGGTGGTGTCGGCGGATAGAAACAACGATACCAACGATTCCGGAATAAACCAGAACACACTGGCGGCACATAGGGCGCTCACCGAACCCAGGATCAAGCCCGCGCGCGCCGCGCGCAGAATCTGCGCGCGTTCACGGGCACCATACAGCTCCCCCACTTTCACCGATACCGCCTGCGAGATACCGAGAGGGATCATAAAACTCAAGCCACTGCATTGCAGCGCCACCTGATGCGCGGCCAGAGCTTCGATCCCCAACCAGCCAATCAGAATGGCCGCCGCAGAAAACAAACCTATTTCCATCGCATGCGCCATGGCGATGGGCACACCCAACTGAAAGGTCTCGCGCAGTTGCGCCATGCGAAAACTCGCCCACCCGCGCCAAAACGGATAAGGCTGAAAAAGCGGCTGCCGATACACCAGCCATGCCAGACTCAGAAACATTCCCAGCGATACCACACAGGTGCCCAGCGCAATGCCCTGCAAACCCAGAGCAGGTAAACCGAACTGCCCCGTCATCAGGACATAGCTCACCGGGTAGTTCAAGGCTGCGGCGATGACACTGATAGGCAGAATGAGCGCCGGATCGCCGATACCCAGTATTAAGCTGCGCAAGAGGATAAAGCCAAAGGCAGGCAACAAAGACCACAGCACAACACGCAGATAGGTTTCAGCCATTTCCACCACAACCTGCTCCTGGTCTAACCAGAGCAAGGCAGGCTTGGCATTCCAGATCAGGGTGCCCGAAAGCGCAAACAAAAGTACGACCACCACCACGCCGGAAAGCAGCGCTCGATGGATAGCGGTCTCGTTTTTCTCACCACGGGCAAAGGCAATCAGGTTTGCCGTTGCAACCAACACCCCAATACCCACCACAAAAAAGAACTGATATACCACCGAGCCCAAACCACCTCCGGCGATTTCAGCCACACCCAGCTGCCCCATGAGCAATGTGTCGATGAAGGTCATGGAGGCAAACGCCAACTGCCCCACCACCATGGGTATACTCAGTTTGAGAATCGCGCGAAACACATTGTCACCGGAGAAAATACCTAGGAATTGGCGCGCACCGAAGCGTACCAGGCGGCGGGATCGCGAATTTCGCCATCTTCTTCACGCAGAGGCGGATAAGCCAGCCCTTTTTCATGGCAAAATTGCGCGACTTGCGGATGCGCCCAGCGGAAAAAGGTCTGCCAGTATTCCTCATGCCCGAGGCGCACCTCACGATACAAACCGGCTTCCTCGCGTTGGCGTTGCGCTTCTGCAAGAATAATGGCGGCAGCCACCGACACATTGAATGACTCAACCATACCCATCATCGGCACCACCACGTGGGCATCGGCCATTGCAGCCGCCGATTCGCTCACACCATGCTTTTCATTGCCGAGTAACAACGCACACGGCCCCGTATAATCCACGCTCCGGTAGTCGCAGGCCTGATCAGAAAAGTGTGCGGCGTATACGCGATACTTGCGCTGCTTCAGGGTTTGAATGGCCGCCTCCATACTGGTATGACGCACAATATTGACCCAACGATCACTCCCCATCGCGGTGCCGCTGTAGGCCCGATGTTTATCCCAGGGCCACACCATATTCACCTCATGCATACCCACGGCATCGCCGGTGCGCACAAGCGCTGCAATATTGCGAGGCTTATGAATCTGCTCGGTCAGCAAGGTCAGATCGGGCTGGCGCCGATCGAGGGTCGCACGCAGCTTGCGGTAGCGTTCCGGAGTCATGAACTAACGCGTCACCACCACGAGAATATTCACCACCGCCATACCAGCCATGCACAGCCAGGTGAGCGCCGTACCATAAAACCGCCCGAAAGATGGGCCATTGGCACGGGATAAGCCCCAGGCATGTAACACACGCGCAACCACCAGCACGATACCGAACACATGGAAAATCCAGGGGTTCAGATGATTGAGTTCCAACAGAACAAGCAGAATAAGCGCAGCCGGAATATTCTCCACCGCATTGGCATGGGCGCGCACTGCACGCTTCATCGCCGCGGATCCCTTTTCATCGCCCAGAGACACTCCCTCACCACGACGAAACGTAACCACCCGATAGGCGAGAAAAAGTATCAGTGCCACCAGAAGGCTTGCATAAATGGGGCTAAAGGTCAGCATGGGTTGTCCTCATCATTATGGTCATCATCCACGTTAATATCGCACTAGTTACCGGAACGGGGCCCATTACCCGGTGCGGAACCGCCGCCATTGGGGAAATTGGTCACAGAGCTGCTGGCTTTAATCTTGGCCACACCGGTCTGTTCTACCTCGTCGATACGTACAATTGCATTCATCGGAATATACGTGCGCTTAACGCCATTGAACTCGGTTTTCAATCGCTCTTCACTGGGGTCGACCAGCAATTGCGAACGCTCTCCAAACAGCAACTGCTCCACTTCGACAAATCCATACATATCAGAGGGATACACATGCGTCGCATAAATTTCGTAGAGATCTTCGTGATTATAAAAAATCACTTTGTACGTGCTTTTTGGTTTCATTTTGTGCTCAGTTCTTACCGCTAAATTCGAGGCTGCGCATCATAGCATGAAAGCCTAGCCTGCACGCATACCCGCAGAGCAGGTTTGTCGCGAAAAGGGACGGATTTTTCGCTACAACTGTGTGCCACAGCGCGCTATAATTCGCGGTCATTTTTTCAACAGGTGTTGCGAAGTTAAATGGCCAAGAAGTTATTCATCAAAACCCACGGCTGCCAGATGAACGAGTATGACTCGTCCCGTATGGCCGACCTGCTGCGCGCAGAGCAGGACGTTGAGATCACCGACAACGCAGACGACGCCGACATCCTGCTTCTTAATACATGCTCCATTCGCGAAAAAGCGCAGGAAAAAGTGTTCCATCAATTGGGTCGCTGGAAGAAACTCAAGGATGCCAATCCCGGCCTCACCATCGGTGTAGGCGGCTGTGTGGCAAGCCAGGAGGGCGAAGCAATCCGCACCCGCGCACCCTACGTGGACGTGGTCTTCGGCCCGCAAACCCTGCACCGCCTGCCGGAAATGATAGATGCCTCCAAAAAAGGCGAGGCAGGCGTTGTCGATATCAGCTTTCCCGAAATCGAAAAGTTCGATCACCTGCCCGCACCCGGTATAGAAGGCCCCTCCGCTTTTGTTTCAATTATGGAAGGCTGTAGTAAATACTGCACGTTCTGTGTGGTGCCCTACACGCGTGGCGAAGAAGTCAGCCGACCCGTAGAAGATGTGCTGAAAGAGATCACTCACCTCGCCGCTGAAGGCGTACGTGAAGTCAATCTTCTGGGCCAGAACGTGAATGCCTATCAGGGCGAAGCAGAAGACGGCGACACCGTCGATCTGGCTGAACTGATCACGCTGGTTGCAGCCATCGATGGCATTGACCGTATCCGTTTTACCACATCCCACCCGGTGGAGTTTTCAGACGCACTGATTGACGTTTACGCCGAAGTGCCTGAGCTGGTCAGTCACCTGCACCTGCCGGTGCAAAGCGGCTCCGATCGCATTCTCGCCGCAATGAAGCGCGGCCATATGGCGCTGGAGTACAAATCCAAAATCCGACGCCTGCGTCAGCATCGCCCCGACATCAGCATCTCCTCCGACTTTATCGTCGGCTTCCCCGGTGAAACAGAAGCCGACTTCGAAGCGACCATGAAGCTGATTGCCGATATCGGCTTCGACACCTCGTTCAGTTTTATCTACAGCGCGCGCCCCGGCACACCCGCCGCCGACCTGCAAGACGACACACCCGAAGAGATCAAGAAGCAGCGCCTTGCCATCTTGCAGCAACGCATCAATCAGCATGCTCAGGACATTTCGCGGAAAATGGTGGGTACCGTACAGCGTATTCTGGTTACCGGCTTTTCCAAGAAAGACCCCGGAGAATTGCAGGGCCGCACCGAGAACAACCGCGTGGTCAATTTCAAAGCCTGGCAGGACCGACGTGACGCCGAGCTGATTGGCCGTTTTGTCGACGTGCAGATTACGGCAGCCCTGCCTAACTCGTTACGCGGCGAACGGCTCGATGAGCTTCACCACTAGGTCGCCATGGGAATGAGTAGGCACCCGACTGAAACCAGCAAGCAGATCACACTGGAACCGTCCGACAACCATCGTCTGGCGCACCTTTGTGGGCAATTCGATGAAAACCTGAAGTTGATTGAGAAACGCACCCTGACACGCCTGGCTTACCGCGGTAATGTGTTCAAGATTCATGGTAAAGATGAACAGCAAACGCAAGCCGTTGCGGAACTGCTGAAGCATTTGTATCGGGAAACCGAGCAAGGCAATCCGATCAGCCCGGATACCGTGCATCTGTTTTTGCAGGAAATTGGCGCAGACGCCGGCATGCATGATATCGATGCGCACGACCCGCTGGTTATCACCACGCCACGCATCAAGATTCGCCCGCGTGGCGACAATCAATGCAAGTACGTGCGCAGCATCAAACACCACGACATTAATTTTGGCATCGGGCCCGCCGGAACAGGAAAAACCTACCTTGCCGTCGCCTGCGCCGTCGAAGCGCTCAATAACGAAGAAGTGAAACGCATACTGCTGGTTCGGCCTGCAGTGGAAGCGGGCGAGAAGCTCGGTTTTCTACCTGGCGACCTGGCCCAGAAGGTCGACCCCTATCTGCGCCCGCTGTATGATGCGCTCTACGAAATGCTGGGCTTTGATCAGGTAGCCAAGCTGATTGAAAAGAACATCATCGAGGTGGCACCCCTCGCTTTCATGCGCGGACGCACTCTCAACAATGCGTTCATCATTCTCGACGAAAGCCAGAACACCACCCCCGAACAAATGAAGATGTTTCTGACCCGCATCGGTTTTGGCTCCACCGCAGTCATCACCGGCGACATCACGCAAACGGATCTGCCGAAAGGCGCAAAATCCGGACTGTCTCAGGCGCAAACCGTACTGAAACAAGTGAAGGGCATCGGCAGCACACATTTCTCGGCCAAAGACGTTGTCCGTCACCCTCTCGTGCAACGTATCGTCGAAGCTTACGATCGGCACGACGGAGCCACATCATAATGCACGCAAGCGCTCCGGATATCGATCTGCAAATCGCCAGCGATGCACCCAATTTACCTGCACTGGCGCACCTGACCACCTGGGTCCACGCTGCTTTGCAGTCGGACCGACATGTTGAATTAACCATTCGCATCGTGGACGAAGCCGAGAGTCAGGCATTGAATCTTGAGTATCGCGCCAAAGACAAACCCACCAATGTGCTGTCATTTCCATTTGAAGCGCCCGCTGAAATCGAGCTAAACTTGCTCGGTGACTTGGTTATCTGTGCGCCAGTCGTAATCAGGGAAGCGGCCGAGCAAGGCAAGGCGGCTCTGGCACACTGGGCACATATGGTGGTGCATGGCACCCTGCACTTGCAGGGATACGACCACATTGATGAGCAAGAGGCAGAAGAGATGGAACAACTTGAAACCCACATATTGCAGTCTCTGGGGTTCAACGATCCCTACTCGCTGCCCGCGGACGCACCCACTTAATCACTGCAGGAAACATCAACCCACGCTATGAGCGAAGACCAACCGAGTAGTCAGAACCGATCCTGGTTCGAACGTATATCCCAAGCATTTTCAGACCAGCCCGAGTCTCTGCGCGATATCATGGATATTCTGCGCGAAGCCGAACAGCGCAGTGTGATTGATGCCGATTCTCTCAGCATTATCGAAGGCGCCATGCAGGTAACCGACATGCAGGTGCGCGAAGTGATGATTCCTCGCTCCCAGATGATCACCGTCAAGGCCAGTCAGGAACCGGAGGAATACCTCAACGAAATCATTGAGTCAGCCCACTCGCGCTTTCCCGTTGTAGGGGATTCCTCTGATGATGTAATTGGCATTCTGCTGGCAAAAGATCTGTTGCCATTGGCGCTCAAGGGCGACCTCAAAAAAGGGCGCATCAATGAACTCCTGCGTCCGGCTTCGATTGTGCCGGAAAGCAAACGCCTGAATCAGCTGCTGAAGGAATTCAAACAGACACGCAACCACATGGCGATTGTTGCTGACGAATATGGCGGCATCGCCGGCCTGGTCACCATTGAAGACGTGTTGGAACAGATCGTGGGTGAAATTGAAGACGAGCATGATTTCGATGATGAAGCCATGATCAAACCGCTCACCAGCGGCGAATACAACGTTAAGGCACTCACAACCATCGAAGAATTCAACGAATATTTCAGCGCCAGTTTGCCCGCAGACGAGTTCGATACGATTGGCGGCCTGGTACTCAAGCATTTTGGCCGCCTGCCCCGCCGGGGTGACAAGGTGCGCTTTCACGGTTATCGCGCAACGGTACTCAATGCCGACAACCGCACCATCCGTCTATTGAAAATAGAGCGCCTTTAAGCCAACTTGAGCTAAGACTTCCCCCATGCCGGCGATAATCCAACACCCTCTGTTTCGCGTCGCCGGACTGCTTCTGGCAGGACTACTGCAAACGCTCAGCCTGGCCCCCTTCGATTGGTGGCCGCTGGGCCTGCTGTCGGTGCTGCTATTGCTAACGCTAACGGGCGCTTTGAAACCAGCCGAAGCCGCCACCGCGCCCGCAGCAGGCAAAGCCGCGCTCTATGGCTGGATATATGGTCTGGGCCTGTTCGGCTCCGGTGCCTCCTGGGTCTATGTCAGCATACACGTATACGGTTACGCGACCCCGGTCTTGGCCGGCGCCCTGACCCTGTTCTTTGTCGCCGGACTGGCGCTTTTCCCTGCGCTACAGTTTTGGTTGCATTGGCGTCTCAAGGGGCCTTCAGCGACCACCAATGCCTTGTGTTTTGTAGCCCTATGGGTGCTGTGTGACATGTTCCGCAGCCAGTTTCTCACCGGTTTCCCATGGCTGTTTCTGGGCTATGGCCATCTCGACTCCGCGCTGGCAGGATGGATTCCGGTGCTGGGTGTGTATGGCGTGAGTTTTCTGGTATGCCTCAGCGCCGCACTGCTGTATTTGGTATTTACCGCCACCACCCACGGTAGACGCGCCATCCTGCTCGTTAGTCTGGGGCTTATCTGGTGGCAGGGTGCACAGCTGAAAACCCAAGAATGGACGCGCGACAGCGGCTACACGCTCGATGCCGCGCTGCTGCAAATCAACATCCCGCAGGAACTGAAGTGGCACCCCTCCCAAAGGCAGAAAACCGCACGCTTACTCACCGAGATGACCCGCCAGCACTGGGACAAGGAAATCGTCATCTGGCCCGAGACCGCTCTGCCGATTCTGTATGATCAGGCACAAACCTTTCTGGAACAGATAGGCGAAGAGGCGCAACGACACGACACCAATATCATCTCCGGCATTCCCTATCGCGAGTTTGATGAAGATACGCAGCGCGCTCGCCTGCACAACAGCATCATCAGCTTTGGCATCGGCGACGGCATCAACCATAAACAAAAACTGGTGCCCTTCGGTGAATACGTGCCTATGCAGGACTATCTCAGGGGCCTCATCGCTTTCTTTGACCTGCCCATGTCGGATTTCAGAAAAGGCCCGGAACAGCAGGATTTGCTGCTCTCCCATGCATTGCGCGTAGCACCCTTCATTTGCTACGAGGTGGTGTATCCGGACTTTGTGGCCCGCCGTAGTCAGGGTGCCGACTATCTCGTAACCATCAGCAACGACAGCTGGTTCGGTGCCTCCATCGGGCCTTTGCAGCACCTTCAGATGGCGCAAATGCGCGCCGCCGAAAACGAACGCTATATGCTGCGCGGCACCAATAATGGCGTATCTGCCATCATCGATCATCACGGCCGCATCACCACACAAAGCGAGCAATTTATACGTACGAGTCTGAGCGGCACCATCGCCATTCGACAAGGTATCACCCCCTTTACCCGTTTTGGCTCTGCGCCGATTACACTGCTGTGTTTAGTGCTTCTTTTAGGTGCCGCCTATTGCCACTGGAAGGCCCGCAGAACGGTATCCGCGTAAGCGAAACTAGGATAGAATGTCGCGTCCAAAGCGGGACCCTCGTGCACCCACAAGCGTGCTTCGGGTACCCTGTATTCCTATTCAATTACAAGCCGCTCATCACTGGAACCCATGCAAGAACAATACAACCCACAAACAGTTGAAGCCAAAGCACGTCAGTACTGGGAAGAACACGATAGTTTTCGTGTCACCGAAGATCCCACGAAGGAAAAATACTACTGCCTGTCGATGTTCCCCTACCCCAGCGGCAAACTGCACATGGGCCATGTACGCAATTACACCATCGGCGATGTGGTATCACGGTATCAGCGCATGCAGGGCAAAAATGTCATGCAACCCATGGGTTGGGACGCCTTCGGGCTGCCGGCGGAAAACGCCGCGATCAAAAATAATGTCGCACCCGCCAAGTGGACCTACGAAAATATTGCGTACATGAAGAATCAGTTGAAACAACTGGGCTTTGGCTACGACTGGAGTCGTGAGCTTGCCACATGCCGCCCTGACTATTACAAGTGGGAACAGTGGTTCTTTACCAAGCTTTACGAGAAAGGTCTGGTTTACAAAAAGAACGCCACAGTGAACTGGGATCCGGTTGACCAAACGGTGCTCGCCAACGAGCAGGTCGTGGATGGTCGCGGCTGGCGCTCTGGCGCTTTGGTTGAACGCAAGGAAATTCCACAGTGGTTCATTAAGATTACCGATTATGCCGAAGAGCTGTTGGCCGATCTGGAACAGCTCGAAGAGTGGCCGGAACAAGTAAAAACCATGCAGCGCAACTGGATAGGCCGTTCCGAGGGCCTTGAATTTTCATTTGCACTGAAAGACCGCGAAGATCGCTTATCGGTATACACCACCCGCCCCGATACGCTGATGGGGGTGACCTACATGGCCGTTGCTGCGCAGCATCCGCTTGCGCAGGAAGCAGCGCAATCCAATTCTCAGGTGCGAGCCTTCATCGAAGAGTGTAAAAACAACAAGGTGGCCGAAGCCGACATGGCCACCATGGAGAAAAAAGGTATCGCCACCGGTTTTACTGCCGAACACCCCCTGACCGGTGAGGATGTCCCGGTTTGGGTTGCCAATTTCGTGCTCATGGATTACGGCTCCGGCGCGGTGATGTCGGTACCCGCACACGATGAACGTGATCATGAATTTGCCAAGGCATATGGCCTACCCATCAAACAGGTCATCGAACCGAATGACGGCGAAGAAATCGATATTCAGGAAGCGGCCTACACATTGAAAGGCACGCTGGTGAATTCCGGAGAGTTTACCGGTCTCAGCTCCGAAGAAGCTTTCGAAGCGATCATCGGCAAATTTGAAGCATTGGGCACGGGCTCGCGCCAGGTTAATTATCGTCTGCGCGACTGGGGTGTGTCGCGGCAACGATACTGGGGCGCACCCATACCAATGAAAACCTTGGACGATGGCACGGAAGTACCCGTGCCGCTCGAAGAGCTACCGGTCGTACTGCCTGAGGACGTGGAACTCGACGGCGTGAAATCACCCATCAAGAGCGATCCGGAATGGGCCAAGACCACACATAACGGCCAGCCGGCACTGCGTGAAACAGACACCTTTGATACCTTTATGGAATCATCCTGGTATTACGCACGCTACTGCTCGCCTAATTGTGACGACCGCATGCTCGATCAGGATGCCGCGAATTACTGGTTGCCGGTGGATCAATATATCGGCGGTATCGAGCACGCCATACTCCACCTTCTGTACGCGCGCTTTTTCCATAAGCTTCTGCGCGATGTGGGTCTTGTTGATTCTGATGAACCTTTCAAACGCCTGCTTTGCCAGGGCATGGTGCTCGCCGACAGTTTCTTCCGGGAAGATGAACATGGCGGCAAGCAATGGATCTCGCCAAGCGAAGTGGAACTCGATACCGACGATAAGGGCAAAATTATTGCCGCACGACTGGCCACTGATGGCAAGCCGGTTGAACGCGCCGGTATGAGCAAAATGTCGAAATCCAAAAACAATGGTATCGATCCGCAAACCATCATCGACCGCCACGGTGCCGATACTGTGCGCCTGTTCATGATGTTTGCCGCACCGCCGGAACAATCCCTGGAGTGGTCAGACAACGCCGTTGAAGGCGCACACCGTTTTCTTAAGCGTCTCTGGAAAGCCGTCGCAGCGCACGTAGCTGATGGGCCTGTACAAGCAATGGACACCAGCACCCTCTCCGATGCGCAGAAAGCGCTGCGCTGCAAAACACATGAGACCATCACCAAGGTCAGCGATGACATCAGTCGCCGCATGACCTTCAATACCGCTATCGCAGCAGTAATGGAATTGATGAACAGCGTCGGCCGGTTCGTGGATGTCAGCCCGCAAGGGCGCGCGGTGATGCAGGAAGCTTTGGAGACAAGCGTGCTGCTGCTCGCGCCGATCACGCCCCACGTGTGTCACGAACTCTGGAATGAACTGGGCCATGCTGGAGCAGTTCTCGATGCAGACTGGCCGGTAGCAGACGAAAGCGCCATGGTAAAAGCCTCACAACAGATTGTGGTGCAGGTAAATGGCAAGGTGCGCGCCAAGCTGGAGTTGCCGGTCGACATTGATAAAGAGGCCATGGAGCAAGCCGCGCTGGAAGATGAAAACGTACAGCGTTTTATTGCTGAAAGCACCATTCGAAAAGTCATCGTGGTTCCCGGAAAACTGGTCAACATTGTTGCAAACTAATGAGACTGTTGGGCGCTGTACATCACCCTGAGCGCACGCTGCGGTGCGTGGCTGCAGTCCTCCTACTGGCGGGGCTCAGTGCATGTGGCTATAGCCTGCGAGGCTCTGAAGTGCATGCCTTGCCATTTTCGCCGCTGATACTTGAATGTAATTTCAAGTCCGCATGGCAAGTTTGCCAGAATGTGCAGAACCGGCTGGAGCGTCAGGGAGTGCTGCTGGATGACAACAGCGCGCCTTGGCGCCTGGTTGTACACACGCCCAAATCACGCCAGCGCGTGCTAACCATCGCGGGTGATGCCAGCACCGAAGAATACGAACTGACGCAGTCACTGGCTTACGCCCTTTACAGCACACAGCCCCGGGAGCGCGTACTGCATAACGAGCTGAAACTTTCCCGCATCTATCGCCATCAGGCCAGCGCACTGGTCGCAAAAGAACGCGAACGCCATAGTCTGACCCGATCCATGCACCAGCAACTGATCGAGATTATGTTTCGGGAGCTCGCCGAAGCCCCCCTTGCCAGCCAGCAGATCTCACCCTGACCATGCGCATACGACTCGAACAACTCGACCAGAATCTGAAACAGAAGCTTCACCCGGTCTACCTGATCAGTGGTGACGAACCGCTGCTTATTCAGGAGGCTTGCGACGCCATTCGCCACGCAGCGAGGCAAGCGGGTTATGACGAAAGACAGGTATTATCGGTTGATCGTCAGTTTGACTGGCAGCGCCTGCACGACGAGGCCAATGCGCTGTCGTTATTTTCGGAACGCAAACTGACCGAGTTGCGTATTCCCAATGGTAAGCCCGGCGCACCGGGATCGAAAGCGCTGAGTGCCTACTGTGAACACCCCCCCGAGGATATCATTTTGCTGATTGAAGCAGGCAAGATTGATGCAAGCGGGATGAAGAGCAAGTGGGTCGGCTGCATCGATAAGATCGGTATCGTGATGCAGGTATGGCCAGTATCATTGCAAGAAATGCCCAAATGGCTGGAACGGCGCAGTCGCTCACTGGGATTAAAGCTCGAACAGGACGCTATCGCCGCGTTGAGCGATCGTCTTGAAGGCAACTTGCTCGCAGCCCAGCAGGAGCTGCAAAAACTCAAACTGCTGCATGCAGACCAAAGCATAGGCAGCGAAGAAGTACTGGCCAGTGTCAGTGATTCGGCCAAATACGATATTTTCGATTTGACCGATGCCTGCCTTGCCGGCCAGGCCCGACAGGCGTGTAAAATTCTTCACCACATGCAGCTGGAAGGTAGCGAACCCAGCATCGTACTTTGGGCGTTGAGCAAAGAAATCCGCCTATTGCAAAGTATGAAAATAGCCACCCGTTCGGGCTCCAGCGACGAACAGTTCTTCAAACAGCAGCGCATTATCAAAAAGCGCCAGATGGGCATCAATACGGCGAACCGGCGCCTGAATTACAGTCAGCTACAGCGCCTTTTGCAGGAGTGCAAACACGTAGATGATTCCATCAAAGGCGCTCGCCTGGAATCACCATGGACCCTGCTGGAACAGATCGCAATACGCTTTGCCGGAACGGAAGCCTTAGCCTTTCACCCCATATCAGGCTAACGCCCCATCATTGGGCACTTCACCAAGCCTATGCTAAGGTAAAATGAGGACCTGTTATTCCGGTGCGCCTAATGACTGACGCACCGCCCCTTTGCTCGTATTGTGGAGGCTGACAATATGCTGACAAAGATCAAAAACCTGCTCACATTTACGGTGGCCGTGACCACACTTTTCGGCACGTTCATCACGGTAACGGCAAGTCATGCGCAGGAAAGCACCGATCCTGAAGAGATTATCGAGAATCTGTTTTGGGGAAAACTGTATGCGAAAGGCGGCAAGACCTTCTATTGCAGCGAGTCCTTCAGCAGCAAAACGCCTTTGATTGTCGCCAGTTATGTGTACTCCAGCAGCTGGATACGGGACGTGCTACAGTGTGGCACTTCGCGACAATGCAAGCGAGAAAGCCCGCGTTACAATCAAATCCTCAGCGATTTACACAACCTGGTCCCCGCGGATTCCTACTTCGACTTCAAACGTAAAAATGCCCTCTTTGGCACCCTCGACGAGTCTGTTGCACCGAATAAATGTGGTATCCGCAAGAAGCTGCACATTATCGAACCCCCGGCTCGCCTTAAAGGCGACATCGCCCGCATCCTGTTTTATATGCATCAGCGCTATGATTTGCCGCTTATGACCAGCTATTTAGAGCTCAAACGCTGGCACGACATGGACCCACCCGACGCCGAAGAGCGGGCCCGAGACAAGAAGATTGAGGCGCTACAGGGCGAAGCCAATCCGTTTGTCAGCGATCCCGCGCTGGCAGATACCATTGCGCATTAATACGCATCACCCAGCGCAGTAGCGCTTCACCAGTGTGGACGAATTCGTATCGCGCTGCCCCCGCAACATCCATTCTGCACTGTCTTCAAATACCCGGGCCGCCTGCAGGTCCCGGGTCAGCATGTGATAACCCTCATCATAAAGCCTAACACTCACATCGACGCCTTCCGTAAGCATGGCATCCAGCATCAGACAGGTCGGCGCCTTGGGAATCACTTCATCACGCTTGCCATACAACACCAGCGCGGGAACCGGCACCCTGCCGGCGCTCGCAAGTGCGTTGTCCATCAGGTTGTTCAGGCCATATATTGCATCAATGCGGGTTGCTTTAATCACCAGAGGATCACGCCCCATCTTCCGCAAGGCTTCAACATTGTCGGTCGCCTGAATGCCCAGCCCTTCACCGGTCGGCTGCCAGCCCGGAAAAGTATGTACCGCGAGCCAAAGCGCCCAGCGCTGATACCAGGGCTGGGTATGGCGGGCCCACACAGCCGGGGCTAATAACACTGCACCAGACAACACATCGGTGGCAGGCACGTCGGCCGTTGCAGTAATGATCACCGCGCCCCCCATACTCTCGCCTGCCGCATAGAGAGGTACACTTGGATAACGCTGCGACAACAGTTGGAGTATCTGATGAAAGTCGCGTTGTAACTGACCCGGTTGCGGCCAGAATCCGTGCAATTCTGTTTCGCCAAAGCCGCGCTGATCGTAGGCATAACAGGCGATTTCCTGTGCCTGCATTGCGGCGCAAAACGCCTCGAATGAGCGACGATAGTCATTAAAGCCGTGCAAGGCGACCACTACCGCCCGAGGCTCATCCACTTCATAGCGCGTGAAAGGCAGAACATACCCGTCAGGCATGACAAAGCCATGATCGGCTATGTAGGGCGCATGTGACAGGGGGTGAACGGGGTGGAACTGCGGTGCACTGCAGCCCGACAAGGCCATAAAAAAGCTGAACAATGGCGCTAGCCATCGAGGTCTTTTAATTACAGGGTTCAAGATAATCGACCAGAAGCTGTAGCTTGCGCTCACCACGAAACTCATTGATATCCGGGCGATACACCACGCGTGCTTTGCCAGGAGGGGATTGCCGCACCCAGTCACTATTGAACTGAATGGCATCGTAAAGCTGGCCACTCGCTGCCCGGCTCAAGACGAGTTTGAGGTGACGCTCTTTGAGTACCTTACTCTGCACGACATGAAACTCATCATCAAACTTCGGTTCGGGAAACTGCTGCCCCCAGGGACCCGCTTTACCCAGCAGGTCTACCGCTTCCATACTGAGCTCCTCATCGGCCAGCACACCATCGCTGTACACCACTGCCTCAAGGTGATCCGCCGAAAGACTTTCCCTTACGACTGCATCGAAGGCTTCGCTGAAAGCGGTAAAGTCTTTTAAACGAATGGTCATGCCCGCCGCCATGGCATGGCCGCCAAATTTTTGCAGCAGGTGCGGATGCCGCTTCGCCACAAGATCAAGGGCATCCCGCATATGCAGCCCCTGAATAGACCGCGCCGAGCCTTTTAGCCAGTCATCACCACTGGTTGCCTCCGGGTCGGCCGGTGCAAATACGATCGTAGGGCGGTGTAAACGTTCTTTAATCCGTGAGGCCAGAATACCGATTACTCCTTGATGCCAGTTTTCATCGTACAGGCTCAAGCCCCAGCGGGAAGCAGAGTCAAGATCTGCCAACTGCAGGAGTTGCTGTTCGGCATCCCGCTTCATCTCCTCTTCGATCGTTTTACGTTGGCGATTCAGGGCATCCAGTTTTTGCGCCAAATGCCGCGCTTCGAGTGGGTCCTCTGTTAACAAGCATTCGATACCCAACGACATATCGTCGAGCCGACCGGCCGCATTCAATCTCGGCCCCACGATAAACCCCAGATCCGACGACCGTAGCTGACGGTAGTCTTTCTGGGCGACAGCCAGTAAGGCCAGAATACCCGGGCGACAGCGCGCGGCGCGCATTCGCCGTAAGCCCTGCTCAACCAGGATACGGTTGTTGCGATCGAGCGGCACTAAATCGGCAACCGTGCCCAAGGCAACAAGATCGAGGTAATCCGCGAGATTGATTTCAGCCATCCCTTTTCTGGCAAACCAGCCGGACTCCCTTAGTGCACTCTTCAGCGAGCTCAACACGTAAAAAGCCACCCCGACACCGGCTGCATGTTTACTTAAAAATTCACAACCGGGCTGGTTGGGATTCACAATGGCATCGGCGTCGGGCAAGTCGGCACCGGGTAAATGGTGGTCTGTGACCAAGACCTTGATACCAAAGCGCTTCGCTTCCTCCACACCTTCGACGCTGGCGATACCATTATCCACTGTGATGATCAGATGGGGCTGTTGCTCTGCGGCGAGTTGCACGATTTCAGGGGTGAGACCATAGCCGTATTCAAAGCGGTTCGGGACCAAATAGCGACAGTCGGCTCCCAAGGCCCGGAGTACCGAAACGGTCAGCGCAGTGCTGGTTGCGCCATCGGCGTCGAAATCGCCAACTACTAAAATACGCTGGCCTTGGTCCAATGCCTCACGCAGTAAAGCAATGGCTTCAGATAGGCCTTTAAGCCGGGAATTATCAGCTAAGTATTGCAGACGCAGTGCCAAATCCTGCGGTGACTGCACGCCTCGCGCGAGATAAATGCGCTGTAGAAACGGGGGGAGATGATCGCCCAACGGCACGCTGGGCGCCGTGGGTACGCGGCGCTCTATCCTTTTTTTGTCTAACGCCATCGCCGACGCACCCTACGTTCTAGCACAGCAGATCAGGACTTGCGCCGGTGTTCCGCCACGTATGCCTGAACCGCGGCCAGATCTTTAGGCAGCACTTCATAGCGCTCTTCGCGATCAAATAAATCGGCGAGGTGATGTGGCAAGGCAGCCGTCACATCGAGCCCCGATTTTGCAACTGCCTCGGGGAATTTGGCCGGGTGCGCAGTGGCCAATGTAATCATGGGGATGCTTGTGCTACGACGACACTGCCGGGCAGCTTCAACACCTATGGCGGTATGTGGATCCAGCAAGTATTCCGTTGCCTCGAAGACTTCACGAATGACCGCGCAGGTACGCTCATCATTGACCGCATGACTGTCGAACAGCGCGCGCGCAGCTTCCCATCGGTGTGCTTCGATAGAACCGGCCTGAGTCTTCCACTTCTCCATCAGCTCCGCCAAAGCATGACCATCGCGGCCATACAGATCGAACAGCAAACGTTCAAAGTTGCTCGACACCATGATATCCATACTGGGCGATAAGGTGTGGTGCAGCGACTCCATCTCATAATGGTTCTTGCTGATGAATCGGTGCAGAATATCATTACGATTCGTCGCTACCACCAACTGATTAATCGGCAAACCCATATTACGCGCCAGATAACCGGCAAAGATATCACCAAAGTTGCCCGTCGGAACCGAGAAGGCCATGGAGCGATGTGGGCCGCCAAGCGCCAGCGAAGCACTGAAGTAATATACGATCTGAGCCATAATACGCGCCCAGTTGATAGAATTCACAGCCACCAGGCGTGTGCCGTCCAAAAAGCTCTGATCGCCAAAGCTACTCTTCACCATATGCTGGCAATCATCAAAGTTACCTTCGATTGCCAGATTAAACACGTTGTCGGAAAGCACCGATGTCATCTGCTTGCGCTGCACATCCGACACGCGCTGGTGCGGGTGCAGGATAAAGATATCCACGTTGTCGCAATGGCGACACCCCTCGATTGCGGCAGAACCGGTATCACCGGAAGTGGCTCCCATGATGACCACGCGTTCATTGCGACGCTTCAGTACATAGTCGAGCAGACGCCCTAACAGCTGTAAGGCAAAGTCCTTGAACGCCAGCGTGGGGCCGCGGAACAGTTCCAGCACCCACTCATTGCTATCCAGCTGCACCAATGGCGCCACTGCCTCGTGATCGAATCCCGCATAGACTTCTTCCACCATGGAGCGGAAATCGTCTTCAGGAATCGCACCCTCGACGAAGGGATACATCACATTGAACGCCAGCTTCGCATAGGGCAAGCCCGCCCAGGACGCAATTTCTTCATGTGTAAATCGGGGCAGAACTTCAGGCACATACAGGCCACCGTCACTGGCTAAGCCTGTGAGAAGTACATCTTCAAAACCGAGTGCGGGCGCCTTGCCGCGGGTACTTATATATTTCACGCTATTACTTCCGCTTTATTCACAGGCGTCCGGCGCCTGCATGCATTAGTCCAAATGATCGACCCGGATTCGCACCACCGAACCCACAATGGTATCCAGTGCTTCAATTTGCTCAATCGCCGTATTGATCTGCCGCTCACGCACTTCGTGTGTCAGCATGACGAGCGGAATGGTATCGCCGTCCCGCTCACTTTCTTTTTGCATGACGGACTCAATATTGATGCCAATATCACTCATGATCGACGCCACTTTAGCCAGCACGCCGGGATGATCTTCCGCGGTCATGCGCAAGTAGTAGGCACTGGAAATATCTTCGATAGAGAGTACAGGCATTGGTTTGATCTGTTCGGAACGGAAACCAAGGTAGGGCACCGCATGCCCGTCTTTAGCCTGCACAAAACGCGCAACATCTACAATGTCAGCAATCACCGCGGACGCAGTCGCTTCAGAACCGGCGCCGGCGCCATAGTAAAGGGTTTGACCCACTGCATCACCATCCACCAATACGGCATTCATCACGCCATCAACCTTCGCAAGCATCTGGCTTTTGGGAATGAGCGTGGGGTGCACACGCAGTTCGATACCTTCTGGGTGCAGCCGACTGATACCCAGATGCTTGATGCGATAGCCAAGCTCGTCGGCATTGTTCACATCAACCGTCGAAAGACTGCTGATACCCTCGGTGTAGGCTTTGTCGAATTGCAGAGGAACACCAAATGCAGCCGAGGCAAGTATCGTCAGCTTGTGTGCAGCATCAATACCTTCAACATCAAAAGTCGGATCGGCTTCGGCATACCCCAGATCTTGCGCTTCTGCCAGAACACCGGCGAACTCACGCCCCTTGTCTTTCATTTCGGTGAGAATAAAGTTACCCGTACCATTGATGATGCCAGCCAACCAGTTGATACGGTTTGCAACGAGACCTTCCCGAATTGCCTTAATGATGGGAATACCGCCCGCAACGCCGGCTTCATAGGCAACAATCACGCCCTGCTCTCTCGCCAACTCAAAAATTTCGTTTCCGTGCTCGGCGATTAAGGCTTTGTTTGCCGTGACAACATGTTTGCCATTGCGAATTGCTGTGCAAACCAGTTCTTTGGCAAGCTCATAGCCACCAATCAGCTCAACCACTACATCCACCTCGGGGTTGCTGACCAGCTCCATCAGATCCGTGGTGAACGTAATACCGGTCAAATCGCAGTTGTCGCGCATACGTCGCGAAGCCACCTGAACAATTTCAATCGCACACCCCGCACGCGCAGCAATTTCATGCTGGTTTCGGCGCACGACGTTCACTACACCACTCGCAACGGTTCCCAAACCGCAAATGCCGACTTTCAGGGACGCCAAAGGATTCACCTCTCGTAATGGAAATTCGATACCGACCCGGATACAGGCCATGCTCTGTTTTGCGGCGCATAGTATACCGTTTCGCTTAAGAAAAAAAACGAAACAGCGCGCCTTTTAAGATGTGTATGAAGGTGCTAGGCTTGCGAGCCAGACTATTCCTATAAACACAGATGGAACGTGAGCCCACGCCTACCCTATGAACAAGTACGCCAAACACTGTGCATGGCTAATCACCACTCTTTTGTTGAGTGCGTGCAGCGGCCCTTTTGCCGATTACAGCAACCGCGAATTAAGAAGTGAATTTCGTAAATGCAATTACGACCGACTCTCGCCTGCCGGCGCGCAACGTTGCAACAATATCAAAAAGGAATGCGACAAGCGCCTGAAAGACAGCGGCTTCCGCTGTTGATCGACACCCATTAAAAAATGCCCGTCCATGTTTAGGACAGGCCTTTTTTTTGCACGCGAATCTAAGCGGTTTAAAGTATGCCAAGCCCTTTGGCCAAGCGCTCTGCCGGCATATAACCGGGAATCAGCGTACCATCCTCCAGAAAAATCGCCGGAGTGCCATTGACCCCCATCTGCTGACCAAGTTCAAACTGGGCCGCCACCGGGTTGTCACAGTTCAATGCGGGTATCGACTTGCCGGCTTTGGCGTCCGTCATTGCCTGCAGACGATCATCAGCGCACCATGCCGATACGATTTTGTTGTAAGAGCCACTGCCTATGCCCGCACGCGGATACGCGAGATAACTCACCTCAATCCCCAATTCATTCATACGCGGCACCTCCTGATGGAGCTTACGACAGTAACCACAGTCGATGTCGGTAAATACGGCAATTTTAGCCTTGGTTTTACCCTTTGCCGGAAACACGATCTTCTCATCCACAGAGATCTCCGCCAATTGCTGTGCTCGCACTTTTTCGCGACGCACTTCGGTCAGATTAACCAGCTGACCGCCGCCCGTGCTATAGAGCTCACCTGCGACAAAAAAACTCCCATCATCGTTGGTAAACAACACCTGATTATTGTTTGATTCTAGTCTGTACAGACCTTTGATTTCGCTCTCTTCTATCGCCGACACCTGCAGGCTCGGTATCGCCTTGGCCAAACTGGCCCGAATCTCTGCCTCTCCCGCATGGGCGCCGAAAGCCGCCAACGCCAAACATGTTATTAGTGCTCGTTTACCCAATTGCATTGATATTTCCTCAAGAACTTGAACGTATACCGGAGCAACCATGCGTTCGCTCCAAACAGTGGTCAGACACGCTAACCTTATTTAAGTTCGGCAGCAAGTGCGACATGCTTACGCTTTCAACACCAGACGTTCATGCTCGCGGATGGTACTGCTGATGCAGAGAGGTGAGTCTGTGCTTCGCCACGTGGGTATAGATTTGCGTTGTAGAAAGATTGCTATGCCCTAGCAGCAACTGAACCACACGCAAATCGGCACCATTATTGAGCAGGTGCGTTGCAAAAGCATGCCGCAATGTGTGCGGCGAGATTGCGCGATGGATACCCGCCCGCAGGGCATAGCGCTTCACGCGGTGCCAAAACGTCTGCCTCGTCATTTGCTGCCCCCTGTTACTGGGAAACAGCGCCGTACACTCATTACCGCGCACCAACTGGGCACGACTGCCAACAAGAAAACGTTCCAGCCAATCCAGCGTCTCTTCCCCCATTGGCACTACACGCTCTTTGCCGCCCTTTCCAAACAGCCTGACCAAACCCTGCTCCATACTTAACTGCGCGTACTGCAAGCTCACCAGCTCCGACACACGTAAACCCGAACCATACATCAACTCAAGCATGGCCCGATCACGCAGCTCAATCACCTCGGCCGGATCGGGCGCTTCGAGCAGCGCAGCAACTTCCGACTCGGATAAATACTTCGGTAAAAGACGCGGCAATTTGGGGTTGGCCACGTTTAGCGTGGGGTCGACAGCGATACGCTTTTCGCGCAGATGAAAACGATAAAAGCGGCGCAAACATGACAAGCTGCGCGCAGTGGAACTGGATTTTGCTCCCGCCTTCAATCGGTGGGACAAATAATCGAGCACTTGCGCCTTATCAACGGCAAGCAATTCTTTGCCGCACTCGCGAGACAACCACAAGGCAAACTTCTGCAAATCGTGACGATACGAGATCAGCGTATTTTCACTCAAGGCATGCTCGAGCCAAAGCATATCTAAAAATTGATCGATTGCTTCCTTCGACACGAACTTCACCTATGCGAACACATACCACAAGCATAAAAAAAGGCAGCCTGCGAACACAAGCTGCCTTTGCATCTCTCTTGAGAGAACGACTTAGTTAAGCTTTTCCTTGATACGAGCCGCTTTACCGCTCAACGCACGCAAGTAGTACAGCTTGGCCTGACGAACATCGCCGCGACGTTTAACAGTAATGCTGTCTACCAGCTTGCTGTGTGTCTGGAAAGTACGCTCAACGCCTACTCCATAGGAGATCTTGCGCACGGTGAAAGAGGAATTCAGCCCTCGGTTGCGCTTGGCAATCACGACACCTTCGTATGCCTGCAGACGCTCACGGTTGCCTTCCTTCACCTTAACCTGGACAACTACAGTATCTCCCGGTCCAAACTCAGGAATATCTGCGGTCATTTGCTCAGCCTCAAGCGCGCTGATGATGTTGTTCTTGCTGCTCATGTTTCACTCCCAAAATTGCGCCGATCAGGTTCTCACAACCTTACCTAGCGATTCACTTCGTCAATATAATCCTGCAACAACTCCTGCTCTTCAGCAGAGAGTTCGTATTTCTCCAACAGCTCTGGCCGCCTCTGCCAGGTTCTACCTAGCGATTGTTTAAGACGCCAGCGCCGAATGCGCTCGTGGTCACCAGAAAGCAATACTTCCGGCACCCGCCTGCCTTCAAACTCTTCTGGACGCGTGTAGTGCGGACTATCCAGCAACCCTTGAGCAAACGAGTCTTGCTCGGCAGACGCTTCGTGCCCCAAAACGCCGGGCAACCATCGCGCAATCGCATCTATCAATACCAGCGCTGGTAATTCTCCACCGCTTAACACGTAATCACCGATTGATATTTCATCATCAATCTCGGCGTCGATCAGGCGCTCATCGACCCCTTCGTATCGCCCCGCAAGTAGAATCAACGCCTGTTCGCCCGATAGCTCCGCGACGAGCTTCTGATCCAGACGCCGGCCCTGCGGCGATAGATACACCACTCTAGCCTTACCTGGTGCCAGTTCACGCGCCTTGGCGATTGCATCCTGAACGGGCGCAACCTTCATCAGCATCCCCGGGCCACCGCCGTAGGGGCGATCATCAACCGTACGATGGCGATCCTGCGCAAAACTTCTGGGATTCACGCTTTCTATCGCAACGGTGCCGCGCTCAATCGCCCTTCCCAGCACCCCGAACTCTTTCGCCATGGCGAACATCTCGGGAAACAGCGTAACCACACCGAACCACATGAGCCTGTTTAGAACTCCGGATCCCAGTCGACCCGCATCCAACCCTCACCAAGATTCACTTCCTGGACCACCTGCCCCGGCAAATAAGGCAGCAAGCGTTCTTTTCCATCCAGGCTTCCGGCACATTTACGCACCACGAGTACATCGTTGGATCCGGTTTCGATCAGGTGACTCACCTGCCCCAACAAACGACCATCCTCCAACATCACCCGCAAACCTTCGAGCTGATGCCAGTAATACTCACCCGCATCAAGCGCCGGCAAACTATCAACCGGAACGCTTATCAGAGATTCCGTGAACTCACGGGCCTTGTCCCGATCATCACAACCTTCCAGCAACGCAACCAAGCCGTTGCCATGAGGCTTACACTGCAGCACCTTCACCGACCGGGAGTGTTTCCCCTTATCGAGTTGCCACTGCGTGTAACGACATATATTTTCCTTCGGCTGCATGTAGGAAAATACCTTCACCCAGCCTTTCACACCGTACACCGATGTGATTTTGCCCATCACTGCGTAATCGTTTTTCGCTGTCATGGACACACCTGACTTTGCTTACCGCTTTGCCCGAACAGGGACATACGGATTAAGCTGCCGCTGCGGCTTCTTTCAGCAGGCTTTTAACGCGATCAGAAGTCTTGGCACCTTTCTCAACCCAGTACTGAACGCGATCTGAATCAACGCGCAAGCGCTCTTCCTGGCCGCGAGCAACCGGATTGAAGAAGCCAACACGTTCGATGTAACGACCGTCACGTGCAGAGCGGCTATCGGTAACAGTTAAGTGATAAAAAGGGCGCTTCTTGGAGCCACCACGTGACAAACGGATAGTAACCATGTTCGTTTATTAATCCTGATTCAGTTGATTTACGCACGCCCTCCTACACTTTAATCATTAAGGCGGGCGCTCGAAAGGGCGCATATTCTAGAGCAATTCCTGCTGATTGGAAATACCTATTTCCGGCTTATTTCACCTACAGGTTAACACCCCGAAATGCGCCCCCCCTATTACATTCCTCCGAAAGGGCCACCGCCGGGAGGCATCATCCCCTTCATGCCACGCATCATATTCATCATGCCGCCCTTTTTGCTGAATTTTTTCATCATTTTCTGCATTTGCTTATGCTGCTTGATGAGGCGATTGACATCCTGTATCTGGGTGCCAGAACCTCCTGCAATTCGCCGTTTACGGGAGTTATTAATGACATCCGGATAACGCCGCTCCTGAGGAGTCATCGAAGAAATAATCGCCTCCATCTGCCCCAGCGATTTATCATTCACTTGCTGCTGTGCGGCCTGCGCCATCTGCCCCATTCCTGGCAACTTGTCCAACAAACCCGCAACGCCCCCCATGTTCTTCATCTGCAACAACTGATCACGAAAATCCTCAAGATCGAAGGACTTCCCTTTCTTGATCTTGCGCGTGAGCTTCTCCGCCTTCTTTTTATCCAGCTTACGCTCTGCATCTTCGATCAAACTCAGTATGTCGCCCATCCCCAGAATACGCGATGCCACGCGATCAGGATGGAAGGGCTCCAATGCATCTGTTTTCTCACCCACACCCATGAACTTTATGGGCTTTCCGGTGATCGCGCGAACCGAGAGCGCCGCACCACCGCGCGCATCACCGTCCGTTTTCGTCAACACCACACCGGTGAGCGGAAGAGCATCATTAAAAGCTTTGGCAGTATTAGCGGCGTCCTGCCCCGTCATCGAATCAACAACGAACAAGGTTTCCGCCGGCGTGATCGCCGCATGCACCGCCTTTATCTCCGCCATCATTTGCTCATCAATGGCCAGTCGACCTGCAGTATCCACTATCAACACATCGGCAAAGCGCCTCTTCGCCTCAGCAATTGCCGCATTGGCAATATCCACAGGCTTCTGCTCAATCGAGCTGGGAAAAAACATCGCCCCCACTTCACTTGCCAATGTTTCGAGCTGCTTTATGGCCGCGGGACGGTAGACATCTGCGGACACGACCATCACCTTTTTCTTCTCACGCTCGATCAGGTAACGCGACAGTTTGGCAACCGATGTGGTTTTACCTGCACCCTGCAAGCCTGCCATCAAGATAACAGCAGGAGGCTGCGCATTGAGCTCCAGCCCGGAGGACTGCTCCCCCATTACGCGCACCAGCTCGGCGTTTACCACCTTTACAAACGCCTGACCCGGCGAAAGACTGCGCACCACTTCTTGCCCAACTGCCCGGGCTTTCACCTGCGACACAAAATCTTTGACTACCGGTAAGGCGACATCCGCCTCCAGTAGCGCCATACGCACTTCGCGCAAAGTGTCTTTGATGTTCTCCTCTGTCAGCTTCGCCTGACCGGTGACTTTACGGAGACTATCGGATAAACGATCCGTCAGATTTTCAAACATGTGGTTTCTCTTTATTGCCAAGCAGTTGCAAACCGCGCATTATAACCACTCACAGACACCGAAATGAATAGACACTCACGGAAACTCTGGCCTCCTGCATAACTATGAATATTCTGGCACTCAGCCTGCTCTCGGTAGGGCTGTATGGCTTCGGCACCATCCACCAACTACTCATCTACCTCCGGCGCCTGCCCTCGCGCCCCTTTATCAGCTTCGTTTTGGGCGCCACAGCGGTATGCCTGCAAGTCCTCACCACCCTTGAGCTCACACTGGAAAAAGATCACTTTAACTTCAGCGTGGCAAACACACTGTCTTTGAGCGCGAGCCTTGTCATCATCTGCCTGTTGATTCTTGCACTACGGCGCCCTCTGCAAAGTATTTTTCTGGCAGCCTATCCCGCAGCCATACTCAGCCTGGTCGCGATGCTCGCCTTTGATGATAGTCACTACGCATTTTCGCCAGAAGAAAGCGGCGTCATGCTCCATATTGCACTGTCGATACTCGCCTACAGTATTTTTTGCATTGCCGGCATTCAGGCCATCCTGATACATTTGCAAAACAACAACTTAAAAAAGCGCCGCCACGCCATCCTGCAACGCAACTTACCCCCCTTGCTCACTATGGAAAACCTGCTTTTTGAGATGCTCTGGAGTGGCACCCTTATCCTGCTTCTTGCCATCGTGATAGGCTTTGCTTTCGTCGAAGACCTGTTTGCACAGCACCTTGCGCACAAAACCTTTTTCTCATTGGCAGCGCTCGCCCTTTTCTCAACCTTGCTGGTCGGGCGACTGCGTTATGGCTGGCGAGGAATGCTCGCCAGCCATATGACACTTTGGGGCGTCGCACTGCTCATGCTCGGATTTGTGGGCAGCAAATTTGTACTGCAGTGGCTCATGTCATCCAACACCTAGGGACACGCTCAACTTGAACGACACCTCAACCACCAGCCTTTTGGTTATTCTTCTATTCCTAATCATTTTTTCGGGCTTTTTTTCCAGTTCCGAAACCGGGATGCTCTCGCTCAATCGATACCGGCTGAAACACCTGAAACGCAGTGGCCATAAAGGCGCTATCAAAGCAAGCAATCTGCTCGATCGTACGGATCAGCTCATCAGCGTTATTCTGATCGGCAACAATTTCGTCAATATTCTCGCGTCATCCATAGCCACTGTAATAGCCATTCGCCTCTGGGGAGATGCCGGCATCGCAATTGCGACAGCCTTGCTAACGCTGGTCATTCTCATTTTCGCAGAAATCACCCCAAAAACGATCGCGGCTTACCACCCTGAAAAAATCGCCTTCCCCGCGTCTTATTTGCTGACCCCCATTCTGAAAGTACTTTACCCGGCTGTCTGGGCAGTTAATCTCATCACGAATTCCCTACTCAAGATTCTGGGAATCGACACAGAGGGAGGCGACAGCAATAACATCAGTCGCGAGGAATTAAGGACCCTGGTTAATGAATCTAGCGTGATGATTCCGCGCAATCACCAGGAGATGCTTATCAGCATTCTCGATCTCGAAAAAGTTACCGTGAATGACATCATGATTCCGCGAAACGAAGTGATTGGTATCGATATTGACGACGACCTCAACAATATCCTGCTACAAATTAAATCCAGCCAGCACACCCGCCTGCCGGTATTCAAAGGTGATATTAATAACGTGATCGGCATTCTTCATTTGAGAAATATGACCCGCGTGCTGTCGCAAGAAGAACCGAATAAAGCCCACCTACTTCAATGCTGCCGCGACCCTTACTTTATTCCAGAGAGCACCCCTCTCAACACACAACTGCTCAACTTCCAGAAGGAAAAGCGCCGCATCGGCTTTGTGGTGGACGAGTATGGAGAAATACTCGGTATCGCTACCATGGAGGACATTCTCGAAGAAATAGTTGGAGAATTCACGACGGACTATTCCTCATCAAGCTCCACAGACATCACACCACAAGAGGATGGCAGCTTCCTCATTGATGGCACCACGTCCGTGCGCCACATCAACAAATCACTAAAATGGCACCTACCGGTCAGCGGCCCCAAAACACTCAGCGGTCTGATTACCGAAGCACTTGAAACCATTCCTGAAAACCCGGTCTGCCTAAGCATCGCAGGCTACCGCATGGAGATCAGGCAAATCAAAGACAACATTGTCAAAACCGCCAGGGTCCACCCGTCCATTAAACGCGTTCGGAAACTCTAGCCCCAGAAAAAACCAACGAACTGCACCGCATTTGTTGTAATTTGTTATTTTTTTTTACCAGAATTTCCTTATAATTGGTTAATTAGTGTGCCATTTGTTTGGCTGTAGTCACACTTCCAGCTTGAGGTGACGAAGGGTAGCCGTTTCGCATTCAGGTTTCGATGGAGCAAACCATGAGCAAGTCTACAGGCGTCAGTTACATCAACAGCAAGCAGACTGTTGGCAATCAGACTGCCAATCAGGCTGTGATCACTTCAATTTCCAAAGAAGCTGTAAGAGACCTCTCCGAGCTACTTCAAAGCATGTTCGACGGTATTGACGACTCCCTTTTCGAGCTTGCAAACAGTGCGCGCACAAACAACGAGCAAAACCGCTTTTTCGAAGCCATGCGTGAAATCAGAATAAAGCGAAAGGGAATAGAAAGTCAGTTCAGCCAATCGATCCACGAACAGTTCCAACCGGCAAACGCATTAAACCAGCAGCCCGCAACAACAGAAGACAACATCACACGCCTGGATAGCCTTTCGGTGGTGGGTAATGATGAACTTGAAGAAGACGTTGCTATTACGGCGATGGCATCAAAAGCCAAAGCCAACTTTCAGGGCCCACTTTTGAAGTTTCACACCCGGATGAGCCGTGCGTATGGCGCGGGCAACCTGAACGCCATCAACCCGCCTCTCGAACCCAAAGCCATTTGTGAGGCCTTTGCCGAAGCTTGTCGAACCCTCGAAATTGAAATTAAAGAAAAACTGATAGTATTCAAGCAATTTGACCGCTATGTGATTTCAAACTTGGAACCCGTGCTGGAGCACGCCAACAAGCTACTTATTCGCCATGGCGTTCTCCCACAACTAAAAACTCCTGGCATTCGTGGAAAATCTGCACCGAGAAGCAGCAGCGACAGCATCAACTCACCCAGTAACGCGCAGACTCGCTTACACGAGGGGCACGTCTCGCCGGATCAGCAGAGCGGTGAGGGTAACGATATATTCCCGGAGCTGCAGGCCCTGCTCGCCGGCAAGCGCCACCTCGCGACAAACGCCAAACAGGCTACCCATACCCCCAGCGCTCTGGATACGAGCGCCCTGCTCTCGCTATTAACGGAACTGCAAAAGCGACCTCATGTGAACACCGCCACCAGCAAGAATGCCAAGGTAATCGATATACGCAGCGCTTTACAAAGCGAGCTTTCACATCGCAACCGCGACGCGGCTCAACCAACCGCGTTCAGCCAGATAGACGAGGATTTGATAAACCTTGTGTCGATGCTGTTTGAATTTATTCTTGACGACTACAACCTGGCACCCCCCATTCAGGTTCTGATCAGTCGCCTGCAAATCCCGATTCTCAAGGTGGTCATCAAGGATAAGAGTTTTTTCAGCTCGAACAAGCACCCAGCCAGACAGCTTCTGAATGCACTTGCAAAGGCGGGAATCGGCTGGGGAGAATCGGCAGACCACTCGCGTGACAAACTGTATGTCAAAATACATGAAATAGTGCATCAGGTTCTGGACGAATTTGACGGCGACATCTCACTCTTTGCGAGACTGAATGACGATCTCGCCCAATTCATGCTGCGCGAGGAACGCAAAGCAAAAATTGTTGAACAGCGCACGAAAGAAGCCGAGAAAGGCAGAATTCGATCCAGACAGGCTCAAAAACGTGTTGAAACCATCATCAGCCATAAAATACTGAATGCCCGGTACCCTATCCCCCAAGTTATTTCCGAAATGTTGAAGAATGGCTGGAGCCGAGTAATGTTTCTGGCATTCCTGAAGGATGAACAGGAACACCAGTGGAATACGAGCGTAAAAATAGTGGATGACTTGATCTGGTGCTTACAACCGCTGATAGACACCAAAGATCGCCAGCGTTGGGTTGCTATTGTTCCCAAGCTGCTCAAAGATTTGAAATCGGGACTGGAGAATGTCTCGTACAGCACCACCTCTCTTGAAGACACCATCGCCGAAATAAAACATGAGCTGACGTGCGCCTTCAAAAATCCGGAAAACATCATTACCGGCGGGGATTTCTCATCTGAAAGCACTCCTAGGGCAAGCATGGAAACCGCGGTCAAAAAACAGCTGGCTTCGCGTGTTAAAGATACGAGCCGCTATGAAATAGCGGTGGACGAGCTGAAAATAGGTCAATGGGTAGAATTTGAACTGCTGAACGGTAACAAATTCAGATGCAAACTCTCCGCCAGAATTGACGAAGCCGACTGCTATATTTTCGTGAATCGTATGGGTTTGAAAACGGTAGAAAAAAGCCGCGCAGAACTGATTCAGGACCTCAGCAAGAAAAAGGTGCTCTTCCTGGAACAGGGGCAGGTGATCGACCGCGCACTGAATGCAGTGATGTCAAACCTGAAACAAAAAGCAGATTCATAACAGTGCCCTTCAGCCAAACAGCACATACCTTCCCATCATAGATGCTCTATGACTCGATAGACCCGCACAGACGCCAGAGAATTGGTGCTGCTGCGTTGCTGGCAATTTTTTTACACATCACTACACTGCTCGTGCTGGACAAGCTTCTGAACCTGAAGCTTGAGCGTGAAGTAAAAACCATTCCCATCATACTCATTGCCGATCGAGCGATAGAAAGCCAGAGCAGCGTGCATGCCCAACAACAGCAACAAGCCGCCAGCGCTGCGAGAGATTTCATCACGACGCAAGACTTTGCTAACCATACACGCACAATGTCAGAGGGTGACGCGCGCAATTCCGACAGCACTTTAGAGAGTGAGTTGTCGGGCGAGAGCGCTTCCAGCCTTCCCCGAGTCACTCTTCCCAAACAATCCCAAGCGTCACGAGCACAAAGCGCACGGGAAGGTCTACAGCAGATTTTTAATCGTTCTGGCAAAGCGGCCCAAGTTGAACAGCGCAATACCAAGCCGGAGCTTCCGACACTCAGCGATTATGAACAAAAGCTGATTCGTGTGCTTTCCAGAGACACTCTCTACGACCCTTTTCACCAGATAATCCTTAACCGAAACCTAGACCGGTTGAGCTTCAGCCTGGAACTTCAACTATTTCCCAATGGAGCTATTAAACGTGCCCGAGTCGTTGAGAAAAGCGGCATTCCCGAAGTCGACGAACTGGCGATTTCCACGGCATACAAAGCCAGCCCTTACCCAAAACCTCCCTCTCAGGATATACAGAAAGCTTTTCGATATTTGATACCCGTGGAATACACTACAGATGCATCGCGTGCGAGAGCCAGAGAACAGAACAATTCAAACTGAACACAAAAAAAGCCCGGTAAAAACCGGGCTTTTTGCAGTGAGGACGCCACTATTCAGCGTCTGATGACGCCGCAGTTTCTTCAATCAACTTCTTCAACTCGCCGCTTTCATACATTTCCATAACGATATCGCAGCCGCCTACCAGCTCACCGTTTACATATAACTGAGGAAAGGTGGGCCAGTTGGAGTAGACCTTCAGATTTTCCCGAATTTCAGGATTATCCAGAATATTGATATACGCAAAACGCTCACCACACGCCATCAAGGCCTGCACCGTGCGCGCTGAAAATCCGCACTGAGGCTGCTGAGGTGTCCCCTTCATGTATAGCAGTATCGGATTACCTTCAATCTGCTCCTTAATCGTATCCATAATAGACATAGCACATACACCTCATTAATTGCTTGGAATTGGGGCGCAATCTTAACGCTTTTTACCCCGTTCGACCAGCGTCATGGGGCGCCCCAACCACCCCCACCAGGAGATTCGAGACGCAGCTTATCTTCCGGCTCAACCCATGCACTGTATTTAGCTGGAAGGACTTTACCGTTCAACAAATTACGCCCTGAGCGACCATCGCCACCACCCTCGCGCCCCCGCGGCGCATGGTCGCGACGCTCACAAAGCAACGTCACTTGTGCAGGCGCCAGAAACTCTAATTCACGCACCAAGCCATCCCCGCCTTCATGATGACCTGATCCACCGGACCCAGACCGCAAAGAATATTCAATAAAACGAAGCGGATAATGCATTTCCAGACTTTCGACAGGCGTGTTGAGCGTATTTGTCATATGACACTGGACACCATCAAGCCCCTCTGCCTGGGAACCGCCGCCCATACCCCCGCCCATCGTTTCATAATAATCCCAACGCTGGCCATCGTGCTCTCCCCCCATCGCAACATTGTTCATGGTACCTTGACTGTCAGCGGGAACATCCGCACCCAGCTGCGCCAGCGCGCCCAACACCACATCAACGACGCGCATACTCGTCTCGACATTACCTGCTGCCACCGCCTTTCCTGGTGCGGCATTGAGCAGGCAACGCTCTGGAACCACCATTTCTATCTGCTCAAAAACTCCTGCGCAATGAGGGATGTGCTCAGGCAACAAACTCAACACCGCGTAATAAACGGCGGCCGCTGTCACCGATGCCGGGCAGTTTATATTCCCTTCAACCTGCTCTGCTGTACCTGTAAAATCAAATTTCAATCCCGATTGACTATTCTCAACCTTCACGCGAATCGGTATATCAACACTACCAAACCCATCACTATCCATAACATCACTATAAGTCGCCGTGCCCACGGGAATTTCCGTGAGGGCATGCCTGGCCAGTGTTGCACCGTAGCGATTCAAGGCATCCATACCATCGAGGAAATAATAGGCGCCATCACGATGCTCCCTTAACCACTCCTGCAGCCGTCGTAAGCCCGTCTGATTCGCGCTGATCTGAGCAAGAAAATCCCCCGGCAGCGTTCCCTTTGTGTCCGGTTCGATTTGCTTCAATCGCGATACTACCTCCGGTACCCACTGACCTTGCGCCATTAATTTTACCAGGCTGATCAGTACTCCTTCTTCTTCAAGCGCCGAGGAAAGCGGCATGGAACCTGCTGAATCAGCACCGATATTGGCGTGATGCGCACGGTTAGCGACAAACCCAATACGTTTTCCATCCAAGAAAAAGGGGGCCAGCAAGGTAACGTCTGGGAGATGCGTCCCCCCCATAAACGGGTCATTGAGCACAACCATGTCACCCTCATGCCACTCGAATTTTTCAACAATACCCTGCATCGCATAGGCCATGCTGCCCAAGTGAACGGGAATATGGGCAGCTTGCGCGCACATCCGCCCTGCCTCATCGAAATAGGCACAGGAAAAGTCCAACCGATCTTTGATATTAGGCGACAAGGCACTGCGCTGTAATACGAAGCCCATTTCTCTACAAATGGCCGACAAACGCCCCGAAAAGACAGCAAGATCAACACTATTCAGCATGCTACTTCACTTCCCTCGTCGTTTATTTTCGCGGATCTTCGCACATATTTGCTTAAGACGAAATTTCAGGCTAACATTTTCTGTTTACTAGGCAGCCACTCGCTGCCTTTTTGCGTTTATGAAGAGAAGCAAATGACCGACCAAGCATTGATGAACACCTACGGCCGACTCCCCGTTGCCTTCGAAAGTGGTGATGGTTGCTGGCTTTACGATACCGACGGTAATAAGTATTTCGACACATTTTGTGGTATTGCAGTCTGTGGGCTTGGTCACGCTCATCCCGAAGTAAGTAAAGCGATCCGTGATCAGGCCGGTCGCCTGATGCATTGCTCCAACCTCTACCATACCCCCCAGCAACTCAAGCTGGCCAAGACCCTGACGCAGCTGGCCAGTATGGATCGGGTATTCTTCTCGAACTCGGGGGCTGAGGCAAATGAAGCCGCCATCAAGCTTGCGAGGCGTTACGGTCACGACAGAGGTATTCAATCACCCACCATCATCGTGATGGATCAGGCCTTTCATGGCCGTACCATGGCAACCCTCACGGCAACAGGAAATCGCAAGGTTCAGGCCGGTTTCGAACCGTTACTCAGTGGCTTTGTTCGATCGCCATTCAACGACATTGAAGCGATACGGAACATCGCCCGATCCAACCCCAATGTAGTTGCGGTACTGCTAGAACCCATTCAGGGAGAAGCCGGCATAAAGCTTGCCTCTCCAGAATATTTCCAAGCGCTGCGTACCCTGTGTGATGAGCAGGAATGGCTGCTGATGGCCGACGAAGTACAAACAGGGAATGGCCGAACAGGTCGTTACTTCGCGAGCGAAACTTTCGGCATCAGCCCCGACGTCATCACCACTGCGAAAGGGCTTGGCAACGGTTTTCCCATTGGTGCTTGTCTGGCCAAAGGAAAGGCCGCTGACATTCTTGGGCCGGGCTCGCACGGGTCCACTTTTGGTGGTAATGCTCTCGCCTGCGCAGCGGCTCTGGCAACCCTGGAACAAATCGACAAACATCAACTGTGTCAGCGTGCCGAAGCTCTGGGCCAGCGCATACTTGAAGGCCTGGAAGGCCAGCTAGGCACGGCCGACTATGTTAAGGAAATTCGTGGCTGCGGCCTGATGATCGGCATCGAAATGCACGACCCCTGCCTTGCACTCGTTCCACTGGCCAAGGCCAAAGGCTTGCTGCTCAACGTGACCTCTGAAAACGTCATTCGCTTGCTGCCTGCCCTCAATATGAGTGATGAAGAGTGCGATTTTCTGATTGACGCGGTTGTGCAAATCATTAGGCTTTACGCGGCCGACGACCGCAACCAACCACGCACTTGAATCCCATCCCACTAGTTATCGTCACGTGAGACATACATGGCATTAAGACATTTTTTGACATTGAAGGACCTTTCCAGGGACGAATTACTGCAGATTATCGAGCGCGGTATTACGCTCAAGCGCGACCACCGTAAGGGAAACATCTACGAACCCCTCAAGAACCGAGTGCTGGCGTTGATATTCGAAAAATCTTCCACGCGTACGCGAGTCTCGTTTGAATCCGGGATGGCGCAATTTGGGGGTTCTTCTCTTTTTCTCTCACCGCGCGATACGCAGCTCGGGCGCGGCGAACCTATTGAAGACAGCGCGCGAGTGCTCTCCCGCATGGTAGATGCAATTACCATCCGTACCTTTGAGCACAAAAAACTCGAAACCTTTGCAGCGCATTCAAGCGTGCCAGTCATTAATGCCCTGACCGATGACTTTCACCCCTGCCAGCTACTTGCCGACATGCAAACCTACCACGAGCACAGAGGTTCTATCGAAGGTAAAAAAGTAGTCTGGGTTGGCGACGGCAACAACATGTGCAACTCCTTTATCAATGCGGCTGCCCTGTTGAATTTTGAACTCGTCATCACCTGCCCTGAGGGTTACGACCCAAATCAGGCGCTAATGCAACAGCACAAGCAGGTAGCGCATATCGAACGCGTGCCGGAGAAAGCCGTTGCCGGCGCAGACCTTGTTGTGACCGATGTTTGGGCATCCATGGGACAGGAAGAAGAACAACAGGCTCGTGTGCGCGCATTTGCCGATTACCAGGTTTCACCAGAGCTGATGACTCACGCTAACAAAGACGCTTTATTTATGCATTGCCTGCCTGCACACCGAGGCGAAGAAATCAGCGAAGATATGTTGGATCACGAAAGTTCGGTGGTGTGGGATGAAGCTGAGAATCGCCTTCATGCCCAGAAAGCTCTGCTGGAATTTTTATTGTGTAACGCCTGAGAGACTCTTTCTTGTCCGGACTGTTAGAAATAAGAAACATCCAGTGCAATTATGGTGATCTGGTTGTCATAAAGGACCTCTCCCTTACCCTCACTCAGGGAGAGATCGCCTGTCTGCTGGGACCGAGCGGTTGCGGGAAGAGCACCATTTTGCGCGCCATCGCGGGATTCGAGAGTGTTCGAGAGGGTGAAATCTGTCTCGCAAACGAAGTCATTTCATCAGCGCAACATCTGCAAGCGCCGGAGAAACGGCAGATTGGCATGGTCTTTCAGGATTACGCGCTGTTTCCTCACCTTACGGTTGCCCAAAATATTCGCTTCGGTCTACAGAAACTTCCGCGCCAAGAAGCTAATGAAAAAATAGAGCGACTGATACACCTTGTTGACCTTCAAGGCTACGAAGAGCGATACCCTCACGAACTTTCAGGCGGGCAGCAACAGCGCGTTGCTCTGGCACGCGCTCTGGCACCAGAACCCGATTTGCTCTTGCTCGATGAACCTTTTTCCAACCTGGACGCAGAGCTTCGCGCGCGCCTGAGCCTTGATGTACGCAGTATTCTAAGAGAGTTGGGCATGTCGGCGATTCTTGTCACCCATGATCAGCAGGAAGCGTTCGCAATGTGTGATCATATTGGCGTGATTGATAGCGGCAGAATTCAGCAGTGGGGCACGCCTTTTGAACTGTATCATGAACCTGCAAACCGCTTTGTCGCCTGTTTTATAGGTAAAGGCAGTTTCGTTCCGGGCACAGTACTCACGCCCGACAGCTTCACGACCGAGCTCGGCATATTACAGGGGAATCGCGCCTACAACTGGTCTGAACAGAGCCCAGTCGAAATTCTTCTGCGGCCTGACGACATCATCTGCGACCACCAATCGCCTCTGAGAGGAAAAGTGCTGGCAAAAACCTTTGCGGGTACAAACACGCATTACGTACTGGAACTGTCGTCGGGCTTGCGCATTGAAGCCTCTTTTCCGAGCCATGAAGATTTTTACGTCGGCAACGAAGTGCACTTCGCGATCGACGCAGAGCATCTCATTGCCTACCCCGTTGCCGAGCTCACCTGACTCTTGACTCGCGCAACGGCCTCCAGCCAGCCACTGTACAGCTGATCGGCCAGCGCACGATCCAGAGTGGGCTCGAAGCGTGCATCCAGAGCCCATAGCTCTGCGATACGCTCCAGGCTGTCAAACATACCTACACGCAAACCCGCCAAATACGCCGCACCGAGTGCTGTCGTTTCTACGATGGCGGGCCGGTCCACGGCCACATCCAGCACATCGGCCAAGAACTGTGTCACCCACCCATTTACCACCATCCCTCCGTCCACACGCAGACTTGTGAACTCGGCCCCATCGCGTTCCATCGCGCTGAGCAGGTCGCGAGTCTGGTAGCACACTGCCTGCAAGCCTGCCGTAACGATCTCGGCAATACCAGTGTCGCGCGTGAGTCCAAACAGCGCGCCACGTGCATTCGGGTCCCAATATGGCGCCCCCAAGCCAGTGAAAGCTGGCACCAAATAGACCGGATTGTCATAGCCCACCTGCTCCGCGAGGTGCTCGCTTTCCTTCGCATGCCCGATTAACTGTAATCCATCGCGTAGCCACTGAATCGCCGCCCCGGCAACAAAAATACTGCCCTCCAGTGCATAAGTGACCTCGCCATCAACCCGATAAGCAACGGTAGACAGCAATCGGGACTGCGACTGAATCACTCGCGAACCGGTGTTCAACATCATAAAACAACCCGTACCATAGGTGCTCTTGACCATACCCGGCGCAAAGCATGCCTGACCGACCAACGCCGCTTGTTGATCTCCAATCAGACTACAAACCGGCAGTGATTTCTCAAACCAGTGAGGCGCACAATCACCAAAATCATCACTACTGTCTTTGACTTCAGGAAGCATCGCTTTAGGAATATCAAAAAGCGCCAGAAGCTCCTCATCCCATTCCTGAAGATGAATATTAAACAACGAAGTACGCGATGCATTGGAGGCATCAGTATAATGCGAGCGTCCCTCAGTCAACTTCCACAACAAAAAACTATCAACCGTACCGAAGGCAAGCTCCCCGGCCTCCGCGCGTTCCCGCGCTCCCGGCACCTCGTTCAAGATCCAGCGGATCTTACTGGCAGAAAAGTAAGGGTCGATCAGCAAGCCCGTCTTGGCACTGATGCGCGACTCATAACCCTGTTGTTTGAGAGACTCGCAGAACTGCGCCGTGCGGCGGTCCTGCCATACGATAGCCGGGTGGATAGGCTCACCGGTGGCACGATCCCATACCACCGTTGTTTCACGCTGATTGGTGATACCTACAACCGCTACCTGCTCCATATCTACCAGCTGTAACACTTCCCGGCATACATTGAGCGTGGTCAGCCAAATTTCGTTGGCATCGTGTTCCACCCAGCCATCTTCAGGAAAGTACTGCTTGAACTCTTGTTGGGCTGTCGTAATGTGCTTACCTTGCTCATCAAACAACAAGGCTCGTGAGCTTGTTGTGCCCTGATCAATAGACAGAATGTACTGGGACATAGTGTTTTCCTTAATGAATTCCCGATTTGTTATTATGCTTAGATAGCGCAACAACTATTTTTCTTATCACCCTACGGGCCTGCTTGCTTATGAAACAACCTGAACGTCACTCGCGAATTCTCGACATCGTCAACCGCTCAGGTTTCGCTTCTATCGAGGAACTGGCTAACCAGTGCCAAGTAACGCAGCAAACGATTCGACGCGACCTCAATGTGCTTGATGAGTCCGGCCTCATTCAACGCTATCACGGCGGCGCGGGTCAAAGCTCAACAGTTTCGAATACACCCTATTCAAACAGAAAAGTCAGCTTTCCTGAAGAGAAGAAACGCATTGCTGAAGCGATCGCCAGTGAGATACCGGACTTTGCCTCCATGTTCATCAACATTGGCACGACAACTGAAGCAATCGCCGATGCCCTCATGGCTCACAAAGGCCTTACCGTGATTACCAATAACCTTCACGTAGCAAGCATTATGAGTCGCAAAGATGACTTCAAAATCATCATCGCCGGCGGTGTCGTGCGCAACCGTGATGGCGGCATTATGGGCGAGGCTACCGTCGATTTTGTCAGTCAATTCAAGGTCGATTACGCGATCATCGGCATTAGCGGCATAGACATGAGCGGTGATCTTCTCGACTTTGATTACCAGGAAGTACGCGTATCCAAGGCCATTGTGGAAAACTCCCGCAACATTTTTCTCGCCGCGGACCATTCTAAATTCGGCCGAGACGCCATGACTCGCCTTGGCAATATCACACAGGTAGACCGCGTTTACACCAGCGCTCCCCCTCCCACGGCCATCACCGAGCTACTCAAGCGCCATCAAATAGCACTCAAGGTGGTGTAGTCGCCAAAATCGCGGCGAATTTTGTCAATTTGAGAACATTATTGCAATATCATTCCATCTTTATGTCATAATATGTTCGATTTTAAACATTTTCGAACATGAGAACGCAACATGAATGAGCAAGAGGGGGTCTTCGACCTCGCGATTATAGGCGGCGGAATTAATGGGTGCGGCATCGCCGCGGATGCTGCAGGTCGCGGTTTATCGGTGTATCTGTGCGAACAATCCGATTTCGCATCGGGTACCTCTTCAGCAAGCAGCAAACTGATTCACGGGGGACTCAGGTATCTGGAGCACTACGAATTCAGACTAGTTAAAGAAGCTTTGGCGGAACGAGAAGTGCTCTTGAGAAACGCCCCCCACTTAGTGTCGCCACTCAAGTTCTGTATGCCTCATCAATCGCACTTGCGGCCCTCATGGATGATTCGGTGCGGTCTTTTCCTCTACGACCACCTAAGCAGGAAAAACTCTTTACCGCGTGCAAAAATGTCGCGTCTCACCAATGATATCGATTTACGCCCCAGCTTCAAAAAATGCTATGAATACTATGACTGCTGGGTGGATGACAGCCGTCTGGTTGTTGCGAACGCGATGCTTGCACGGGACCGGGGCGCACAACTTCACACCCGAACCATGTGCCAGAAAATAAGCTACTCACCACGTGACGGCCTTTGGCAGATTATTTCCTTCGACAAACGTGATGGTTCGACTCAGCTTGTACAGGCCCGCAACGTCATCAATGCTGCAGGGCCTTGGCTGAACAAGGTTCTGGAAGATTGCGCAACGATTGTGCCGATCAAGCGTCGAATTAGACTTATCAAAGGCAGCCACATCATCGTACCGAAACGCACAAAAAGAGAAGGCGCCTACATCCTGCAAAATGAAGATAAGCGCATTGTGTTCGTTCTGCCTTACCTGAACGACTATTCCATTATTGGTACGACCGACAAGGAATATACAGGCGATCCCGCTGCGGTGAGCATTGAACAATGGGAAACCGATTATCTTCTGGATATTTATAACCGGCATTTCAACGAAAGATTGCAGGAAAGCGATATCGTTGCCAGCTACTCAGGTGTGCGTCCGCTATGTGATGATGAATCCTCCGACCCATCCGCAATTACCCGCGATTACACGCTCGAACTCCACGCGGCATCGGAAAACAACGCTTTTCTGTCCATCTATGGTGGAAAGATCACCACCTATCGCAAGTTAGCCGAAGCCGTACTGGACAAGCTCTCCGACTATTTACCAACAATGAAAGAAAGGTGGACCGCCGGTGCTCCCTTGCCAGGAGCCATTCCCGGGCGAGATCGTGCGCACATCACCAAAGAAATTCAGGACAGTTATCCGTGGTTACCACAAGACATGACGGCACGCTTCTCACAAAGCTATGGCCTGCTTTGCCACGAATTTCTACATGGTAAACAATCCATTGAAGAACTCGGGCAGAACTTTGGAGCAACATTAACGGCCGCTGAAGTGAATTACCTGACCGAAAAAGAATGGGCAAGGGAAGCAGACGACATCCTATGGCGCCGCAGCAAGTTGGGCTATGCGATGAGCGCGGCACAACAGGAGGAGCTTAAGGTGTACCTGAAAAAAAAGTACGCTGACGACAGCCTCAATAGCTGTGTTGCCTGACGAGGCAAGAGGCTGTCGATTGTCAATCAACCGGATTGCCTTCTGGGCCACACAAGACTGAATTTGGCCCCGCCAAGTTCACTGCGCCCCATAAAGGCCTGCCCACCATGCCAGTACAAAATGCGCCTGACGATCGACAAGCCCAGCCCGTAACCACCCGAACTGCGAGTTCGACTATCGTCAAGCCGTGCAAAGGGCGTGAATACCGACTCCCATTGATCTTCAGGAATACCCGGCCCATCATCCTCTACATCGATGCGACAGGTTTCCTGATCAAAGGCACATTGAATTTTTACCGTCGACTTGGCGTATCGTGTTGCATTCCCGACAAGGTTTTGTATTGAACGGTGCAAGTAGCGAGTCTCTACCTCCGACATTTTCCACAACTCCGACCCTTCCTTGTACTCGGCAAAAATGTTCATCTCGGGCTTGGTGCTGCTTTGCTCGCTCACTACCTGCGCTACGATCGCCATCACATCTGCGTCCTGAAACGCAAGAATGGGCCCGCCTTGCTCAAGCCGCGCATAAGTGAGAATTTCATCGATCAGTTCGTCCAGCTCCTGAATATCACCGTCAATTCCGCGGAGCTGTTTTTTCATCGCCTCTTCGTTGGGGCAGTCCTCGATCATCTGGACGCCAAATCGAATACGGGCTACGGGTGTACGCAACTCATGCGATACCGCATGAATCATCTCTTTTTGTACTACCATCAAGCGCTGTATATGATCAGCCATACTGTTGAACGCAGCGCCCAGACGCCCAACGGCATCCTCATTGCCCGCACGTTTCACTCGAGCATCCAGCTCCCCGCGTGCGATGCGGCTGGCAACCGTTTCGATATTTCTCAAGCGCTTATCGAGCCCCTGAATAACGTAATAGCCGAACACAGCGAGCGTGAACAGATCAAGCAATAACACCAGCACCAGAACGGGCAAGGAAATCAGTGGATGACGAGGGCCTATATTCAACTCCAGAATCTGCCCATGCCCGGTGCGCAGAAGCACCACGTGAGATTCTGAAGAAGTATGAATATAGTAGCCTTTCTCAACGAGATAATTCAGCGCCAGTGGAGACTCGTAATCCTGATCACTTTCCACGCGCCTAATCTTTATGTTTAAAGCTTTTTCGAGCGCAGCGAGGCCCTGATCACTGGCTTGAGAAAAGTCCAGGTCAATCTGGGCAACGATCCAGGCATACAACTCAAACAGCTCCCGGCCCGACACGCCCGACTCCAACATGAGTGCCAGATCGTTATTCAGCGCGACTACGAATTTTTTATGCTCGCCATCCCTGAGCAGGATTACCTGCCCTGCATCTAGGCGAGCCTGCCTAACAGCCCCAAATGCTCCGGTGCTGCGTGTCACCACAGACAAGGCACCGGGTGGATCCTTACCAAGCAGGCCTTGCTCATTCGCGACAAAGCGCATTACTGGCGCGGCGAGATCGGTCCAATAGTGCTCATAACGCACATGGTTAGAAAGCGAGATAAGCGTATAACTGAAAAGGCCCAGTACTGCAAAAGCAGTGACCAGGCCTGTCAGGATTCTCAAAAACAACTTGTTCAAAGCAAGCTTCTCAGATGATTATTGATTAGGCTTCTTTAACAAAAAGATACCCTTTGCTGCGCACGGTTTTAATACGGCGAGGATGGACCGGATCATCACCAATCTTAGGTCGAATGCGAGACACCCGCACATCGATAGATCGATCTTGACCATCATATTCAATCCCCCTCAGCGCAGTGAATATTTCCTCGCGGCTAAGTACATTTCCGGCATTACTCGACAACAACCACAACAGATCAAACTCAGCACTGGTCAAATCGATGCTTTCACCATCCAGCCAAGCCTCACGCATAGATGAGTCGACAACCAGATTATTGAAGGTGAGTCGCGTTGGCCCCTCGGAGGATCCTGTATCCTGACTTCCCGCGTCGCCACCATCACGCTCTTTTATGCGCCGCAGCAAAGCTCGAATACGCGCCAGCAGGACTCTCGGCCGAACAGGTTTGGACATGTAATCGTCAGCACCCATTTCGAGACCAAGCACCTGATCCAGATCATCTGTTCGTGCCGTCAGCATGAGGATGGGGCCGTTGTAGTTCGGCCTAACCTTACGGCAAATTGATAGCCCATCCTCTCCCGGAAGCATCAAGTCCAAGACCACCAGGTCGGGCTTTTCCGTGGTAATACGCTCAACAGCGTGGGAACCATTTGGCTCGACTGATACAACCAGACCGTTGCTTTCAAGATACTCTTTGGTCAGGTCGGCCAAACGCTCATCATCTTCGACGATTAAAATTCGCCATGCTTCGTTCTGCTCTTCAACTTCCATCGGCTTGTCTTATCTTAGTGTGTGGACGATCGAAAGCTTCATTGCTTTCAGTTCACCAAGTTACTGATTAACTTATTGAATCTTTCACTTGTTACAATAAGTATATATGCAGTTTCAAAATTTACCTGAAAAAGTCACAAACCAAATTTGGCTTTAATCAAGCCTGCAACCCAAGATGCATATCGCGCTCTTCGGACGTAGGCGCCCGCGCCTCTAAAATCTCAATTTCAAAATTTAGTGTGAGACCAGCTAAAGGATGATTAGCATCTACCACTACCTCGTCCTTTTCCACTTCCAGCACCTGAACAATCTGTACCTGATCCCCGCTGTTGGTCTGAAACTTCATGCCCGGTTTCAGCTCGTCAATCCCCTCGAAAGCACTCTTGGGAACACGATTAATCAAACTGTCCTGCCTTACACCATAGGCCAATTCCGGAGGTATCGTCACATCCAAACGCGCACCGGGATCACGCCCTTTCACCGCCTGCTGTAATCCGGCAATGACTTTTTTGCTACCCTCCACAAAGCAGAGCGGCACCCCACCCTCCGAGGTATCAACCACCTCTCCTTCCGGGTTCTTCAACCAATAATTGATGGCATAAAACTTCGCCTCTTGCATTCTGTCGCCTCTATTAATCTGATCGTAAAGACAGCCATTCCGTACTGATGGCCCATGTATGCTCTGGTGCTTTATTTCCCGCGAACACACCCGCATGGCCGCCGGGCACCACACAAAACTCTTTGTCTTCCGAGGATACAATTTCCAAGACTTTATGGGCTGCCTTCGCGCTCACCAATTTATCGCTCTCTCCGGCAAAGGCAAGGATAGAACAACGTATGGTATTGAACTCCGCATTGGCATCGCCAATCCGCATCCTGCCACTTGCCAACTTGTTGTTAATCGCCATATGCACAGCCATATCCCGAATCGTCTCGCCAGGGTAGTCCACCATATCGTCGAACCACTTGCTCATGGTCAAACTCTCTTGCAGATATTCCCGATCCCACAAGTTGAAGAATTTTTCATAACTGTTAATGACGGAACCCATGGGGTTGGTCAATTTGAACACCGCCGAGGACACCCACCCCGGCACATGAAAGTAGCGGGCTGGCAGATCCATTAACGAGAAATTCAGCACACTTGAAACCGTGCGGGCAGGTTGATAGATGGCCGACAGCACGCGGCCCGCCACACCGCTTTGATGCATATCCACAGGACTCGCCACGGTAATCAGATTGCGCACGCGTGCATCGCCAGAAGTGGCCAGATACATCAGTGACAACAGGCCGCCCATGCAATAGGAAAAAATCGATAGCTCCTCCTCCCCGCTATGGTTCTGCACCGCATTGACAACCTCAGGCATCCACTCCATAACATAGGTTTCGAGAGAAAGGTCGGAGTGGTCTTCGGTCACCTCGCCCCAATCAACCAGATACACATCAAAGCCTTTTGCCAAAAAGAAGCGCACAATGCTTCGGTGTGGCATGAGGTCGAATATCATCGACGTCGCGGCAAGAGGCGGCACCAACAAAACCGGCAGCCGATGCTTTTTGCGGGAGACGGGAACGGACTCTCCGGCGACCTCAATCTCCTCCTCTTCAAGCGCGTGATAGTGCCTGACCGACATAATGCGATCTTGATAAATCACGTCGTAAGGACTCAGATTGGAAATAATAAAGTTTTCAGCAAACACGGTCTGCTCAATGCCATTGAGTACAGACCAGAAAACCTTTTCTACAAAATTGGGACGACTACTCATTATGCTCTACCTGTTTTCACGCTAGGGGCAAGGAAACGTGTGTACTGCATGGAGGTGCTCAAGTTCCTGCAAGACATCCTGATTCAGGGCAACATTAATGGAGGCAATATTCTCAGCCAGCTGCTCCATCGAAGTGGCACCGATGATATTACTGCGCACAAAAGCCCGTGAGTTCACAAACGCCAAAGCTAACTGGCCGCCACTTAAACCCAGTTTATTCGCAAGAGCCACATAGTCGCGCACTGCCGCCTCGGCACGCGCATGTGTATACCGCGTGAAACGATCAAACAGTGTAAGCCTTGCACCTTTCGGGCGTTTCCCGCCAAGGTATTTACCGGTCAGCACACCAAATGCCAATGGAGAATACGCCAACAGTCCAATATTTTCCCGATGCGCGAACTCTGCCATCCCCACTTCATAAACCCGGTTCAACAAATTATAAGGGTTCTGCACACTGAGGGGTGGTGGCATCTTCAAGCGCTCCGCTGCACGCAGGCACTCACTCAATCCCCACGGCGTTTCGTTGGATAAACCATAGTGACGAATCTTGCCGCGTGCCTGCAGATCTTTCAGCACGCCAAGCGTTTCTTCAAGACTCACGGGACATTCTTCCTCATCAATTTCATAGCCTAATTTGCCAAAGTAATTGGTACTTCGCTCCGGCCAATGCAGCTGATACAGATCAATATAATCGGTCTGCAAGCGATTAAGACTGTCATCAACCGCCTGTTCTATATGTGTGCGATCCAGGCGTGGCCCGCCGCGCAAGTACGGCAGCCATGGCGCCGGACCTGCCACTTTCGTCGCCAGTACGATATCTGCTCGATTCCCACGTTGACGCAACCAGCTTCCGATGTACTTTTCTGTCAACCCTTGTGTCTGGCGAGTAGGCGGAACAGGATACATTTCGGCCGTGTCGATAAAGTTAATGCCCTGCCCAAGCGCGTAATCCAATTGCTGATGCGCTTCGGCTTCGCTGTTCTGCTGCCCCCAGGTCATCGTACCTAAACAGATTTTACTTACCCTGACTTCATCGCTTCCAAGAAAACTGTATTCCATACGCCCTCCCAAACAAAAAACCCCGGCATTGCCGGGGTCTTTATATCAAATACGGGTATTAACCACCCAGGAATTTGATCATTACACCTGCGGCCACCGCAGAACCAATTACGCCCGCAACGTTGGGACCCATGGCATGCATGAGCAGGAAGTTCTGGGGATTATTATCCAGTCCCACCTTGTTCGATACGCGTGCCGCCATGGGAACCGCCGATACGCCCGCCGAACCAATAAGTGGGTTGATCTTAGTCGCACTAAACACATTCATGAGCTTAGCCATAAGTACACCGGTACCGGTACCCACCGCAAAAGCAGCCATGCCCAGCACTAGAATACCCAAGGTCTGCAGATCAAGGAATTTATCCGCACTGAGCTTGGAGCCCACCGAAAGCCCGAGAAATATGGTGACCGTATTGATCAGAGCGTTCTGTGCGGTATCAGACAAGCGATCCACCACACCACATTCTTTCATCAGGTTACCCAGACAAAACATACCCAACAGCGGCGCCGCATCCGGCAAGCACAGAGCCACCAGCACCAAGACCACGATCGGGAAAATGATTTTTTCCACCTGGTTCACTGAACGCAACTGCACCATTTGGATCTTACGTTCTGCGGGCGTGGTCAGGGCATTCATAATTGGCGGCTGAATGACCGGAACCAATGCCATATAGGAATAGGCTGCCACGGCGATCGCGCCGAGCAAATGCGGCGACAGTACGCTCGCCACATAAATGGATGTGGGGCCATCTGCGCCACCGATAATACCGATCGCCGCGGCTTCGTATATGGTAAATTCCATGATGCCGGTGCTTGTCAGCAAGGCTGCACCCAGCACCGTTCCAAAAATACCAAACTGCGCCGCTGCGCCCAGCAGAATCGTCTTGGGGTTCGCCAGCAAAGGACCAAAATCGGTCATCGCGCCAACACCCATGAAAATAAGCAGAGGTCCAACCGTACTACCAATGATCACGCTGTAAAAATTTGCCAGCATGCCATTGGCATAGCCCATATCCTTCGCCACACTTTGTGCCGCTGCAACGGTAGAATGGTCTGCACCCTTGAACGCCTCTTTAAACTGCGCCAACACTTCTTTGGTGATTTCCTGGCCCGCTTCAAAAGGAACATTCAACACTTCTGCCAAGGCTGCCATCACCTCCGGCTTATGAAAGTACATGGCGTTCTCGGCCGCCGTTAAAGCCAACCCCGCTTCGGGAATATTCGCGAGAATCCCCCCGAAACCGATAGGCACCAACAGCAGGGGCTCAAAGCCTTTTTTGATCGCCAAATACAGTAGGAACAAACAGACAGACATCATTACGAACTGTCCGCCTGTGATGTTGTAGAGACCGCTACCGGTCCAAAGATTGAGTATATTCTCCATTACCAGCAGCCCTACTACAGTGTCATCAATGTATCGCCGACGGCGACGGAGTCACCAACTTTGACGTTGATGGTACCAACAGTTCCGGCACGCGGTGACCGCACTTCGGTTTCCATCTTCATGGCTTCAAGTATCAGCAGCAAGTCGCCTTCCTGCACCGCCTGACCGGGGGTCGCAATGATCTTGAAGATATTACCCGCCAATGGCGCAGGCAGGGGCTCGCCACCACCGGCCGGCGCAGCAGGCGCGGCCGCGGCCGCAGCACCGGAAGACGCACCAACAGGCTTAATGCCGGTGATGTCACCACCCTCTTCGACCTCCACCACATAGCTCTGGCCGTTAACCGAAATCGTGTACACCTCTTTGCCACCCGCAGATTTCGCAGGTACTTTTACATCGTCTTCAGAAGGCACGGGCTCGAAAGCATCGGGATTGCCACGATTTTCCAGGAACTTGAGGCCTACCTGAGGGAACAGAGCGTAGGTCAGCACGTCGTCAATCACATCATCAGCTAGCTTGAAGCCTTTTTCTTCAGACAGTTTTTTCAGCTCTGCCGTCAGTTTGTCCATCTCGTCATCGATCAAATCGGCAGGACGGCAGGTGACCGGCTCCTTCCCATCCAGCACACGCGCTTGCAACTCTTTGTTGTACTCGGATGGTGCAGCGCCGTATTCACCTTTCAGGATCGCGGCAGTTTCTTTGGAAATATTCTTATAACGCTCGCCAGTGAGCACATTCAAAACAGCTTGCGTGCCAACAATTTGGGAGGTGGGTGTCACCAGCGGAATATAACCGAGGTCTTGACGTACACGCGGAATTTCTTCAAGTACCTGATCAAACTTGTCTGCAGCGCCCTGTTCTTTGAGCTGATTTTCCATGTTCGTCAACATGCCACCAGGCACTTGTGCGATGAGAATACGCGGATCGGTACCACGCAAAGAGCCTTCGAACTTGGCATACTTGCGGCGAACTTTGCGGAAGTAATCGCTGATCTCTGAGAGCAGCTTGATATCCAGCCCGGTGTCTCGCTCTGTACCCTCGAGCGTTGCCACCACTGTTTCGGTGGCCGTATGCGCATAGGTCATGGACATCGACGAAATCGCGGCATCAACACGGTCGATACCTGCCTCGATAGCTTTGAGCAGCGTCATATCAGCGATACCGGAAGTCGCGTGCGACTGCAATTGCACTTCGAGGTCCGTTTCGGCTTTAAGGCGACTCACCAGTTCAAAGGCGGTGTATGGAGCCAATGTACCGGCCATATCTTTGATGGCGATCGAATCGGCACCCAGATCTTCTATCTGTTTAGCCAGACTCACCCAGTTGTCCATCGTGTGAACAGGACTGGTCGTGTAAGAAAGCGTGCCTTGTGCATGCGCGCCATTCGCCTTCACTGCCTTGAGTGCGCGTTCCAGATTGCGCGGATCGTTCATTGCGTCAAACACGCGGAATACATCCACACCGTTTTTGACCGCTCGCTCGACGAACTTATCAACCACATCATCGGCGTAATGACGGTAACCCAGAAGATTCTGACCCCGTAGCAACATCTGTTGGCGTGTATTAGGCATCGCCTTCTTCAGTTCACGAATGCGATCCCATGGGTCTTCGCCAATAAACCGGATACAGGAATCAAACGTTGCTCCACCCCAGGATTCAGTGGACCAGTAACCCACCTGATCCAGTTTCTCCGCAATGGGCAACATGTCATCAATACGCATTCTGGTCGCCAGCAGCGACTGGTGCGCATCACGCAAAACCAGTTCGGTGATTCCTAGTTTTTTCTTCGAGTCAGTCATTGTCATCAAGCCTTCTGTTAAAGGTTTAAACTTCCGTCACGTTCATTTCTTGTGGTCAGAACGGTATTTAGCGACTGCAGCAGAGAGTACTGCCAGCAGCTGAGCGTCGTCCACGTTATCTTGAGAGGCGGGTTTTGCCGCGGGTACAACTGGCTGTGGCGCCGGTGCATACTTGAGAACGAGCTTGGACATCAAGCCGGTCAAAAACACCAGAATGGTCAGGAATACAAATACGAATCCCATGCCTACCAGCATCAGGTTGACCGCATCAGACATCAGTTCAGACATTAATGCCTTCCTTTATTGGTTATGGATAAACAATCGGCCCGAATATGAAGAAATCCGGGCCGATGCGCAAAGCCTGCGTAATGTACCTTTTCTCGACTTATGAGGCAACCAATGGACACACCCAGAAAACGCAGTAAAAGAAAGCGATCCAAAACGAGGCTAAAGAAGAAAATCTACTGCCAATAGAAGAGCAAAACAGAAGGGAATGGCGCGGCTGGGAGGATTCGAACCTCCGACCACCTGGTTCGAAGCCAGATACTCTATCCAGCTGAGCTACAGCCGCATAACAGGGTAAATCTTGAAGCAGTGAAAAGTTGGCGCGGCTGGGAGGATTCGAACCTCCGACCGCCTGGTTCGTAGCCAGGTACTCTATCCAGCTGAGCTACAGCCGCTTAAAACTTTTCATGTTCTGATGGCGGAGAGAGAGGGATTCGAACCCTCGATGAGTGTTACCCCATACGCCCTTAGCAGGGGCGCGCCTTCAGCCTCTCGGCCATCTCTCCCGGAAACGCGGCGTATAATAACACAATAATTTTAAATGCAAAGGGCCGCGTAAATTTATTTTCAGACTCCGGGAAAAACGATTATTTATTCACCAGATTGCTGCGCTTCAGACTTTTCCTTTTGAATTCTCTGGTAAATTTCTTCACGATGAACAGACACATCTTTGGGCGCATTGACACCGATACGAACCTGATTACCCTTCACTCCGAGTACCGTCACGGTCACGTCATCACCCACCATCAGGGTTTCCCCAACACGTCGCGTTAATATAAGCATTTCTCGCTCCTTATCTTGTACTACCTATCCAAAACAAACCCGCCTGAACCATGACCGATTTCAGACCCGAAGTTGTGTACTACGAGTATTATCGAATTTTCTCAAAAATAAAGTTTTCTCGAGAACTATGGTCCGCCTCTATTCTTATTGTGATCAGCCGGATCAAGAAGCTTCTTCACACCATGAGACTATGCGCTGCCAGCGGCGACGCCCTCACTCAGCTCAAAAGCACTGTGCAACGTCCTTACTGCCAACTCCAAATACTTCTCGTCTATCACTACCGATATTTTAATTTCAGAGGTTGAAATCATTTGAATGTTAATCCCTTCTTGCGACAAAGCTTCGAACATGGTCGTGGCCACACCTGCATGTGAACGCATACCTACACCAACAATCGAAACCTTGGCGATATTGTCATCACCCGCCACCTCTTTGGCACCAAGTGTTACGCATATATCATCGAGCACCGCTCTTGCCCGCTTAAAGTCATTTCTGTGGACCGTAAACGTAAAGTCGGTTTTCTTGTCCAACCCAACGTTCTGAACGATCATATCGACCTCGATATTCTGGTCACTGATAGGCCGCAAAATTTTGGAGGCAATACCTGGAATATCGGGAACACCCACCAAGGTAAGCTTGGCTTCATCCCGATTAAAAGCAATGCCTGAAACCACTGGCTGTTCCATACTCCCATCATCCTCAATCGTAATTAAAGTGCCGGGACCGTCCTCAAAACTGGATAGTACTCTGAGCGGCACATTATATTTACCAGCAAACTCGACCGCGCGAATCTGCAAAACCTTGGACCCAAGACTCGCCATCTCGATCATTTCTTCAAAGGTAATCTTGTCCATTCGCCGCGCGCTGTCGACCACTCTCGGATCCGTTGTATACACCCCATCAACATCTGTGTATATCTGACACTCATCCGCTTTTAGTGCCGCAGCAAGCGCGACCGCGGTCGTATCCGAGCCACCACGACCAAGGGTGGTGATGTTGCCATGCTCATCAACACCCTGAAATCCCGCAACCACAATGACACGCCCCTCGGTAATATCGGCGCGCATTTTATGTTCGTCAATTTCCATAATGCGAGCTTTAGTATGCGCGCTGTCTGTTTTTATCCTTACCTGGGCACCCGTATAAGAACGCGCAGGAACACCTCGCTTGTTGAGCGCCATGCTCAATAACGCAATGGTAACCTGCTCTCCTGTCGACACCAGAACATCCATCTCTCTTGGCGTTGGCTCCTCCATTAGTTGGTTCGCCAAGCCAATCAGACGATTGGTTTCACCACTCATGGCGGACACCACTACAACGATGTCATCACCATTCTGCCTAAAGCGCTTGACCTTCTCTGCTACCGCCTCTATCCGCTCGATCGTACCAACAGACGTACCACCAAACTTTTGCACCACCAACGCCATGGAGATTTCCCTGATATCAAACCTGAAACAGCTTAAAAAGTGAGCCCTTGCTCAAAAAAGCGCGCGATTATAACTTAGTTTCTACCCAATCACGAACCTTTTCGAATGCTGCAGGTAATTGCGAGACATCCTGCCCGCCCCCCTGAGCCATGTCGGGGCGCCCACCACCTTTACCACCCACAATAGCTGCAACCTGCTTCATCAATTCGCCTGCCGGAAAGCGCCCGCTTATGGATTTGGATACACTCGCAATCAGGGTAACTTTTTCACCTTCTTCTGCAGCAAGAAGAACCACCGCCTCTTTCAATTGATTCTTGAGTTTGTCCGCGGCATCCATCAGCCCCTTTCTATCGATGCCATCCATTTTTGCCGCAATCACTTTGATTCCACCCACATCATCGGCCTTGTCGGCCAAATCTGTGCCCGCAGAAGATGCCAATTTGGCTTTGAACTGCTGCAACTCTTTTTCCAACTGCTTCATACGCAGCTGACCCGCATCCACTTTCTCGATCAACGTTTCCCGACTGGCCTTAAACGCAGCAGCCAAACCCTTCAGCATATCTGCGTTTTCGCGGGCACGCTGCTCTGCAACCTCGCCACTTACCGCCTCGATACGTCGCACCCCTGAGGAAATACCACTTTCAGATACCACCGAGAAAAAACCAATATCACCGGTGCGCTGCACATGCGTTCCCCCGCACAACTCAACTGAAAAGTTATTCTCACCCATGGAAAGCACACGCACCTCATTCCCGTATTTTTCGCCAAACAAGGCCATCGCACCCATTTCTTTGGCAGACTTCATATCGGTCACCTGTGTAAGAACAGGCGTGTTGGCACGAATCTGGGCATTTACTAACGATTCAATTTGATTCAACTGTTCCACGCTAATCGCTTCATAATGCGCAAAATCAAAACGCAATCTTTCACTATCTACGAGAGAACCTTTTTGTACGATATGCTCACCCAGAACCCTGCGTAAAGCAGCGTGCAGCAAGTGTGTTGCGGAATGATTGAGCGCGGTCGCATTTCGTTTGCGCTCATCAACCAAGGCCTCCACCTGCAGCCCTTCCTGCAAAGTGCCTTCGACGACGCACCCAATATGCAAAAAATGCGCGCCATCTTTTTGCGTATCTTCAACCCGCATTTGGCCACCAGACCAGACCAATCTGCCGGTGTCGCCAACCTGGCCACCCGACTCTGCATAAAATGGTGTTGCGTCCAGCACTACCGCACACTGCGCCCCCGCAGCTATCTCTTTCACCGCCGCACCGCCCGAAAGAACAGTTTTTACCCTTGCGCTTGCAGCCACCTTTTCATAGCCTGAGAACTCGGTTGCACCATCGATCTGCAGACCAGCATTATAATCCACCCCAAATTTGCTCGAAGCCCTGGCTCGCTCGCGCTGCGCCTCCATCGCTCGCTCGAACCCTACGTAATCAAGCGACAAACCCCGCTCTCGCGCAATATCATTGGTGAGATCAACGGGAAAACCGTAGGTATCGTATAAAGTGAAAACAGTCTCCCCCGAGATCACCTCATTCTGCATCGCTGCAATATCCTGCTCCAGCACCTTCATGCCCTTATCCAACGTTTTCGCGAACTGCTCTTCCTCTTGTTGCAGAATTTTTTCAATCTGCGTCTGCCCTGTTCG
>JBFHUL010000010.1:0-53585 GCA_041590075.1 Oleiphilaceae bacterium
TCCCATACCATAGTTGTGGTTATGGGGTTACTAAGGTGGACTCGTTCCCATGACCGTTAGCCAACATCGCGACTATATTCGGCATCCAACTTCCATTCCTTTGGAGGTGCAGTCACAGAGCGCGCCGGAACAAATGCATTTGCAGTTGAGTAACGTGAGTGCGGGCGGTCTTGCTTTTTCGTCTCCCGTCGAATTCCATCCCGGTGCATTAGTAAAGCTTAAGATTCGTGCCGTGAAACCGATATTCAGAGTGCACGCTATTGTGCAGTGGTGTCGTAGGGCGGGAGAAATATACGAACTCGGTGTCCAGTTTCTGGATCAGGATGATGCCTTTAGAGTGCGCATGGTAGAGCAAGTCTGCCACATCGAAGAGTACCGCCGTCGATTGCAGAAGGAGTTAGGTAGACGGATCAGTAAAAACCAGGCATCGCTCGAATGGATTGCACGCCATGGCAAGCGCTTTCCGGGTTTCCGTTCCGATAATGACGAGTAAGCTTATATCCTGTGCGACATCTGCGTGGAATTAACCAAGCAGCAGGGCGTCGTCTTCCACTTCCTGATGATTTTTATGGAATTGCTCCAGCAGGTCCTGCGTGGTCAGCCCCGTGCGCGACTCGCCCGCAACATCCAGTGCAATGCGGCCCTGGTGCAGCATGATGGTACGATGCCCCACCGACAGTGCCTGCTTCATGCTATGAGTTACCATCAGGGTAGTCAGGTTCTGCTCGGCGACAATTTTTTCAGTCAGTTCCAGAATAAATTGCGCGGTTTTTGGGTCCAGTGCAGCCGTATGTTCGTCGAGCAGCAGTAATTTCATGGGGCGCAGTGACGCCATAAGCAGGCTGACTGCTTGGCGCTGCCCGCCCGACAGCAATCCGATTTTATCGGTGAGCCGGCGTTCCAGCCCGAGTTGCAGTGTGGCCAGGCGCTCCCGGAATTGTTCGCGATAAGCCGCTTTGGCCGCTTTACCCAGCCCTCGCCGAGCAGTGCGTGAATAGGCCAAGGCGAGATTCTCTTCTATGGTGAGATTCTCACACGTGCCCATCAGAGGGTCCTGAAAAACGCGCGCGATGTGTGGCGCGCGTTTGTGCACCGGCCAGTGGGTGATGTCCATCTCATCGAGGTGAATGCGGCCCCGCTGGCAGTAAACCTCCCCGGCAAGCGCGTTGAGTAAGGTGGACTTACCTGCACCATTACTGCCGATCACGGTGACGAACTGACCGCGGGGAATATCCAGACTCACGCCACGCAAGGCGTGGTTTTCCAGAGGCGTGCCGGGATTAAAGGTGATGTGGAGTGCGTCGGCTCTGATCATGCGCGAGCCCTCCGCATGTGTTGTTTAAACTGTGGCGCCACAATGGCAAGCGTGACCAGAACGGCGGTGATCAGGTTGAGATCCTGTGCTTTGAGCCCCAGTACTTCCGCATTCAGCGCAAAGGCGACCACCATTCGATAGAGAATCGAGCCCACGAGACAGGCGAGCACCCACAATAGCAGAGTGCGGATCGGCATCACCGCTTCGCCCCCGATCACTGAGGCCAGGCCAATGACGATAACGCCTACGCCCATCGTGACATCCGCGCTTCCCTGGCTTTGCGCGAACAGCGCACCGGCGAGGGCGACCAGCGCATTGGACAGCGCCATGCCGAGCAGGATCATGCGCGGGGTATTGACGCCATTGGCTTTGGCCATGCGTGGATTTGCACCGGTGGCACGCATCGCCAGCCCGATCTCACTCTGCAGGAACCACACCAGGCCCAAGGCCACGATGATGGCGAGCAAGCCAAACGCAAGCGGATAGGCCATGTAGTAGGGGGTGCTGAGATTATCGAGGGGGGTCATGAGGGTAGACACTCCCAGGAGCGCTTTGTTGGGGCCATCCATGATGCGCAGGTTAATAGAATACAGCGCGATCATTGTAAGTATGGATGCCAGCAGATGCAGGATGTGCAGGCGCACGTTCAGCCAGGCGGTGACCATGCCCGCCGCGGCGCCCGCAAGGCAAGCGGCAAAGGTGGCCAGATAGGGGTTGACCTCGGCAACGATCAGGGTGGCCGCAACGGCTGCGCCGAGCGGAAAGGATCCATCGACGGTAAGGTCAGGAAAGTCCAGTACCCGAAACGACAGGAAGACCCCCAGTGCGACGAGCCCGAAAATAAAGCCTGTTTCCAGTGCACCAAAAAACGCAAAGCTATTCATCGTTCAGAGAGGCTATTTCACAACGACTTTTGCGCGTTGAATCAATGCAGGCTTCAAGGTCAGGCCCATGCGTTCGGCAGCTTGCGGATTCACGTACAGTTCGGTTTTCTGTACGCCTTGCACGGGAATGTCGCCCGGCGCCTTGCCATTGAGAATCGCCACCACCATGTCGCCAGTTTGACGGCCCACATCGTAATAATTAAAGCCCAGTGCCGCCACGGCCCCGCGTTTCACGCTATCGGTGTCGCCGGCGAAGACCGGGATATCGGCTTGTTGTGCTACCTTGATCACGCCTTCCAGAGCCGAAATTACCGTGTTGTCGGTAGGCAGGTAGATGGCATCGACCTTGCCCAGCAATGAACGTGTGGCTGTTTGCACGTCGGCAGACTTTGGAGATGCAGCTTCTACCACACTCAGGCCGAGTTCGGGGGCATGTTGATGGACCAGTTTCACCAACGAAACGGAATTGGCTTCGCCAGGGTTATAAATGACACCAATACGTTGAGCATCCGGTAAGGCATCTTTGATCAGTTTGAGGTGTTGGTCGATGGGCGTCAGGTCGGAAACCCCAGTGATTTTTTCTCCCGGGGCATCCCAGGAGGCCACCAATTTGGCGCCGACCGGATCGGTCACTGCGGTAAAGACAATATTGCTTTGTCGTGCCGAGGCAGCAACAGCTTGGGCCGAGGGGGTGGCGATCGCTACAATGACATCAGGGTTTTCGCCTGCAAACTTCTTGGCGATCTGTGCCGCGGTAGCCGTCGCACCCTGTGCACTTTGATAATTCCATTTCAGGTTTTCGCCTTCTACCCAGCCAGCTTCCTGAAGTACGTCCTTGACCCCCTGTCGTACGGCATCCAGTGCGGGGTGTTCAACAATTTGGGTAATCGCAACGTGTTTATTGGCGGGGGCGCCGCTCGCTATGGCGACTGATGTAAAGCAGCTGAGTAGGAGAGAAATAACTAATCCAAGGCGCATTGTCATTATCGTGAATCCTCATAGGCTCAAGTGGGTCAGCGTCGCAGTCTACTCAAAGTCGACGGACAGGTCAGCTTTTTTTGCGGGGTGGGAAGGCTCGTCGCTGAGCATGAGAACAACCAGCTCGCGCGGTCCGTGGGCGCCATAGGCGAGAGTTTGCTGGATGTCGGCCGTCTTGGATGGGCCGGAGATGAGCAAGATATTGCTGGGCATCGTTGCGGTATCCCATGGTGCCTCCGCAACCAGGCTGTCGAAATTTGCATAGATCGGGCAGTCGGGCTCGAGGATGGCAATGTGTACAGGTGGCGCCAGAGACAGCATTCGGGGTTCCTGTTCGTTGGGCATAACGACCAGCGTGCCGGTATCGGCAATGGCTGCCTGTACCGTCGTGACGCCTGCGTCAGCGGTGTCGAACAGTGTGTCTTTGAGCGATTCATACCCCTGCTGGTATGTGGTGACGGTGCAGTCTGAGAGGCTTTCCTCGAGGCCTATTTCGGTGAATAAAGGGTGAGTGCCCACTATCACGTTTTGCCAGCGGTACTCACGTTGCAGCGAGCTCAATCTATCCTTGAGCGTGGTCGGCGTGCAGTCAATCACCTGCGCGCGATTCTGAATGAGCGTTTCTCGCAGCAGGGTTTGCCCTGCACGTGCTGACATACGAGGCCGCACGTCGGTTACGGGCGTATGATGATGAGTAGAAATTTCGGGGCCTGCTGAGTGCAAACGACGCAATATGCGGGCACGTGAATCGCGGTTCATGCATCCTCCTCATGCTGCTGTGTGCGTGCTTTTTCTGCCATATATCGGCGCAGGCTTTTGCTGGCGGGCTTGGGGAAGTGTCGTTCCTGTCGCCATGCAGTGGGACCCTGCCAGGGTATCCAGCGACTGATTCGCAGGGTCAGGTCGTAGAGTCGAGGGCGCATGTTAATGAAGCGCCACAGCTGCCAGAGAAGCCGTTCAGTCGGACGGATATGGCGGGTGTTGGTTCGGATGCGAGCCCGTAAGCGGCGAATGAGATCTGGCAGAGGAATATTGACCGGGCAGGCTTCACCGCAGGCGCCGTTGAGCGAGCAGGCAGATACCAGCGGCGCCTTTTCTTGCAGGCCTTCAAGTTGTGGGGTAACGACTTGCCCGATAGGCCCCGGATAGGTGCTGCCATAGGCATGCCCGCCAATGCGGGTATAGACCGGACAATGATTCATGCACGCGCCGCAGCGTATGCATGCCAGCGTGGACTGCATGTCGGCATCCTGGTGGATGCGTGAGCGCCCGTTGTCGAGCAGTACCAGGTGAATCTCCTGGGGACCATCCTTCTCTCCGGTTTGGCGAGGATGGCTGATCAGATTGAGGTACGTGGTGCTGGCCTGCCCGGTTGCCGAGCGGGTGAGCAGGCTCTGAAGAGTGGGCAGCTCGTTCAGGCTTGGGATGACCTTTTCGAGTCCCATAACGGCGATATGTACGGGCGGAGCGGTCGTGCACATACGCCCGTTACCCTCGTTCTCAACCAAACAGAGCGTGCCGCTATCTGCAGCTGCGAAATTCACGCCCGAAATACCCATATCGGCATGTTTGAACTTGTTGCGCAGCACCTTGCGGCCGACGCCAATCAGGCGGTCCACATCGTTTGGGTCGCAATCTTCGCCCAGATGTTCCCGGAACAGCTTGGAAATCTGCGCCTTGTTTTTATGTATGGCGGGCATGATGATGTGTGAAGGGGTTTCTCCGGCCAGCTGAACAATATATTCGCCCATGTCGGTTTCCAGGCATTCAATGTCATGCTGGGCCATAAAGTGATTCAAGCCTATTTCTTCTGTAGCCATAGACTTGCCTTTCACGATGCTTTTCGCGTCATGCTGGCGCGCAATACGAAGGATGCATTGGTTCGCCTCGGCAGCATCTTCCGCCCAGTGCACGTGAATGCCATTCTGGGTGCAACGTGTTTCGAGTTGTTCTAGTAGTGCAGGCAAGCGTGCCAGCACCTGCTGGCGAATGCGCTCCCCTTCGAAGCGCAGCTTCCGCCAGTGGCTATCGTCGGGCAGCGCTTGCTGGCGCTTGTCGCGCAGAAATTGCATGGCGCCGCTGAAATTGTCACGCAGTTGTGCATCATCCAGTGCGATTTCAATGCGCGTTGAAAATTTATCCTTCATGACGGATACCGAATGCACGCGCAACGATGGAGGCCAGATGCAGGCATGGGTTGTGCCCGGTCTTATACTTAATATGTGAACCGATGTTCATCAGGCAGCCACAGTCGCCGCTGGTAATGTGGTCCGGATGGTCGGCGAGTAGGGCGGCGCTTTTATCTTTTGTCAGGGCATGTGACAGGGCCGGAGATTTCACGGCAAACGTGCCGCCGAAACCACAACATTCCTGTTTGTTTTGGGGGTGTTTCAGTGTGACGCCGGGCAGGCGCGACAACACGGTACTCCAGCTATCGGCCACGGGTTCTTCCCTCAATGCTGCGCAGGACGTATGCAGGCTCACGCACGTGTTTGAAGCGGGGTTGGTTGACAGGCGTTCATAGGGTAAGCGCTCTGCAATAAAATCGATCAGTTCCACGCATCGTCCGCTGAGTTGCGTGGCCTGTTGATGCAATGAGGGGTCGGATGCCAGTAAACGTGGGTAGTGGTGTTTAATCATGCCGGCACAGGAGGCACTGGGCACCACAAGTGGCCAATCGTGTTCACTGAACAGGGTGACGGTTTGCGCCGCAGCGGCCGCGGCATGGTCTGAAAATCCCGCATTATAAGGCGCTTGTCCGCAGCAGGTTTGTGCCTGAGGATAGACGACCTTCAGGTCGCACAGCTCCAGTAGCGCGATGGCGTCCAGGCCGGCCTGCGGATAGAGCGCGTCGATGAGACAGGTGCCAAAAAAATATACCTGCGATGAAGCGCTCATGGCAGGGTTGCGCGCCTGTTGTCGCGTTCGTTGCTCTTGTTCCGCCACGGTATTTCTGCTCCCTTTATTGTGCGTGTTGGCGCAGGGATTTTGGGTCGATGGCTGCCGCGTCGTGCCAGTCTCCATTGCTGGCGGTTTCGAAGCCGTTTTCAACAAATATATGGCTGAGCAATTCACGGCCTCGCTCGGTTTTATCCAGCCGCACCAGTGCGCGCTGTAATCGGTTGATTGTAAAAAAGGATACGCGTGGGTGAGCGGCTAGGGCATAGGGTGTGTAACCCGGCGTGTCCCACAGAATATGCAGCTTCTGCTGTATATCCAGATCTTGGCCTTTCAGGTCTTCGATGCGCGTGGCTCCGGCAGCTACGTCACCTGCCAGTACGGCCTTGAACACGGCCTCACTAGAAGGATAAAAGCGCGGGATGTGGTCTATTTGCAGTCGCCGCAGGCTTTCACGGGCAATGACACTGGCGTCGTAGTTTAATAGGCCTGGATAGGCGATGGATTGCCCGGCCAGATCTTTGATCGAAGTAACCGGGGTGGTTTGTGGGGTCACGATGAGCGCCTGTAACGGCTGGGCCCGGCGTTTCACCAGCGCGTTGTAGCCGGGATGTGTCTTGAACTGATGAAATTGCAACGGGTCAAGATAAGCAAGGTCATAGCTGCCCTTGCTCATGGCAAGTTCAAATTCAAGGCGACTGACAAAGGGCACCATTTGCAGTTCGACGCCACTGGTCTCGCTCAGAAGCTTGATCACGGCCTGCCATGCCTCGCTTCGGCTCGGTGTGTTCTTGGAAGCGAGCACCATGATGTGCTGTTGCTTGTTCTTGATAGCATCGAATTTGGTGGCATCAGGGTTAGGTATTTTTTCATAGCGGGCATGCGGTTGGGGTACTGCGGGGGTAATCGCGATGGTCAGTGTCTGGGCACTTACTTGTGTGGCCAGTTGCCAGATAAAGCAGGCGAAGACTATGAACAAGGCTGGGCGTGGTTTCAAAAGAAAGTTTCTCTGAGTTGCGGGCGGATTTGGCCTGCCTAATATAGAGGCGCATCGCTCAAGTTTAAAGTGGCGTGCGGGTGTTAAGTTGTGATTGAGCCATGTTGGGCTTTCTGGTATTCTGGCGTCCCATCTTGAGATGAGAATCTCCCCCCTTATTTTTCAGTAAAAACAGTCGCTCGCGGCACGCTGCGGATTGAGTTTCGTAGGGTCGAGGCAGCGCAATTGACGGGAATTACATGACGCGTTTTATCTTCGTGACCGGTGGTGTTGTATCTTCATTGGGGAAGGGCATAGCCTCCGCCTCGCTGGCAGCCATTCTTGAGGCGCGTGGCCTTAAGGTAACAATGCTGAAACTGGATCCATATATCAACGTTGATCCGGGCACGATGAGCCCTTTTCAGCACGGCGAAGTGTTTGTTACCGAAGATGGTGCAGAGACCGATCTGGATCTGGGGCACTACGAGCGTTTTATTCGCACGACCATGTCGAAGCGCAACAACTTTACCAGCGGGCGCGTTTATGAGGATGTGATCCGTAAGGAGCGTCGTGGCGACTATCTCGGCGGCACGGTACAGGTGATTCCTCATATTACCGACGAAATCAAGCGTCGTATTGTCGCCGGTGCGAGTGGCTATGATGTGGCTCTGGTGGAAATTGGCGGCACGGTGGGGGATATCGAATCCCAGCCGTTTCTGGAAGCCGTGCGACAGTTGAAAATAGAAGTGGGTTCGCAGCGCGCCATGTTTATGCATCTGACGCTGGTGCCCTACATCGCCACCGCGGGCGAGACCAAAACCAAGCCGACCCAGCACTCGGTGAAAGAATTGCGCTCCATTGGTATTCAGCCTGATATTCTGGTGTGTCGCTCTGATCATGAAATCGATGCCTCCTCACGTCGCAAAATAGCCCTGTTTACCAACGTGGAAGAGCGTGCCGTGGTGCCTTTGCAGGATGCCAGCAGTATTTACAAAATTCCGCGCATGTTGCACGAGCAGCAACTCGATACCCTGATTGTGGAACGTTTTGGGCTGCAATGCGCGGATGCCGATTTGTCGGAATGGGATGCAGTGGTGGAAGCTGAATCTCATCCGCAGCGGGAGATCACCATTGCGATGGTGGGCAAGTACATGGAGCTGCTCGACGCATACAAATCGCTGATCGAAGCCATCAAGCATGCGGGTATTCGCAACCGTATCAAGGTGAATATTCAATATATCGATTCCGAGAGCATTATCGATGAAGGCACGGACAAGCTGAAAGGTGTCGATGGCATTTTGGTGCCTGGCGGATTTGGAAATCGTGGGGTTGAAGGCAAGATCGCAACAGTTCGGTTTGCGCGCGAGAATAAAGTGCCCTATCTCGGCATTTGCCTGGGCATGCAGGTGGCGGTGATTGAGTTTGCGCGACATGTTGCGGGTCTGGAGGATGCTCACAGTACCGAGTTCAATGCGGCCTGTGCCAATCCGGTAGTAGGGCTTATCACTGAATGGCGTGATGCAACCGGCAGTGTGGAGCAGCGCACCGACGATTCGGATCTGGGAGGTACGATGCGACTAGGTGGCCAGGAGTGCCGTTTGGAGCCGGGTTCCACGGCGCACAGCAGTTACGGTAAAGATGTAATTGTGGAGCGGCATCGCCATCGTTATGAAGTGAATAACAACTTGTTGCCCAAGCTTCAGGAAGCGGGCTTGATTGTTTCAGGGCGCTCCAAAGACAACGCGCTGGTGGAAGTGGTCGAAGTGCCGGATCACCCCTGGTTTGTCGCCTGTCAGTTTCATCCCGAGTTTACCTCCACGCCGCGTGACGGGCATGGCCTGTTCGAGGGCTTTATTCGGGCAGCTGACGCCTTCCGGCATTAATGCAGTCGCGTAGCAAACAGGGGGCAATACGATGGCAGCCAAGGTGATACAGCTAAACGATATTCCGATCTCCAATGCGCATCCCTTTGTGCTGTTTGGCGGGATGAATGTATTGGAGTCGCGCGATCTCGCGATGCAAACCGCAGAGCACTATGTGAAGATCTGCGCCGAACTCGACATACCGTACGTGTTCAAAGCATCGTTCGACAAAGCCAATCGCTCATCCATACACTCGTTTCGTGGGCCAGGGATGGAAGCGGGCCTGCGGATATTTGAAGAAATCAAACAGACCTTCGGTGTGCCGGTTATCACCGATGTGCACGAACCTCACCAGGCTGCGCCGGTTGCAGAAGTGTGTGAGGTTATTCAGTTGCCGGCTTTTTTGTCTCGTCAGACGGATCTTGTGGTCGCCATGGCAAAAACGGGCGCGATCATCAATATCAAAAAGGCACAATTTCTGGCTCCTCAGGAAATGCGCCATATTCTCACCAAATTTGCCGAAGCCGGAAATGATCGCCTCATCCTGTGTGAGCGGGGTTCGAGTTTTGGCTATAACAACCTGGTGGTGGATATGCTGGGTTTTGGGGTGATGAAACGTATGGACTGTCCGGTGTTTTTTGACGTGACGCATGCCTTGCAGCAGCCGGGCGGGCGCGCAGATTCTGCTGGAGGGCGGCGGGAGCAAGTCACCGATCTGGCTCTGGCAGGTATGTCGCAAGGTCTGGCAGGACTGTTTTTAGAGGCCCACCCTGATCCGGACAAAGCCAAGTGTGATGGGCCCTGTGCCTTGCGACTGTCACAATTGAAGCCCTTTCTTGAGCGCGTGAAGGCAATCGATTCCCTTGTAAAACAATTTTCGCCGCTGGACACCGATTAGTTCGCGGCAGGTATTTAATTGGAGATATAAGCATGACAAAAATTGCGGACATCAAAGCGCGCGAAGTGCTGGATTCCCGAGGCAATCCCACCGTTGAAGCGGACGTGATTCTCGATAGCGGTATCGTGGGCTCTGCCTGCGCCCCGTCTGGCGCTTCTACCGGCTCGCGCGAGGCGCTGGAGCTGCGTGATGGCGACAAAAGTCGTTATTTGGGTAAAGGTGTGTTGAAGGCTGTTGCCGGCATTAATGGTGCAATTCGCGATGCATTAATTGGCGCAGATGTCACTGATCAGAGAGCGCTCGATCAGGTTATGCTCGATCTCGATGGTACTGAGAACAAATCCAAGCTGGGTGCCAACGCAATACTGGCGGTATCACTTGCCGCCGCGAAAGCTGCTGCGCAGGCAAAGGGTGTTGAGCTCTATGCACATATTGCTGACATTAACGGTACCTCCGGGCAGTACTCGATGCCGGTGCCCATGATGAATATCCTTAATGGCGGTGAGCATGCCGACAACAATGTCGATATACAGGAATTTATGGTGCAGCCTGTGTCTGCGCCCAATTTTGCAGAGGCTCTGCGTGCCGGCGCGGAAATTTTTCATGCGCTCAAAAAGGTGCTTCAGGGTAAAGGCCTGAATACGGCTGTTGGCGATGAGGGTGGGTTTGCGCCCGACTTGGCGTCCAACGCAGACGCACTGGCAGTGATCAAGCAGGCTGTTGCCGATGCCGGCTATAGGCTCGATGAGGATATTACCCTGGCGCTCGATTGCGCGTCCTCCGAGTTTTACAAAGACGGGCAGTACGTGCTGAGTGGCGAAGATAAGGCCTTTTCGGCTGAGGGTTTTAGTGATTATCTGGCCGAATTGTGCGCGGCGTATCCGATTGTCTCGATTGAGGATGGTCAGGATGAGTCGGATTGGGACGGCTGGAAGTATCAGACCGAAAAGCTGGGCGCCAGTGTGCAGTTGGTGGGTGACGACTTGTTCGTGACCAATACACGCATCCTTTCTGAGGGTATTGAAAAAGGCATCGCCAATTCGATACTCATTAAATTCAATCAGATTGGTAGCCTGACCGAAACCTTGGATGCTATCAAAATGGCGAAAGATGCCGGTTATACTGCCGTGATTTCCCACCGCTCAGGTGAAACCGAGGATACCACGATTGCCGATCTTGCCGTGGGCACCTGTGCGGGTCAGATTAAGACGGGCTCACTGTGTCGCTCTGATCGCGTGGCCAAGTACAACCGATTGTTGCGAATAGAAGAGCAGCTTGGTGATCGTGCACCCTATAAAGGGCGTCAGGAAATCAAGGGGCAATAAGTGCCGAAGCGGGGGAGTATCTGCCCCCCGCTTTTTGTTTTCCGGTTTACTGTTTTTGTAGGTTCTGCATTTCCTCTCCAATTGCATCGCGCAAATCAGAATTCTGGGCTAGAGTGAAAGACATCCCCCCCTATTCTTGAATATGCCTTGCATGGGTAATGAGGCTTGAAATCCCGATGAAGTATTTGTGGACTGTTATGTTGTTCCTGATTCTGGGCTTGCAGTATCGCCTGTGGGTTGGAGAAGGCAGTTTCGCGGAAGTGTGGCGCCTGCAGGATAGCGTCGCGCAGCAACAGGCACTCAATCAGCAGTTGGCTGCGCGCAATCGGCAACTGGATGCCGAAGTGCTCGATTTAAAGAATGGCGTGCATGCCATTGAAGAAAGAGCCCGTGTCGAGTTGGGCATGATTGGGCCTAATGAAACCTTTTTCATGGTGGTCGGTGCAAAGCGTTAGCGGGTATGATTCACACACACGAAAAACACTGGGTGATTATTCCCGCCGCTGGGGTAGGTGCCCGTATGCAGGCCGATCGGCCTAAGCAGTACCTCGAATTATCTGGCCGCACGATTCTCGAACGCACCTTAAATATCTTTCTTGAAGACCCGGCGTTCGCCGGTGTCGTCGTGGCGCTCTCGCCCGGTGATCCCTACTGGCCCGAGTTGGGCGTAAATCATGTCAGCTTAAAGGTGTGTGAGGGTGGCGCGACACGCGCCGAGTCCGTGCTCAATGCTTTGGTTTTTATGGAGGGCGTCGCGCAGGAATATGACTGGGTTTGGGTGCATGATGCTGCGCGTCCTTTGCTACAAGCTGGTGATGTCGAAGCGTTGCGCTCGGCACTGACCCCCGAGGTACCGGGAGTCGTGCTGGCGATACCTCTCGCCGATACCATCAAGCGTGCCAATGGCCAAGGTCGCAGCGGCGAAACGGTAGATCGCTCTGATTTATGGCGTGCCCAGACGCCGCAGGTTTTTCGTTATGGGCGTTTGCGTGAAGCTATGAGCGCTGCGCAAGAACAGGGTTGCGACATCACCGACGAAGCTTCAGCGCTTGAGTTGATCGGGGATGCGCCTGCGTTGGTGCAGGGAGGCGAGCATAATATCAAGATTACGCGGCCGCACGATCTCATCGTAGCGCGCCGGCAATGGCAGATTAATGGTGAGCAGGTGAATTCAGTGCGTATTGGTCAGGGCTTTGATGTGCATGCTTTCTGTGAAGGCGATCATGTCGTATTGGGTGGCATCACGATTCCGTATGAGAAAGGGTTGCAGGCGCATTCCGATGGTGATGTGTTGTTGCATGCAGTGTGTGACGCCTTGCTTGGCGCCCTGGCACTGGGCGATATCGGCAAGCACTTTCCCGATACCGATGCAGCCTGGAAAGGTGCTGACAGTCGGCGCTTAACGAGCGCTGTGTACGCATTGGTAACGGAAAAGTCCTGGCGCTTGGTTAACCTTGACGCGACGATTATTGCCCAGGCTCCGAAGATGGCTCCGCATATCATCGCGATGCGTGAAAGTATCGCTAGGGTGCTGGAAGTGAATGAAGATCAGATTAGCGTGAAGGCAACAACGACTGAGGGGCTTGGGTTTACGGGTCGAAAAGAAGGGATTGCTTGTCAGGCTACTGTTTTGTTGGCCAGGGTTTGAGTGATGGCCTTTGATCTTGTTTTTCCCTGTGCCATTCCCGGTGAGCGAGCGAAGGGTGTTATCAAGTCGTGTCCAGAAGACTTTTTTGTTGAAGAGCAGTGCTCTGTCGCGCTAGATGGTAACGGCGAGCATGATTGGCTGTGGATCGAGAAGTGTGGGCAAAACACCGATTTTGTAGCGCGTGGTATTGCTCGCTATGCGGGTGTGCGGGATATGGATGTAGGGTTTTCGGGGCTGAAGGATCGTCATGCCATCACGCGACAATGGTTCAGCGTTTATCGGCGTGGGCGCGCGAGCCCTGATTGGCAAGGCTTGCAGCTCGAAGGGGTATCCTTGCTTAAGGCGTCGCAGCATCGCAGCAAACTGAGGCGAGGGGAGCACGATGGGAATCGGTTTCGCATTGTGGTTCGCGACTTGGTTGAGGCTGTTCACATTGAAGAGAAATTGCGTGTCATTGTGGAGCGGGGATTTCCCAACTATTTTGGTGAGCAGCGCTTCGGTCGTGATGCCGCCAATCTGGAAAGAGGTGCACGGTACTTCGCCGGGGAGTTGAAGGCTTCGCGTAGTCAGCGAGGTTACTACCTGTCTGCAGCCCGATCCTACCTGTTCAATTTGAATCTCGCGCGTGCCATTACAGAAGGGAGCTGGTGTTTGCCCAATGCCCAGGGGCCTCTGTATGGCGACGCGCAACGGGACGTGACGGATCTGAGTGAGCAGGAGCGCTCGGTACTTGAGGCCTACCCGCTGTTCGCAAAGGGTATTCATGGGAATCGTATGAAGCTTGAACGCCGGCCTTATTGTGTCTTACCTAAAGCGCTGTCTTGGCATGTCCAAGATGATATGCTTACGCTCACTTTTGACTTGCCAAAGGGTGTTTTTGCTACCTCTCTGCTGAAAGAGCTCGTCGACTATCGTACCGGAAGCGCTTACTCTGTGGGTGCACAGGAGAACTAGGTGTGCGTTTACTGATTTCAAACGATGATGGTGTGAATGCGGAGGGGATTGTGACTCTCGCAGAATCGCTGGCGACTGTTTTTAATATTGAAGTGGTGGCGCCTGATCGTGACCACAGTGGTGCTAGTGGTTCGCTAACGCTGTCGCGGCCTCTGCGTGTGAGCAAGTTGAGAAACGGTTACGTGTGCGTGGATGGAACACCGGCAGATAGCGTGCATATTGGTGTCACAGCTTTGTTTGATGGCGATTTTGATCGTGTTGTTTCGGGTATCAACAGTCACGAAAACCTGGGAGATGATGTGCTTTATTCCGGAACGGTCGCGGCGGCTATTGAGGGGCGTTTCCTTAACCTCCCTCCCGTTGCTGTTTCTTTGGTGAATCGGGATAATCATCTGTATGAAACCGCCGCCCGTGTGGTGCGTGAGTTATTAATTCGCTCGCCTGCATTGAATGTGCCTCCCAGAACGGTATTGAATATAAATGTGCCTGATATTCCTTATGAGCAGTTAAAAGGGATTCAAGTGACGCGGCTCGGGCATCGGGCCAAAGGCATGCCGCCCCAGGCGATGGCGGATCCCCGGGGGCGGGAGAGATTTTGGATATCGGTGGCTGGTGAAGGTGATGATGCTGGGCCAGGCACGGATTTTTATGCCGTTGCGCATGACTATGTTTCGATTACGCCTTTGCAGGTGGATATGACGAGGCATGAAGTGTTGCAGGATGTGAAAATGTGGTTAGAGGGCTAGGTGTCGGTGGTAGAGTCAGTGAATCTGGCAGGGATAGGCATGACATCACGACGCACACGCATGCGTCTGATTCAGCGGCTGCGCGATGAAGGAATCAAAAACGAGGCGGTCTTGTCGGTCATGGCGGATACGCCGCGGCATATTTTTTTGGATGAAGCGCTAGCGCACCGTGCCTATGAAGATACGGCGCTGCCCATTGGCCATAATCAGACGATTTCCCAGCCTTATATTGTGGCACGAATGACCGAGCTGATTATGGCAGGGTCTCCGCGTCGTGTGTTGGAGTTGGGGACCGGTTCGGGGTATCAAACAGCGGTGCTGTCCCCACTAGTAAGTGAAGTCTTTACGGTTGAGCGAATTGCGCCTCTGTTGGATAAGGCTAAACAGCGATTTCAACATTTGCAGTATCGCAATGTCTATGCGCGTCATGCCGACGGTGGAATTGGCTGGCCGGAGCGCGCTCCATTTGATGCCATTCTTGTCACCGCTGCGCCGGGAGAATTGCCCCTCGAACTGTTGCGTCAGTTAAAGGATGGTGGGCGAATGGTTGTGCCTTTGGGTGAGAGAAGTCAGCAACTTACGGTGATTACCCGTCGTGGGGATCGCTTTGATCGAGAATCTATAGAGCCTGTTTTGTTTGTTCCTTTTTTATCGGGTGTTGTGCGTTAATCGACGGGAGTTCGTGTGAACGTAAATTTCTGGCTGTTCCTGAAAGGGGCAATGATGGGGGCAGCCGATATCGTGCCTGGAGTTTCTGGTGGCACGATCGCCTTTATCACCGGTATTTACGAACGCCTCATTCAGGCCATTCGTATGTTTTTGCCTGCCCTTTTCCAATTCCTCCGTGATCGAAACTGGCAGCGTTTCTGTGCACAGGCGGATGTGGCTTTTCTGCTTGTTCTATTTGCTGGAATGTTGGTCAGTATCCTACTGTTGGCGCGCCTGATATCGTGGCTGTTGCTGCATCATCCGATTCCGATTTGGTCAGCTTTTTTTGGTTTGATTCTCGCGTCGGTGGTATTGATCCAGAGGCACATTAAATCGAAACGGTGCGCGTTGCTCTTCCCAGTGTTTTTAGGGGCGGTACTTGCCTGGTGGCTTACATCGTTGTCGCCAGCCAGTATGGCGCCGACACTATTGAATGCTTTTGTGTCGGGAGGCTTGGCGATCTGTGCAATGATTCTGCCGGGTATTTCGGGTAGTTTCATTCTTGTGATGCTGGGTAGTTATGCCTTTATTCTGCAATCCGTTGTTGCTCTGGATTTGCCTGTATTGGCGGTGTTTGCTGCGGGTTGTCTGATTGGCTTGTTGAGTGTGGCGCAGGTGCTCGGCTGGGCATTTGAGAAATATCATGATGTCACGCTGGCTTTTCTAACAGGAGTCATGGTTGGGGCGCTCAATAAGGTGTGGCCGTGGCGAGAAGTGCTGACTGAACGGCTCAACCGGCATGGTGAAAGCGTCCCGGTTTTGGAGAAAAATGTACTACCCTCTTATTATGAGAGGTTGACCGGAGATGATCCTCAGGTTTTCTTGGCGCTCGGTGCTGCGCTTGCTGCAGCACTTATTGTCCTGTTCGTCGAAAGGTGGTCATCGTCCCGGGAGTGATGCTTCACATTTATGTTGTGAGCGTGTTCTTGATGAGTGTGTGAACCAGTTTTAATTGGGTGTTTCGAAAGGTAACGCGGCTGGCGATATGGTAACAAAGAAGCTCGGTATAACTCGAAAGAATAAGCTTTTAATAATAATGGCTTAGGGATTTTTCTTCATAATGATTCTAGATTGTTAGAATATAGTGGAATAAAAAAATACAAAATATACCAATAAGAAATAAGCTGGCGTAACGAATTGATCGAAAAATACTCAAGCATGCGGAGAATGTGGTTATTATCTGATCGATATCGCCTTATTGTAAGTGTTTGTATACTGTGTGCTTCGAGCCTCTTTGGTTGCGTAAGTCAGGACATTTATCAAGACTCTTCTTTCAATCCTCCTGTCTATTTTGGCACTCACGTGGTACGTGAAGGCGATACGCTTTACTCCATTGCCTGGCGTTATGGCAGGGGCTTTAAGGAGTTAGCGCGTGCTAACAAAATAGACCCTCCTTATACAATCATTCCCGGGCAAAAAATTTCTTTAGAGCGGTCTTCTGTTGTGGGCGCCGATGCGCGCAGCATGTCGCCAGCAGCCTCTGGCGAGAAAAAGAGTGTAACAAAAGGTAAGCAGGCTAACGAAATAAGAAAAAATGTTACAAAAATAAAAAAACATAAGAAGTTCAAGGACATAAAATGGTCGTGGCCTCATCTTGGCCCGATACTTGCCAAGTACAGGAACGGTGCTAAGTCAACAAGCCGTTCCGGGGTCAATAAAGGCATTGATATCGGAGGTGAGTTGGGTGACCCCATCTACGCGGCAGCTACTGGAGAGGTGGTTTATGCGGGAAGTGGTCTGCTTGGGTATGGTAATTTAATTATCATTAATCACAACGCACTGTATCTGAGTGCATATGCTCACAATCAGCAAATTTTGGTCAAGGAAGGTCAAGCGATTAAAGCGGGACAGAAAATAGCTGAAATGGGGCGCTCAGGAGTGGATCGGCCGATGTTGCATTTCGAAATAAGACGAGATGGGAGGCCGGTGGATCCAATGCTGTATTTGCCGCGCCGATAAGGTAATAAGAGTTGGAATTGTAATCTTGGGTGTGGTGGCTACAACTGGCTGTGTCGTAATGCGGCGCAGATTCTAACAGCTAGGTTGCCAGTGTTTGCTTCTCAGTAGCGGATTGTGAGAGCAGCGAGAAGGCGAACAATAAAAAGCGGAGTAAGAGCTATGTCAGCAGAACGAGAAGAGTATTATGGCGATTTGGCCTTTGAGGCCGAGGCGGAAGGTGTAAGCGAGCAAGAGGAAATTGCAAGTGTTGTTACCTCCATTGAAAGTCGGAGAACTCGCTCGAGGTCAGATGGACAGTCCTATCGGCAGCTTGATGCAACTCAGATTTACTTGAATGAAATTGGATTTTCCCCGCTTTTGTCGCCTGAAGAAGAGGTCTACTTTGCGCGTTTAGCGCAGAAAGGTAATGAGGAAGGTCGCAAGCGCATGATTGAGAGTAATCTGCGCTTGGTTGTGAAGATTGCGCGCCGCTACGTTAATCGTGGCTTGACCTTGCTGGACCTGATCGAAGAAGGCAATCTGGGATTGATTCGTGCGGTCGAAAAGTTTGACCCGGAACGGGGGTTCCGATTCTCCACTTACGCGACGTGGTGGATTCGTCAGACCATCGAGCGCGCCATCATGAATCAGACGCGCACTATTCGGCTTCCCATTCATGTTGTGAAAGAATTGAATCTCTATCTCAGAGCGGCACGAGAGCTGACTCAGAAGCTGGATCATGAGCCTTCACCTGAAGAAATAGCGGACTTGCTCGACAAGCCGGTTGCTGATGTGAAACGCATGCTGGGGTTGAATGAACGCATTACCTCGGTCGACACGCCCATTGGTGGGAATGGTGATAAGTCACTGCTTGATACGGTTGCCGATGAGTCTGCTTCTGATCCTGCGGAACTACTTCAAGATAGCGATCTCAGAGGGAGTATCGATGGCTGGCTTGACCAACTTTCTGGTAAGCAGCAAGAGGTGTTGGCTCGTCGCTTTGGATTGCGCGGCTATAAAATGAGTACGCTGGAAGAGGTGGGCAAAGAAATCGGGTTGACACGAGAGCGTGTGCGCCAGATTCAGGTCGAAGCTCTCAAGCGTTTGCGCGATATTCTCGAGAAGCAGGGTTTGAGCGGTGAGACGCTGTTCAAATAACGGTAAATATTAAAGAAAAGGCCGCTGTAGCGGCCTTTTTCCGTTAAAGGTATTCGTTTTTATCTTTAAATTCACAGAGGTCCTCGATAATGCATGCGCCGCACCGGGGCTTTCTGGCGGTGCAGGTGTAGCGGCCATGCAGAATCAACCAGTGGTGGGCGTCTAGCAAATACTCTTTTGGCACCAGTCGTAGTAGTCTTTTTTCCACTTCAAGTACGTTCTTTCCAGGTGCTATTTTTGTCCGATTGGATACGCGAAAGATATGGGTGTCTACCGCCATGGCGATGTGACCAAAAGCGGTATTGAGAACCACGTTGGCGGTCTTGCGTCCTACTCCGGGTAGTGCTTCCAGCGAGCTTCGATCTTCAGGAACTTGGGAGTTGTGTTGTTTTACTAGGATTTCGCAGGTTCGGATGATGTTTTCGGCTTTAGTGTTGAACAGGCCGATAGTCTTGATTTCTTGCTTTAAGCCTTCTAATCCAAGCTTTAATATTGCTTCGGGGGTGTTTGCTTTTGCAAACAGGCCTTTTGTTGCTTTATTAACGCCTTTGTCTGTGGCTTGGGCGGAAAGAATAACGGCAATTAGCAATTCAAAGGGGCTTGTATAGTGAAGCTCGGTTTCGGGCTTGGGATTTTCTCGCTGGAATCTTGAAAATATTTCGCTGCGTTTGAGCTTATTCATTTTATCTCGTTAACTATGTTTCTTTAAAAGTGGAATGGGAGTATACTGCGCTTAGCCATGAAAACCCGGCTATATTTGTTATGTCTAGCGTTTCGATTGCCTCTTGTTGTACCTCGTCCTGTAAAACATAAGTTATATCCAGTTTTTAGGCCCAATTGTATTGTTTATTTTTAAAGGATGACTTATGTCTGATCGTGTTACTGGTAAAGTTAAATTTTTCAACGAATCTAAAGGCTTCGGTTTTATCGAGCAAGAAAACGGCCCTGACGTGTTTGTACATTTCAGCGCGATTGACGCTGATGGCTTCAAAACACTGAGCGATGGTCAAGCGGTTGAATTTACTGTTGGTCAAGGCCAAAAAGGCCCACAGGCTGAAGCAGTTAAGCCTCTGTAAATCAGAGTGTTCGGGCGGGGGGAGCTCTCCCTCCGCTTCTGTTTTAAGGCGCAATTCTCTCTAATTCCTTTCTCGCTAGTCCCAGTCGTGCATTAATTCCCTACGAGTGCTATCTTTCGCAACTGTTTTGATGGCCGTTTGGAAATAAGCATTCATGGTGCCCAAGCTTTTCAATAAAAAAATTCTACTGGGTATTACCGGTGGGATAGCCGCTTATAAATCAGCCGAACTTTGTCGGCTTTTGGCAAAAGAAGGTGCTGACGTCAGGGTTGTATTGACTAAGGGCGCGCAGGAATTTATTACTCCTCTCACATTGCAGGCCTTGTCGGGCAATCCCGTGCATACATCGCTATTGGATCCGGAAGCTGAAGCCGGCATGGGGCATATTGAATTGGCGAAGTGGCCTGATCTGATCATAGTCGCTCCCGCTACAGCGCATTTTATTGCCCAATACTCGCAAGGCATGGCTGGTGACTTACTGTTGACGACTTTGTTGGCCAGCGAAGTGCCCGTTGCGATAGCTCCTGCAATGAATCAGGCCATGTGGCTTAACGCGCTTACACAGGATAACGTTCGGCGTTTGCAGACTTTGATGGCGCCACGATTTCTTGTTTGGGGGCCGCAAGAGGGCGAGCAGGCGTGCGGAGATGTTGGTCCTGGTCGTATGGAGGAGCCTGCTTCCCTTATGGAGGGCATCGCGGAATACTTTGGGTGTGTGGAAGCCGCAGGCGATGCGCAAGGTTTGAACGTGACGATTACTGCGGGGCCAACTCGTGAAGCGATCGATCCCGTGCGCTATATCAGTAATCACAGCTCAGGAAAAATGGGGTTTGCGCTGGCAAATGCCTTTCAGCGAGCGGGTGCGAACGTCTCCCTCATATCAGGGCCGGTCGGTTTGGATGTGCCCCATGGAGTGCGCTTATTGCAAGTAGACTCTGCGGCGGAAATGCATAAAGCGGCAATCAATGCATGTCATGAAGGTTGTGATATTTTTATTGCTGCGGCTGCAGTTGCTGACTACCGAGTTGCTGTGCCATCTGATCAGAAAATCAAGAAAAGTGGTAGCGAGTCTATGAGTATTGCTTTGGTGCGCAATCCCGACATCGTCGCGGATGTGTCGTCTTTAGAGCAGCGGCCTTTCACGGTAGGTTTTGCGGCAGAAACTCGGGATGTACTTGCTTATGCCAGAGATAAAATGCAAAGGAAAAAACTGGATATGATTATTGCCAATGACGTGTCTCGCGGTGACATTGGCTTTAATGCGGATCAGAACGAAGTAGTTGTATTAACGAAGTCGCAAGAACTGCATCTTGAGAAACAGGACAAAAACAAATTGGCGAACCGTTTAACGACGCAAATAATCGCCACGTTCAGAGGAGATAGAGCGAGTGACGACTAAGCCCAGTATTCAGGTCCGTGTGCTGGATTCTCGTATCGGCAATTCGATTCCCCTACCGCATTATGCAACCAATGGCTCCGCAGGGCTGGATCTTCGCGCATGTCTGGATCAGGAGAGGGTGCTGAGCCCTGGTGAAACAATGCTGATTCCGACTGGTTTGGCGATCCACCTTGAGGATCCGGGGTTGGCAGCCATGATCTTGCCGCGTTCAGGGCTAGGTCATAAGCACGGTATTGTGTTGGGGAATCTGGTTGGCCTGATTGATTCCGATTATCAGGGCGAGTTGATGGTGTCCTGCTGGAATCGCGGTGCAGAGGCGTTTTCAATTTCTGTTGGCGAACGTATTGCGCAATTAGTCGTTGTCCCCGTGGTTCAGGTGGGCTTTGAGATTGTTGAGACATTCGGTGCCTCTGAACGTGGAACGGGTGGTTTTGGGTCTACGGGGCGTGATTAGCTTTAGTATTCGCTGGAATAAAAGGTGTGCGAGTATAAAATAAAAACTCACTACGGCATGGATTTTAGGGCATGAAGTTCGGAAAGAAAGATACGGGTGTTGTTAAAAAAGTCGTTGCAGAAGTAGCGCCCAAAAGAAAGGATAAGAGTGCAGTCGTCAAGCCTGGTGGTATTTTTCTGCATGCATGGGCATGGCAGCCTGCCGCGCTGGTAATTTTGGGCATTGCCATTCTTGCGTGCGTTCTGGAACTCATGTTTTTTGCGCCTCACGAGCGTGCCATTCGGGGCGACCAGAACCTCCGCACAGTGCTTGCGGCCCAACAGCTGGTTAATACAAAAATCGCTGAGCGTGTGAGTGCCCTACAGTTTGCCTCCGAACAAAACCTCTCTGTACTGACATTTCCAGACCTGGTCGCGCTATATGAGTTTGAAAAGTCAGAGTTAAAAAATGTACGCAATACCTATCCGGATTTGAGTTTCGCGAGTGTGGATATTTTGCGCTCAGCGGTAGAGCAGGAGGAGGTCCTGGTTGAGGGGTTTTACCATGAGAAGCGTTGGTTCTATCAGGTTGCGTTAACCACAGAAACAGGTCGTGTTTACTTGGCAATTTTTGATGCCCAGCCTCTTGCGGCGTTACTGAAGCTGCCTAAAGAGTTTCCTGGTGGCAGGCTGGCGTTGGTAACGGGGTCTGGAAGTGCGTTGCGGGATGTGCTGAGTGTTGGAGAGGGGGGCGAGGCGCAGCAGGTAGTGGTCTCTTCTCTCGTTCCACAGTGGTCGATTAAATATGCGCCCGCTCAGCGTGCATGGTTCGAGTTGGATCGCGTCACGCCGGGTTTAGTGTTTTTGATCGCAAGTCTGCTTATCGCGTTGTCGGTTTTGATGCTCGTGAGACTTCGGATGAATAGCATCAAAGGCGCACTCTTGCTCGCAACCAAATTGATGCGCAATGCGATTTCCGGCGAAGGCAAAAAAAAGGCATTGTTACCCTTTGCGGAACTCAATTCCATGGTTGCTGCCGTTACGCAAGCTGCTGGGCAGAAATTACAGGCCCGGGCTGCTAAACCGGTTGAATCAGGTCTGGAAAAGTCCCATGCAAGTGCGGATGACGCGCCATTATTCGAAGATGACCTCTTGGATTTGGACGTGCTCTCCGAGGCGGAAATGACAACAGATCCTTTGCAGCAGGATGTTAATGACGGCAATGTGGCGGGAGCCATGGTGGAAGAGGTAGAGCAGTTGGATATCGAAGTACCCCAGTCTATTTTTCGTGCATATGATATACGCGGTATTGTGGATGATAGTCTAAATGAAGGTGTCGTGGAGCTCATTGGTAAAGCGTTGGCGAGTGAAGCCCTTGCTCAGGGACAAAAAACATTGTGTGTGGGTTACGATGGGCGTTTGTCGAGTCGTGATTACTGTGAGGCGATTACGCGCGGCATTATCTCGACCGGCGCCGATGTCATTATTGTCGGGCAGGTGCCGACGCCGGTGCTTTATTTTGCAACGCATCACCACGAAACTGGCTCGGGGGTAATGATTACCGGTAGCCACAACCCAAGCAACTACAACGGGTTCAAAATGATGATTGCCGGCAACACGTTGTCGGGCGAAGATATTCAGAAGTTGTATAACCGCATCGTCTTGCAGGATTTTGCCGAGGGGCAGGGAGCGCGTAGCGAGCAGCCGGTAGATCGTGACTATCTCAATACCATTTTGGATGATATTGCGGTTGCCGCACCGCTTAAAGTGGTGGTGGACGCGGGTAATGGCGTAGCGGGGGATTTAGCGCCTGTGCTGATTGAAGAGCTAGGCTGTGAGGTGATTCCGCTATACTGCGACGTGGACGGTACCTTTCCGAATCACCACCCAGACCCCGGTAAGCCGGAAAACCTTCAGGACTTGATTGCTGCAGTGAAAGAGCATGATGCGGACATAGGTCTCGCCTTTGATGGCGACGGTGACCGGGTGGGTGTGGTTACCAATGTCGGTAAAATAATTTGGCCAGATCGATTGTTGATGCTGTTTGCGAAAGATGTTGTGGCGCGCAATCCTGGGGCTGACATCATCTATGATGTGAAATGTTCGCGCCGATTGAGTTCGCTGATTACGAGCTATGGTGGGCGCCCCATTATGTGGAAAACGGGGCACTCTCTCATTAAAGCTAAAATGAAAGAAACCGGTGCGCTGCTGGCGGGAGAAATGAGTGGCCATGTCTTTTTCAAGGAGCGCTGGTACGGGTTTGACGACGGCTTGTACAGTGCCGCACGGCTGCTGGAAATTCTGGGTGTGGACGATCGGCCCTCAGATGAAGTATTCGCCGATTTTCCGGAGGATATCAGTACGCCTGAAATCAATATCACGGTCACCGATGAGAGCAAGTTTGCCATTATTGATAAACTGTGCTCGCTTAAAGATCAGTTTGGTGAAGCGAGCGTCTCTACAATCGACGGTTTGCGCGCAGATTATCCGAATGGCTGGGGCTTGTGTCGGGCTTCCAATACAACGCCCGTGCTTGTGTTGCGTTTTGAGGCCGACGATGAGGCTGCATTGGAGTCGATCAAGGCTTCTTTCAAGCAGGTGCTAAAGCAGGTTGATGCCAGCTTGGCTCTCGATTTTTAAGCTTAATTACGCAAGTTTGGATAGATGATGAGTCTCGATAAAGAATCCGCCATACAGGTTGCCTCAGTACTGAATAAGGCGCTTCCTTACATTCAGCGTTTTGCCGGTTCCACCATTGTGATCAAGTATGGTGGCAATGCCATGGAAAACGAAGAGTTGAAGAATAGTTTTGCCCGCGATGTGGTGCTCATGAAAGCCGTGGGTATGAACCCCATTGTTGTGCATGGTGGGGGGCCTCAAATTGGTGATCTGTTGTCTCGCTTGAATATAGAAAGTCACTTTGTCGACGGTATGCGGGTCACCGATGGCGAAACCATGGATGTTGTCGAAATGGTGCTGGGGGGATTGGTCAATAAGGAAATTGTTGCGCTCATCAACCGCAATGGCGGAAAGGCGGTAGGCCTGACAGGAAAAGACGCCAATTTTATTCGTGCTCGCAAGCTAGAGGTAAAGCGTTCGTCTCCAGAAGTACAGAAGTCGGAAATTATTGATATTGGTCATGTCGGAGAGGTGAGTGCGATTGATGCGTCGGTAATCAATATGTTGACGCAAAGCGATGTAATACCTGTGATTGCTCCCATTGGAGTAGGCGAGAACGGCTCCTCGTACAACATTAATGCCGACTTGGTTGCTGGCAAGGTGGCTGAAGAGTTGCATGCCGAGAAATTGATTTTGCTGACCAATATTTCCGGTTTACAGAACAAGCAAGGCGAAGTTCTGACCGGCTTATCAACCAGCCAGGTGGACGACTTGATTGCCGATGGGACAATTTATGGTGGGATGTTGCCAAAGATCCATTGTGCGCTGAACGCTGTGAAACAGGGAGTGCAAAGCGCTCATATCATCGACGGACGCGTCAATCACGCGACATTGCTCGAAATCTTCACCGACGAGGGTGTAGGTACCTTGATATCCAATCACTCGGTATCGCCATGAACCGTTATTGAATGCTGGCTAAATAAATGTTTCGGTGTTGGACTCTTTGTCCTCTAGGTCGAGCTCGCCCACCACGCGGTTACGGCCCTGTCGTTTTGCTTCATACATGCAGCGGTCGGCACGATGAATCAGTTCTTCCGGTTCTTCGCCAAAATGATACAAAGCGGTGCCAATGGAAATGGTGATCGTGCCGAGCTGCATTTTTTCGGCGCTATCTGAAAGCGTTTGTTTCGCCAGTTTGTCACGAATGTTTTCAGCTACTGTCATAGCGCCCGTGTAGTCGGTTTCAGGTAGTAGAATCGCAAATTCCTCACCGCCAAAGCGCGCTACCATATCGCTACCTTTAATGCATTTCTTCAACAGTGTGGCGACGAAGCGAAGTACCTTGTCGCCAATCATATGGCCGAATTTATCGTTAAACTGCTTGAAGTGATCGATGTCCAAAAGCAGCATGCATAATGGACGATTATCGATTTTGCTGGAGGATATCGCCTGGCCGATTTCCATGTCGAACGCGCGGCGATTGTGAACTTTCGTCAGGGCATCCGTTGTGGCTTCGGAATTAAGGCGTGCGATCTCTGCCCGAAGGTTTTTCATTTCTTGCGCCATCGAGGTCAATGACTCTTGCATTTGACGCGATGACTCTTCGCGCCGGTGGGTTTCTTCGAGTAATTGATTAATCAGTGCGCGTATTTCGTTCGCATCGTTGGCCGCGTCGACATCGCTGCTGAACTGGTTCAGGCTATTTGAGTAGCGAATGAGCCCTTCACCTTCCGAGCCGATTTTCCCCAATAATTCATTGACGACCTCGCGGACACTTTCACTGAGCTTGTTGACCGCAGCTTCCCGAGCGCTGGCGATGTAGCGATTGTAAAGGTCACGATGCAGTTCGTTCGTGTAGTTGGATTTGTTGTGATCAAGAGCTTGAATTGCGGCCACTAGCTCGCTATTTTCACCACTAACGTACTCATACCACACGGCATAGTTCTCTGGCGTGGTAGCAATATTGCGTTTATTCATCTCGGGAAGCGTTTGTTTCAGCAGCGCAACAGCTTTGGTAATATCGCTGCCGTTTGAGTTGCCGGTCGAAAACTGGGGCATGATCTATGAGAGCCTTAGGTACCAATGGGAATTGGAGTCACGGTGAACAAACAAAGTTATAGCAGAGTTTGATATGTACGGGAACATCGTGGATGTTAAAACTTATCACCATGCCTGAAAGGGCAAGTCTCTGTTGCTTTGCTATAGTAGCTATGTGGGGTGCTTTAACTTCACTGCATTACTGGCTGCGTGCCTGAATATCCCATCGCGTATGATGTCACGGTCTTATTACTCTCTACAGGGAACGAGTTTGATATGAAAAAAGCCCTGATTTTTCTGGGCGTGTGTGCATTTTTGGTCATTTTTGTCAGTCAGGCGGCCATTCAGTATTTTGCGCATCAGGCACTTCATACGATACAGCAGCAACATCAAAGTGATCTCGACCTCTCTGTTGATTGGGTGTCGGCCGACTTCAATGGCATGCTTACCCTGCACGGATTTGCCATCACCCCGTACATCCTGAAGCGCACTTACGCAGCGAAAAAAGTCCATATCTACTTCGATGATTACTTGGATCTAATCGCTCGCCTGCCCTCGCTTTCCGGAGGCGAAGACTGGAGCGGTGTGATGCGTATCCGGACGGAATCAGGTCAAACCGAGCTGCGCGGAATAGGGCTTGATGACTGGCTGGCGCAGGAAATACATCCCGTGATAAAAGACGTGTTTTCGGTGCACGCCTGTCGCAAGGCGCAGGAACTTGAGGTAGAGGAGTATTATGGTGCCTTGGGTATCGATCGCTTGGCTATGGATTTTGATATAGCGATCAATCTCGACGCTCAACGTGGCAATCTGTCAGTGGGGGTGGATTTGGCTGAGCGAGGGCGCATCGATATGTATGCGGTCATGCCCTCCAGTGCGCTGCCGCAGACACCTGATCGTTTGCGCTGGGAAGCGCTTGCTTTTGATTCCATTCAGTTCAGCTATGTCGAAAATGGTTATTTTCGCCGCCTCAGTAACTTCTGTACTGAAAGTACCGAATGGTCTCGTCAGGGTTTCGCTCTGATTGCGGCGCAGCAGTGGCGGGAAACCCTCGCCTCACAAGGCTTGGTCATGAATGATCGTCTGGCGGCCATGTATGCCAATTACATGGCCCTGGGCGGCAAGATTAGCGTCGCGATGCAAGCCGAAAATCGCCTTCAGTTGGGCGACTGGTCACATTATCTGGATCGTGAATTGGTCGGTCCTCTAGGTGTTCAGGTGCGTGTCAATGATGCCCAGATTGAACAGGTGGCATTGCGGCTCGATAGCCAGCGCCTTATGCCGCCAGCCCCCGCGCAACAGCCTGCCGCCAAAGACACGGAAAAGAGTGAGGCTAATGTCGCGTCAAATGTGGCAGTTAAAGCCTATGTGCCGGTATCTCTCGCCGAGTTCGTCGCTGTTCCGGGTGTTCGTATCAGAGTAGAGACGCTGGACGGTAGGCGAGTTGAGGGTGTGTTGGAAAACGAGACCAAGAAACACATCGTGGTGAGTCAGATGTTGAAAGGAGGCAAACTGTCGTTTCCGATCGCACGGGAGGACATCCTGGAGCTGGCCCAATGGCAGTAGCGCCGGGTATCACCTGCGTTCCCGGCGTGTTGTTGCCGGAGTTTGAGCAATTGCTGGCACAGTTGGTGGCGATACCTTCTATTTCTTCACCCGACAGTACTTGGGATCAGAGTAACCAACAGGTTGTGCAATGTCTTGCTGACTGGTTTGATCAGTTGGGCTTTACCACAGAGATCATCAACGTCGAGAATCACCCCGGAAAGGTAAATCTAATTGCGACGCTGGGTCATGGAGATGGTGGATTGGTGCTTGCCGGGCATACGGATACCGTGCCGTATGACGCAAAAAAGTGGCAGCGTGATCCATTTGAATTAGGCGTGCATAGCGACCGCTATTATGGTTTGGGCACTTGCGATATGAAGGGGTTCTTCCCCATCATTATCGAAGCGCTGAGGATGCTTGAAGGCGCTACGTTACGGGAACCTTTGATTGTTCTGGCAACCGCAGATGAGGAAAGCTCGATGTCGGGTGCGCGAGCGCTCGCGCACAGTGGTCGCAAGCTGGGGCGTGCAGCTATTATTGGTGAGCCGACGAGTGTAACGCCGGTAAGAATGCACAAGGGAATCATGATGGAGTCGCTGAGTATTAGCGGCAAATCCGGTCATTCGTCTAATCCATTGTTGGGCAACAACGCGATTGAAGGGCTGCATAGAATGCTGGAGGCACTGCTGCAATTCCGCCAGGAATTACAGCAGACGCACCACAACCCATTATTTGAAGTGGCGTTCCCCACGCTCAATCTGGGGCGTGTGGCGGGCGGGGATAGCCCGAACCGCATATGCGGGCACTGTGAGCTGAGTTTTGACGTGCGGCCTTTGCCGGGCATGTCGAGCGAGGAGCTGCACTCTGTCATTGCTTCGCGACTGGGTGCGCTAGCGGATGAACTTGATTTGAAGATCGCGCTGCAGCCCCTCATCCAACCTGTAGAGGCATTTGAGACGCCCGCTACTGCGGAATTGGTGCGTAAGTGCGAACAGTTTACCTGCCGTCAGGCAAAGGCTGTCGCCTTTGCTACTGAAGCCTCCTGGTTTCAGAAGATGGGTTTGGAAACGGTGGTGATGGGCGCAGGTTCTATCGATCAGGCACACCAGCCCAATGAATATTTGGCGATGAATCAGATTGAACCGATGGCACGGGTAGTACGCGATTTAATTGTGCATTATTGTATAGAGGCCGGCGATGAGAAAGCAGGATAGTCAGGAGTGAACACAAAAGATTGGGTAAGCTGGTTTCGACATGCATCCCCATATATCAACGCACATCGCAACCAGACCTTGGTGATAGCCCTTAGTGGCGCAACGCTGGAACACGCGAATCTCGAAAACCTGATACATGATTTGGCCCTGCTCAATAGTTTGGGTGTGCGTCTGATCGTCGTGTTTGGCGCTCGACCCCAGATCGATGAAGGCTTGTCGCGTCAGCATATACCTGGCAAGTTTCATAAAGGCTTGCGAGTCACGGACCAGCAGTGCCTGCCTGTCGTGCTGGAGGCCTATGGTCGATTGCGCGCGGAACTTGAAGCAAAGTTGTCCATGGGGGTGATTAATTCACCGATGCATGGAGCCAGAATCAGTGTTGTCAGCGGCAATTTTGTGATGGCCAAGCCAATGGGTGTGCTGGATGGTGTAGATTTATGTCACACGGGTTTGGTGCGAAAGGTGCATACTGGTGCTATCCATAAAACCTTGGATGCCAAGGCGATTGTGTTGATGCCGGCGCTGGGATATTCCGTAACGGGTGATATCTTCAATCTGGCCTATGAAGACTTGGCAGCAGAAGTCGCAGTTCAGGCCGGGGCCGACAAACTGGTGCTGCTGGGGCAGGAAGACGTGTTGCGTGACGACCACGAGACCCTGCCGCATGAGCTTGGCATTGAGTCCGCTCTCGAGTGGTCCCGTAATACCGCCTTGCCGCAGGACGGCAGAAATCAATTGGTGGCCGCCGCAAGAGCGTGTCGCAGCGGTGTACCCCGGGCACATATTTTGAATTACGGGTTGGATGGCGCGCTGCTTGAAGAGCTGTTTACGCGCGATGGTACGGGCACCATGGTGACGGGAGAGAACTATGACGAAATCCGATCTGCGCGTCTGGAAGACATTAATGGCATTCAGGAATTGATATTGCCTTTAGAGGAAGAAGGCTATCTGGTACGACGCTCGCGGGAACGATTGGAGGTTGAACTCGACTTTTTTTTGGTAGATGTGCGCGATAACGCGATTATCGGCTGCGCCGGTTTGTACCCGTTTCCGAGCCAACAGGCGGGGGAGCTTTCCTGCTTTGCAGTGCATGAGGCCTATCGGCGTGAAGGACGAGGCGATAAATTGTTGAAAGCGATTGAAGAGCGGGCATTGGCACAGGATTTTAAACGGCTTTTTGTATTGACTACCAAGACTGAACACTGGTTCAGAGAGCGTGGCTTTGCACCGGTGGCCGCGGACGAACTGCCGGGTGAAAAAGTCTACAACAGGGATCGTAATGCCAAGGTGCTGGTAAAAAAATTGGTGCCAGAATAACGTGAAACCTAGCGCTATACTTGCGCAAAAAAGTGTTGGAATTTCCATCATTGATTAGGACAGGGAATAACTATGGAACGCAGGTCGAGTTTACGTAAACCGATCCATCTTGATGCAGTGGTTCGCCTGGAGGGCGGCGCCAAGTGGCCTTGTATTGTCGCGGATTACTGTGATCAGGGTATGTTTCTCAAGTTTTCCATGGCTGTTTCCAAGGCCTTGGAGTCTGATCAGTCTGTAGGGCCCAACCGGGGCTTTACGATTTGTTTTCAGGATCGTCATGGTGCCACCCAGGAGATTGCGGCAGAGCCTGCGCATCTGTTAAAGGGCGCCGCAGGTATTCGTTTCAGGGGGCGCTTCGATGAAGCCGTGGCGGCCTTGGGTGAGTTTGCCGATGATACGCATCCGGTATCGTACCCCCGTGAAGAGATTCAACATATTGTTGAGGAGTGTGTGGAGGCGGTTCAGCAGTATATCGCACCTTTGCTACATGAGTTCTGGCCCAAGCTGGTTTCGGGTATTAAGGATGCGGCTCTGGAGGCAAGAACGGATCAGCTGGCGAATGCCACAATGGAAGTCGCCAATAAAGTAGAGCGTGGCAAAATGCCTATACAGCAACGCTTTCTCGATGCCATTCGCGACCCCATGGGACGCCACTTGGCGCCCGAGAAGAATGCAGAGATGGTGGAGAATCTGGCCTTGATCGACAAGGGAGAGTTTGAAGACTGGTTGACGACACGCGTTCTGATCACCAAGTCCGAAACTCAGTATCGATCATTACTGTTGCCGCTCAAGATGCGTCTGGATGAAGTGGGGCTGTCGGATAAAAAACACCACGAAAACCCTCTGGGGCCGTCGCTTATCGTCAATGCGTATCAGCGTGCGATTACGGGTATCGTCGTAGAGGAGGGCAGCATTGAAAAGCTGCTGTTCAGATTGTTTGAACGTGAAGTGATGGGTGAACTTGAGTCGCTTTATGAAGAGCTTAATCAGATTCTGATTCGGCACAATGTCTTGCCGGAACTTGATTTAACACGCCAGATCAGAAAGTCGCCGGAGCCATCCAAGCCGCTCTCTCCCGACGCGTCTTCACCTGAGCCAAAGCCAGCCCCCGAGACAGACGGTCAACCTTCAGATGAGGCTGCGCCGGATGACCCGATTGGGCCACCACAGTTTGTTTACGGAAGTACGCCCTCCGCGAGTATGCCGGTGTCGGCTGAGCAACAGAGTCAAACGGCTACGCAGCCTCCATTCTTCTCACCACAATCCCCCCCGGACGCCAAGGCATCTGAGGGGCAGCCACCTAGCGCGCCCGCCACTGAAATTTCTTATCGCAATGTAGTGGGACTCGTTCGTTCGCTGCAAACACCGGTTTCAGCGCCTTCTACAGACCGCCCAACGGCGTCTCCTGGGGGCAGTTACTCAGCGGACGAACTTGCGCGTGGTCTGAGTACTCTACAAGCGGCGGCATTGCAGTCGGAAGTCGATGCCTCGCGCGGCGACGGGTTGATGAAGCGCGTACTGGAAAATCTGCGTGATGGCGGCGACAGCGCCAAACAAATTCACGAAGACCAGCAGGTCGCCATTGATGTGGTGGATCGTTTCTTCGATAGCCTTCACGGTAATCCCCGCCTGACTCAATTAGCCAAGCAGCAACTCCATCGACTGGAAATACCGGTCCTTAAGATGCTGTTGCAGGACGAAGGGTTCTTCGAGGATGGTACGAATTCGGTTCGGGCGGTGATGAACCGTATTGCGCAATTGGGGGCGAAAGGGTCACGACTCACTCCGAACCATCAAAATCGAATCGAGTCACTGGTGCGACGTATCGTTGAGGAGTTCGAAGATGATACGCAGGTGTTTGACCAGGTGCTCACGGAATTGAATGAGCTGGTCGATCGTCAGAATCAGTTATACAAGAAGAACGTTGAGCGTGTGGCTGCGGCGGCCGAAGGCGTGCATAGGGTCGAGCAGGCTAAGTCGGCGGTTGCGCGTACCCTGAATCAGAAAATGGCACATCAGGCCGTCCCCCTGGCAGTGCAGACACTGGTACAGAACGGCTGGCAGGATTTGCTCCAGCTCACGCATATTCGTCATGGTGAGAACAGTAAGGAATGGCGCGAAAATCTGCAGGTCATTGATGAGCTGTTGGCCTATGGGGCGGATGCTTCACACCCTCTGGATATGAAAGCAGTGTTGCCCCGCATTCAGTCAGGGTTGCAGGAAGTTTCCGGCTCGCAAGATGCACCGCTGGTGGTGCGTGAGCAATTGAAGCGTTTTATTGACGGGGTGAAGCAGGGCTCGTTCGAATCGGTTGAGGTGCCTCCGCTGGATGTACCAGAATCCGAAGACGAGCAGGCGTTGCAGAATGTTAAAAAATCCAAAGAGCTGAAACACTGGATATTACGAGCTAAATCCATTGCGGTTGGCACGTGGCTGCAATTTAACCGGCCCGATGAAGAGACGCAGTATATGCGCCTAGTGTGGATTGCCAAAGGCTACAGTAAGTTTGTGTGTGTGAACCACCAAGGGATGAAAGTTGTGGAATTAGGCCTGTTCAAGTTCGCAGGCTACCTGAAGGATGGCATTGTGATGCCGGATCCGGATTACGAAGTACCCATCGTGAATCAGGGGCTGGATGACATGGTTAAGGATGTCTACGACAAGCTGGCCTTTGAAGCGAGTCACGACAAAGTTTCCGGGTTAGCGAAGCGCAGCGAATTCTGTCGCGAAGTGCGTGCCATTATGAAACAGGGCGATCGTACGGCTGCGTGCAGCTTGCTCTACATTCGTTTTGCCGCCATCCAGGAGGGTGAAGTCGCGCGTCTGAGTAACAGCTTTGTGAAGCGCGTTGCCGCGACATTAGAGGAGTTGGCGAGCGAGGGAGCTGTGATTGGCCGCCTGTCGGCTACCGATTTCGCGATGTTTCAGGTTAACGATGATCTGGACCTGATTAACCTGCGTTGCAGTGAGTTGCTGGTTGAGCTCTGTCAAAGCGATGCAGATAAAGAACAGCCCCTGTTGGTTGCCGTGGGCGAGAGTCGTGGTCAGCTGGGCTTCAATAATCCCGAGTCGATGATTCGACATGCTGCGCGCCCCATTGCGCAGGCCAGTCAGGCGCATCGTGCGCAGCGTCAGGATGGAGGAGAAGGGGGTGAATCATCTGCGGCGGCAGTAGTGGCGGAGCAGGTGAAGATTGAAGAGCAGGATGAACGGAGTAGCGCTGATTTAAGCCGCATTCGTTTTGACATTTTTTGTCAGAAAGCGATGTCGCTGGCTCCGGACTCGGTGCATGAGGAACAGTATGAGCTGTTGTGTTCTGAAGCGGGTACCGGCTTGTCCTTTGAGCCAGAAAACGAAGCGCAGGCCCGGGCTCTCGATCAGTGGTGGGTGGCCACCCTGGTGGAAAAGTTTACTCAGGGTGATCCTGAATGGGACGGCATTGATTACATGCGCGTGAAGCTGAGCGGATACGCATTTCGAGACGATCGTTTCAAAGATCAGCTGCTTGATTTGGTGGACCGTGAACAGCTCGATCCGCGCCGGATCTGGTTTGACCTTTATGACTTGGCGGTCGTGGATAATATTCATGCGGCGGCCGATATGATCAAACACCTGATGGCGAAAGGCTTTCGCTTCTGCCTCGACCATTTTGGTACCCGGCGTTCACCCTTTCCGCTACTCAAAATGTTGCCGGTGGACATGATCAAGATTGATGAGGGTTACATCGATTTGCTGAACGATGAAGAGGCCGACGAGGTGGCGACGGACTCCATCGTTGAGCTTGCACATCAGGTTGGTAAAGAAGTGTTGGCCTCGTCCGTCGACTCGGCCATTTGCCTGCAACGCATGAAAAAGCTCTGCGTCGACTATGTCCAGGGGTCGACGATCGCCGACTATGAACTGCTGAGTGAAGCAGCGGCTCAGTGACTAAAGTTGCGAGAATAGAAAATTTCCTGCATTTCCCGGCGCAGGTTGGTTTCTATTTCTTCCAGCTCTGAAGTTGAAAGCTTGTGCTTGTCCTCCCCAAAAATGTAGTTTTTCAGTTCAAAGTCTTTTAACAGCATTTTCGTGTGAAAGGTGTTTTCCTGATAGACGTTGACGTCGACCATCTGGTAGGCGTCCTGGGTGTCGTCACTCAGATAATTCTGTATCGAGTTGATCTCGTGGTCGATGTAATGCTTGGTTCCGTCAACATCTCTGGTGAAGCCACGCACGCGGTAATCGAGCATAACGATATCGGAATCAAAGCTGTGAATGAGATAATTCAGGGCTTTCAGGGGAGAAATAAGGCCGCAGGTGGACACATCTATGTCGGCACGAAAAGTACTGATGCCGTTCACCGGATGACTTTCGGGGTAGGTGTGCACGGTGACATGGCTCTTGTCCAAGTGCCCAACGATCGCGTCGGGTAACGGGCCGGGCGCCTCACTGTTGGAGTCGGCAGTGGGAGCTACTTCATGTTCAGCGATCAGCATGGTGACGCTGGCACCATGAGGGTCGTAATCCTGACGTGCAATATTGAGTATGTTGGCCTCAATGATCGAGACGACGTCGGTAAGGATCTGAGTCAGACGCTCCGCGTTATACATGTCATCAATATACTCAATGTACTCCCGTCGGTCTTTGTCGGACTTGGCGTAACAAATATCGTAAATGTTGAAACTGAGTGATTTAGTCAGGTTGTTAAACCCGTGGAGTTTCAGCTTTTTGTCCATAGACAAGCCTCTCATCAGATGCGGCGTCGGGGAGACGGGTACAAAAAGCGCGTATTATGCACTCGCCTCCCGCTTTTTCAATGAAATTTTGTAGCAAACACTACGATGATAGATGCGGCGCGGACACTAGCTGGCAGATTTGATTTCGTAGCTGTGATCAATGTTGACGCCGCCCTTTTCCAGCATGATCGAAGCGGAGCAGTATTTTTCGGCAGAGAGGCTCACGGCGCGTTTGACCTGACTTTCTTTGAGCTGATTGCCGCTCACCACAAAATGTATTTTTATGTGGGTAAACACACTGGGCACCGCGTCAGCACGTTCGGCCTCAATTTCTGCATAACAGTCCGTCACATCCTGGCGCGATTTCTGCAAAATACTCATAACATCGAAAGACGTACACGCGCCCAGTCCCAGTAGCAGCATCTCCATCGGGCGGGGCCCCTGATTCTTGCCGCCGTGATCCGGTGGGCCATCCATAACGATTTCATGGCCCGATCCTGATTGACCCACAAACTTGGCATCGCCACCCCACGTGATTCGCGCTTTCATACATTTCCTGACGGTTCGTAACAATTTGGCCCGGCAGATTAACACAATTTCAGCTGTCTTGATAAACACTGCGCAATTTAAAGGGGGTGCTATGATTTTCATGGTCTATACTTTTTTAGAGATCAATAAGTTGCTTGTTAAAACTCAAGTTTTTCTGTGACTGACTTTCGAAAAACAGGGTGGTATAGGCAGTTCTCTTAATATGGAAGAATGCTTGATAGCAAGTAAGCACTAGAAGGGTAATCAGAATGTCCACTATTCTTAAACCGGTAGAAAGCAAAACGAAACATCTGGATTATTTTTTGTCCCAGTGTCATCGTCGCAAATATCCCAGTAAAAGCACCATCATTTATGCCGGTGACAAAAGCGACTCGCTGTTCTATATCATTAAAGGTTCTGTGACGGTAATCATTGAAGATGATGATGGTCGTGAAATGATAATGGCTTATCTCAATACGGGTGACTTTTTCGGTGAGATGGGGCTGTTCGATAATATGGATTCGCGCAGTGCCTGGGTAAAAGCCAAGTCGGAATGCGAAGTGGCCGAGATCAGTTATACCAAGTTCCGCGAAATCTCCCAGCAGGACCCTCGTATTCTATATTTCATCGGCGAGCAGATGGCGAGCCGTTTGCGCCAGACTACACGTAAAGTTGGCGATCTTGCCTTTCTTGATGTGACCGGGCGCGTGGCGCGTACCTTGCTGGATCTTTGTAAGGAACCCGATGCCATGACCCACCCTGACGGTATGCAAATCAAAATCACCCGTCAGGAAATTGGGCGTATTGTCGGATGTTCCCGCGAAATGGTGGGCCGGGTGCTTAAGACTCTCGAGGATCAGGGGCTGGTACAGGTTAAAGGTAAAACGATGGTTGTTTACGGAACCCGTTAACGGTGTTCAGTCAGGAAAAAGCAGGCCGAAGCCTGCTTTTTTTGTGTCTCCTTCCCGCGCATAAGGATGATAACAGGGGGTGAGACGCTGCCTCTGACTATGCCTTCGCAGAAGGTCGTGAAGAGACGGTGGCGTACCAACGCTTCAGGTGCGTATGTGCGTCATCGATGCCGATACGATTTACCTTATTGAAGTCCACGGCGCACAGGGCAGTAATATCGGCAATGCTGAAGTGCTCGCCCGCCAGGTAGGTGTTTTCGGCCAAGTGTGAATTCAGGTGCTTCATGAATCCCAGTACTTGCTTTCGACAGGATTCGCCCCATTCCGGAATCGGGGTCATGCGGTCTTTAAAGTAACCAGAGCTGTGTTGAAAGCACATGCCGGTGGGCAGCAGAAAGTAAAATTCGCACCAGCGTTGCCACATTTCTATCTGGGCTTGTTCGAGCGGGCTATTGCCCATTAGCTTGGGGCCTTTATTCTGTTCTTCGAGGAATCGACAGATCGCTACAGTCTCGCAAATACAGGTGCCATCGTCGAGCTCCAGCACTGGTACTTTGGTCAATGGGTTTTTTTTGCGAAATTCCGGTGTTAAGTTCTCACCCTTTTGCAAATCCATCTCAACGAATTCAATTTCATCTAGCAAACCCTTTTCAGCCAAAAAGATGCGCACTCTCCGCGGATTGGGTGCAATCTTCATTTCATATATTTTCATTGTTATTGGTCTCCTTTCTATGACAGCTGCATCGCACGCGAACAACAGGAAAACAGATGTTCTCAAAGCCGGGCGATCTAAAACACCGCCAACCTGAAATGGCCTGTTCCAAATCATGCTGTGCTTATTGCGGTGAACGCGTGACCAATTGATAGGGGAAGCAGAGGGTAGGGCGCCCGCTTAGGGCTCAAGATGATGGCGATTATTCTGCCTGAATGCGTGTCGCGCCGCGCGAGCGCCAGTCCGAAATAAAGATGCTGCCGGCACTGCGGCTGGTTTCTGTGTCGTTACCACTTAGGTTTTCGATGCTAAGGCGCTCGATCAGCAAGTCGCGATTGAGGTTCACAGAATCTTCGTCGAGTGTTTGTAGCTCGCGATTGAAGTTGGCATCCCGGTATCGGATTTCTGAAGAGTTGCGTAATACATTGGCTTGGCCGAGCGTAAGGCTGTTTGCGTTTAACAGGCTGGACACCTCCTGGCTCGACAGTACGCTGCCTAACTCCTGATCACGCGTCAGCGTTTGCAGGCTTTGCTCCAGATCGCTGAGTTGCTGCTCTGCAGCGGGTTGTGCTTCTGTGGCTTCGCTGTGACGCGTTTGGTCGAGAGAAACTTGGCTTGCGAGGCCTCTGAGCTCATCTCCACCATCGGGGGCTGCGTCTAGCGCAATCCCTGCGGCTGTCGCACCATAAAGATTCAGTATATTCACACCGGCATCGGCTGAAACGCCCTCTAAGCCCACTTCATCGAGAGGTTGGACCGCCATGATGTGTGCAGAAGAAAGACCAAAACATAACAAGAAAAAACGTGCGAGAAGCCACTGCATAGGGGTACATCATTAGCTGAGTAATAAAAGCGCATTGTACAAAATGTGAGCATCTCATGCACCTGATTGTACATAGTATTTTCTGCAATACTGTGTTGATACCGTGCAACACGGGGTCCGTTTTCCGAGTTTGCAGCCTGAGGCAGCACAATGCGGGTACAGGGTCTAAACTGTCTAGATATTCGTTCGACACACAATAATAAATTTTCACCGCTACAGCATTTCCCAAAAGGAGACTTCAATGCTGGATGATTCAGATCCGATAGAAACCTCAGAGTGGATGGACGCGCTGTCGTCGGTTATCGAAAATGAAGGCCTCGACCGCGCGAAGTTTTTGCTGAATACGCTCACCGACAAGCTCCGCAAAACGGGCACGGATCTCCCTCACTCTGTTACGACGCCTTACTGCAACACGATTCCGGTTGAAAAAGAAATTCGAATGCCGGGCGATCTGTTTATGGAACGCCGTATTCGTTCACTGATCAGGTGGAATGCGCTGGCGATGGTATTGCGCGCCAATAAACGCCCTGGCGAATTGGGCGGCCATATTTCCACTTTCTCTTCCTGTGCCACGCTCTACGATGTGGGATTTAATTACTTTTTTCACGCCGGTGACGACAAGCGGGATGCAGATCTCATCTATATTCAGGGTCACAGTTCGCCGGGTATTTATGCACGTTCTTTTCTCGAGGGGCGTTTGAGTGAAGAACAAATGGATCATTATCGCAACGAGGTAGATGGGGAAGGCTTATCTTCTTATCCGCACCCGTGGTTGATGCCTGACTACTGGCAGTTTCCTACTGTGTCGATGGGCTTGGGGCCTTTGCAGGCAATCTATCAGGCGCATGTGATGAAGTACCTGCAGAGTCGCGAGCTGGCGGAAACCCGAGATCGTAAGGTGTGGTGTTTTGTTGGCGATGGAGAGACAGATGAGCCGGAAACCCTTGGTTCGATTGCCTTGGCCGGACGCGAAAAACTCGACAACCTTATATTTGTGGTGAACTGTAATTTGCAGCGTCTTGATGGGCCTGTTCGAGGTAATGGCAAAATTATTCAGGAGCTCGAGGGCGTGTTTCGAGGAGCCGGCTGGAACGTTATTAAAGTGGTATGGGGTCGAATGTGGGATCCCCTTTTCGAGCGCGATACAGATGGTGCCATGCAAAGGGCTATGGACGAACTGGTGGATGGCGAAATGCAGAATTTCAAATCCAACGGGGGGGCTTACACGCGCAAACATTTCTTTGGTAAGTATCCCGAACTCGCAAAGCTGGCAGACTCTCTAACCGACCAGGATATAGAGCGGTTGAACCGCGGTGGGCACGACCCCTACAAAGTCTATGCGGCCTACCATCAGGCGGTGAATCATAAAGGACAGCCGACGGTGATTCTGGCGCACACCATAAAAGGGTATGGCTTTGGTAAAGCGGGCGAGGCGACCAATACGACGCACTCTCTGAAAAAGCTTGATGCGGATTCTCTCAAGGCGTTTCGAGACCGTTTTGGGGTGCCCATCAAAGACAGTGAGATAGAAAGTGTGCCCTATTACCGACCAGCGCCCGATAGCCCTGAAGCGGTCTATATGAAGCGCATGCGTGAAAAGCTGGGTGGTTTTTTTCCAAAACGGCGCAAAGACAGTCAGCCGCTTCAGGTTCCGGACTTATCGATATTCGAATCGCAACTCAAAGGTAGTGGCGACCGTGAGGTTTCTACCACCATGGCGTTTGTCCGTATGTTGTCATCGCTGACCAAAGATAAGCGTATTGGCAAGCGTGTAGTGCCCATTGTGCCGGATGAAGCCCGTACCTTTGGTATGGAGGGCATGTTTCGGCAGTTGGGCATCTATACGGCGGAAGGGCAGAAATATGTGCCCAATGATCGTGACCAGATCATGTACTACCGTGAGGACCAAGCCGGGCAGATACTCGAAGAGGGTATCAATGAGGCCGGCGCCATGGCCGCATGGGTGGCCTGTGCCACGTCATACAGTACGCATGACTACCCGCTGATTCCGTTTTACATCTTTTATTCCATGTTTGGTTTTCAGCGTGTGGGTGATCTGGCTTGGGCGGCGGGTGACATGCGTTCGCGCGGCTTCCTTATTGGCGGAACGGCGGGGCGCACCACGCTGAATGGGGAAGGTTTGCAGCACCAGGACGGTCACAGCCATATTCTGGCCGGCACTATCCCGAATTGTGTCGCCTACGACCCGGCGTATGCGTCGGAGCTGGCGGTGATTATTCAGGATGGTATGCGTCGAATGTATGAGGAAAACGAATGCGTGTACTACTACATCACCGTGATGAACGAAAACTATGTGCAGCCACCCATCGTTGAAAATGCCGAAGAGGGCATTCTGAGGGGCATGTACCTGTTTGAAGAGTCCAAACCGAAAGGGCGTGGCAAGAAGTTGCATGTGCAGTTGCTGGGTAGTGGTGCGATTTTCAATGAGGTGCGGGCGGCGGCCAAAATGCTGCTTGATGATTATGGCATCGGTAGTGATGTATGGAGCGTGACCAGCTTCAATGAATTGGCGCGCGATGGCCAGAAGGTGCACCGGTGGAACATGCTTAATCCCGAAAAGCAGGCAAAGAAAAGTTATGTCCGCACCTGTCTGGAGAATCGTAAAGGGCCGGTCGTTGCCTCAACTGATTATATTCGTTTGTACGGCGAGCAAATTCGGGCCTACGTACCCGCATCTTACACGGTATTGGGTACCGACGGTTTTGGGCGCAGCGACACACGAGACAAACTGAGGCAGTTCTTTGAGGTCGATCGTCACTATGTCGTGATCGCTGCGTTGAGTGCGCTGGTGCGCGAGGGGGAGCTTGATGCCAAAACGGTGGTTGAGGCCATGCGTAAGTACAAGCTTGATCGAAACTGCCCTAGCCCCATGCAACGCTAACAGGAGGGAACCATGAGTACAGTAGACGTAACGGTACCCGATGTTGGTGTAGATGAGGCGGTTGAAGTCATTGAGATTCTGGTCGAAAAGGGAGAGCCGGTAGACGCTGAAGCGCCCATTGTCGTCATTGAAACCGACAAAGCGACGGTCGAAGTGCCGTGTCCGGAGTCCGGCACAGTATCAAGTATCGAAATCCAGATCGGCGACAAGGTCAAAGAGGGGGATCTGTTGCTGAAACTTGAAACAGAAGCCCGCGAGGATGCCTCGCAAGAGCAAGAGCAAGAGCAAGAGCAAGAGCAAGAGCAAGAGCCGGATAATGACAGTCAGTCGGGCGAGCACGCAGCCGGCCCCAAAAAAGAGGAAAGTGGTGCGGCGGATGCAGGCTTGCAGAGCGCAGCGTCGTCGCAGGCTTCGGGGCAGCAAAGTGAAACGCGCGACATTACCGTGCCGGATTTAGGAGGCAGTGACGCAGTCGAAGTGATCGAAGTCTTGGTTTCTGAAGGCGACAGCATTGAGGCGGAGCAGGCGCTTATCGTGTTGGAGTCGGACAAGGCCACGATGGAAATTCCGTCACCGGCATCGGGCATACTAAAAGCATTGTCTGTGTCGCTCGGCGACAAACTGTCGGAAGGAGATGTGATTGGGCAGTTGGCGGTCGACGGTGATGAGGGGGTTAGTAGTCGGGATTCGAATCAAGACAGCGAGGCAGAAACAACTTCGTCTTCGCTGCAATCTGGCGCATCCGACACCAAGCCTCAATCTTCGGACGCAGCGCAGGTCCCCAAGCCCCAAAACATTGAAAAAATGCTAACTAAAGAAGGTGCTAGGGTGCATGCTGGGCCGGCTGTCAGAAAGTTAGCTAGGGAGTTGGGTGCAGACCTTGCACAGGTGCAAGGCAGTGGCCCTAAAGGTCGCGTGCTTAAGGATGACTTGAAAGTCTATGTCAAGAGTCAGGTAACCCGCGCACAGGAGGGAGGTGCGCCCGGCAATGCTCTTCCGGCTTACAAGTTGCCCGATTTCGAGGCATTTGGTGAAATTGAAATCGAAAACCTCGATAAGATACAACGCGTCACTGCGGCTAATATGACGACCAGTTGGCTGAATGTGCCGCATGTCACCCAGTTTGACGAAGCAGATATCACGGAGCTGGAGGCGTTCCGCAAAGATCAAAAGGCGCAAGCGGAGCAGCGCGGCGTTAAACTCACGCCCTTACCTTTCCTGCTGAAATCCTGCGCCCACGTATTGTGCAAGCTGCCGCAATTTAATGTATCTCTTGATTTGGAGCAGCAGCGCCTGATCCGAAAGAAATATGTGCACATCGGCATGGCAGTGGATACGCCTGCTGGATTGGTTGTCCCGGTGATTAGGGATGTGGATCGCAAAAGTATTTGGGAGCTGGCTGAAGAATGTATGGACATGGCCGATCGCGCAAAACGGCGCAAGCTGTCTCCTGGCGACATGCAGGGTGGGTGCTTTACCATTTCCAGTCTGGGTAGTCTGGGCGGTACAGCGTTCACACCGATTGTCAATTTGCCGGAAGTGGCCATACTGGGCGTCTCGAAAGCTGACTTCAAACCCAAGTACGATGGTAGCGAGTTTGTGCCTAGGCTCATGCTGCCCTTGTCCTTGTCCTACGACCACCGAGCCATCAACGGTGCGGATGCGGCGCGCTTTACGACGCTTCTGTGTTCTGTGCTGGCGGATATTCGCCACTTATTGCTATAACGGTGTCGCAACCCTGCTCACGGTGCTTGGCGCGCCGGCCTCGTTTTGAAATAATGCGCATCGAAACACATGCTGGCAGGTACTTTGCCGTGCCAGCGCATCAATGGGCGCAATATGGAATTCAAAACGCAGTTTATTAGTCGCGAAGATCGTCGCATTGCGCGTCAGGCGCTGACAGGAAAACACGGCTTCCGGGCAGAAATTGAGCACAATGGGCAGCTGCAGGAAGTATCGCTGAGCGACTTTTCCAGTCTCGGGTTCGCGATCACAGTGTTGCCAGAGGTTGCAGAAAACAGCAAGGTCGGTGCAACGATTGAAGTGCACGTCAGTCCACTGATACATCACTTGTATCGGATTCGCGGAGTGGTGATCGATAAACAGCCGGCGCGCAACGGACGTATTAAAGTTTCGGCGGTGATCGAGCATCAACAGAAATGCATGCATGACGCTTTTCAGCCTATTCATTTGTCGCCTGAACAAAGTCTGAAAGGGCAGTTTATTCACCCTTTCTTCTACAAACAGAACAGTTACTTCGAGCTTGAAAGTCTGTCCCGCAATGGTTTTTATGCCACAAATATTAACTCGGACTTCACGCTGTTCAATGATATGGAGTTAAGTTTCAGTCTCGGCTCTATTCGGGGCCTGCAGGATGTAAAAGGACGCATCTCCAATGTGTCGCTGACGACTGAGAATCTGATTCGGTGTTTTGTGGAAACCCCTACTCTAACCTTGTCTGCGGTGGAAGACTTATCGCGACACTGTTTTCACTTCGCGCAGAAAACGCCAAGAGAAATCGCCATGGCAGGCTTGAATGCTTCGCATATCCAGGAGCTGATTCAGTATCGTTTTGTTGAGACGCAGGCGGAATATGAGGCAGTGCTCAAGTTACGTAGAAAATCCATGGCCTCAAAAGGCTTATGTACCAAGGATGCTCCGATCGCGCAGTTTGCTTTGCAGCAGGATGCCTATGGTCGCATTCTTATTGCCTTCCACAATGCGCGAGTGATTGGCAGTGCGCTACTGGTATTCGGTGAGCGAGGAGAAAAACCATTTGAGCTGGATTCGCTTGTACCATTGAGCGCGTTTGTTGATTTGCCGAGTTACGACGACATCATGGAGATCACGGCCATTTGTATTGAGCGTCACTATCAGGACACAGACGTATGGCATGGTGTATTCGAAAACATGTACCGAGAGGGATTGTCGGCGGGAAAGAAGTACCTCATGGTGTCTTCTGAGCCGGAGCAGAGCGCACGTTTTCACCGTATGGGCTTCTCCCCAACCGGTATACATTTTCAGCACCCGCAGGACCGAGAGGTACAGATGTCGGTGCTCATGTTGCATGAAGAAACTGGTAAAACCGGCAAAAGCATGAATCCAATCTTGTGGTGGCAGGTGTGGGGGGCGGTCAGCCTGCATCTTTATCGGCGCCGTATTATTGAGTACAGCTGGCGCCAGAAACTCAGGGTGCATATCAACAAATCGCTGTATCAGATGTCGCGATTCGTAAAGCGTATATTGAAGACCTGAATGGGAATGAGGTAGTGAAGAAAGACCTGTACGAAAAATTGCCGGCTAAAAATGTTTTGGGAAGTGAGCTAAAAGCGTGCTCGATGTCGCCTGTGACCGGGTTTTTCCGCGACGGCAGCTGCAATACCTGTGCGGGTGATCAGGGCTTGCATACCGTGTGCTGTTCGGTGACACGTGAATTTCTTGAATTCTCACGATTTCGTGGGAATGACCTGTCTACGCCGAGGCCTGAGCTGGGTTTTGAGGGTCTCAAACCGGGAGATTGCTGGTGTCTTTGTGCCGGCCGCTGGTTGGAGGCGTTTGAAGCGGGCATGGCGCCAATGGTGCACCTGTTAGCGACCCATGAGCGTACTCTGGATCTCGTGCCGCTTAATGCGCTAAAACAGTTTGCAGTAGATTTGCATTAACGCCCCCTCAAATGACGGGGCGTTAACAGCAGCAGCTGGCTCAAGCCGGCATGACGTTTTCCGCTTGCGGGCCTTTACGACCTTCACCTTCAGTAAAAGTCACTGCCTGACCCTCAGCCAGGGTTTTAAATCCATCGCCACTAATATTGCTGAAATGGACAAACAGATCAGGGCCGTTTTCTCGTTGAATGAATCCAAATCCTTTTGCCTCATTGAACCACTTAACGGTTCCCGTAAGCTTTTCTGACATAACTAACCTATTATCTCTCAATTTTAACGTGCTGATGTGCGTCTGTTTGCTTTGCGATAGATTCCGAGAACCATTGCTGCTATCCAAACACCCATTTATCACCGTTTGCCCCGCTTTTCTGTTGTCACGCATTAAGTGAATAGACGCTGCGGCGTCCGTACACTGGTGATCGCAGAGCGGCAAAGAGCAAAGGCTTAAATTGAAGTGTAGTAGAACTACCGGTAAATCAACAAAGTCAGGGCAGAAATAGTTGAAAAAGAATGTGCAAGTGTGTTGTGCATCATGGGGTGGTGCCGGAAATGCCGCTAAAGCGCCAGATTCGGACTGTTCCATCAAGTTCCGAGTGTTTTAGAACCGTTGTTTTTACCCTATAATGCGTTCCCAGTTTTGGCCCTCTAACAAAATTACATACCAATGAGGTGATGAGTGAATAATCTGATGAAAGTTTTGGTAAGCCTGGTGGGTTGCTTGGCGGTTGTTGTGGCTGCAAACGCAGCGATGGACAGCAAGTCGATAGAGAACCGCATCAAACCAGTGGGTAAAGTGTGCGTAGAGGGTGATGAGTGTGGTTCTGCCTCCGCTGCGGCAGATTCAGGCCCGAAAAGTCCGGAAGATATTTATCAGGCTTCCTGTTTTGGTTGTCATGGAACCGGCGCTCTGAATGCGCCCAAGTTTGGCGATACGGCAGCTTGGTCGGCGCGGCTCGATAAGGGAATGGAGCAACTGGTCTCTAATGCAGTAGTTGGTATTAATGCTATGCCTCCCATGGGAACCTGTGCGAGTTGTAGTGAGGAGGACATTGCGGCGACGGTGCAATACATGGTCGATAATAGCAAATAGCGCCTAGCACGAATCCGAGAGAAAAAGCCCGGCTTAAGCCGGGCTTTTTTTTAATTGTTGGAGGCAGGGCGTTTTCGTGGTTTTTTGCTATTGGCAGAAACTTTTTTACCCGGCTTTTTCTTAGCGTCGACTTTGCCTGATTTCTTCTTAGGTTTAGTGTTTTTGCGCGGTTGGTCAGTCTTGCTGTTGGCCTGAAGAGGGCGAATTCTCAGTGGTTTGTTGGCTACCCGGGTTTTGTCGAGTAATTTGAAGAGCGCCGTTGGCATGCCTTCCGGCAAGTCGACGGTGCTGATCTCGTCATATATCTCTATCTGGCCAATATATTCACTGGAAAGATCTGCTGTATTGGCGATGGCTGCAACGATTTGGCCTGGGCTGGCTCCGTCCTGTCGGCCTACAGCGATGGAGTAGCGTGTCAGCGCGACCTCCGGGTGCTCTCTAAGAGGGCGGATGGGGCCCGCTTCAGGTTGATTCTTTCTGTTGCGGCGTCCTGTCGTCTCATCAGATTGTTTGGCTGCGAGCTTATTGTCGCCCCGCGTATCCAGCAGGAGAGGTCGGTCCCCGCAGTACATGTGCGCCAGGGCGGCTGCGAGATCGAGCGCATCAATGTGTGTTTCTTGCTGAAGTTCAGTCAGCAGGGAACTAAAAAACGCCGTGTCTTCGCTGTTAACAGTTTCAACCAGATTGCGCTTGAATTGCTCAACGCGGACGCTATTGATTTCGGCGGCAGTGGGAATTTGCATCGCTTCTATTGCTTTGCCGCTGGCTTTTTCGATGGCGCGCAGCATGCGTTTCTCGCGTGGTGCCACGAATAAAATGGCTTCACCACTGCGTCCGGCGCGACCGGTACGACCAATGCGGTGGATATAGGACTCAGTGTCGTACGGCACATCGTAGTTGATGACATGACTGATACGCTCAATGTCCAAGCCGCGTGCAACCACATCCGTTGCCACGAGAATATCGAAGCTGCCATTCTTCAGTCGGTCAACGACTTTTTCACGGCCGGCCTGCGGAATATCACCGTTGAGGGCGGCCGCTGAAAAGCCGCGGGCATTCAGCTTGGTCGCGAGTTCTTCCGTGGCGACTTTGGTGCGCACGAAAATAATGATGCCGTCGAAGTCTTCCATTTCGAGAATACGGGTCAGAGCATCCAGTTTATGAACGCCTGCCGTTAACCAGTACCGTTGTCGGATCGTGCTTGCAGTGTTGGTTTTTGCTGCGATCTTGATGTGCTGCGGCTCGCGGAGATAGGTATCGGCGACGCGCTTGATCTCTTTCGGCATGGTCGCCGAGAACAGAGCGATCTGTCGCTCTTCCGGGCAGTGTTCCAGAATCCATGTGACGTCATCAATAAAGCCCATGCGCAGCATTTCATCGGCCTCATCCAGCACGAGTGTGCGTAATTGGTCTAATTTCAATGTGCCTCGGCGCATGTGGTCCATGACGCGGCCCGGGGTGCCTACTACGACTTGTGCTCCTCGCTTTAGTTGGCGTAATTGGTTGGTGTAGCTCTGGCCGCCGTAAATGGGCAGAACATTAAAGTGATCGAGGTGTTTAGCGTAGCTCTGGCATGCTTCTGCGACCTGAATGGCAAGCTCTCTAGTGGGCGCAAGTATCAGTACCTGCGGCGCCTTGATGCGCATGTCTAGTCGCGACAATAAAGGTAACGCAAACGCGGCGGTTTTACCGGTTCCTGTTTGAGCCTGGCCCAAGATGTCGCCCCCTTTAAGCAGCACCGGTATGGCTTCAGCTTGAATCGGAGAGGGGGTTTCGTAGCCGAGGTCGGCAACGGCCTTGGTGACTGCGGGGTGTAAATCAAACGAAGAAAAGGTGAGCGCGCTTTGCGTCATAAATAAGCCTGTAAAATGTTGCGTCATTTACGCAAGGAGAAAAAGGGAGGCGATTATACGCAGCTTCGTGGCAAAAAGCTTTGATTAATTTTTGATCGCTTTCTTGGCCTCTTCTGCCCATGTCAGCCAGGCTTGTTCACCGATGATTCCTCGCCTCAAGGTGAGATACGGTAATCGGTAATGAGCCTGCTTGTTTTCGGGTAAGGCCAAAAACTGCTGTTCAATGGCGAGCAATTCTTCCAGAGTGCGTTGATTGGTTTCGATGTGGCGATCCAATTCATCCAGCAGGTTTTGATCTGTCGTGAGATGACCTCCGTACAGCTTTACGAGCAGTGCATCATTGATCTTGTTTGGCTTCACCGGCGAAGCCAGCCAGTCTTTCAGCGCTTCAATACCGTGTTCGTTGATGGCGTAGATCTTTTTGTCGGGCTTGCCTGCTTGAGGTTCCAGCGTGTAATCAATGAGCCCCTCTTCATGGAGGCGTTTTAGTTGTTGATAGACCTGCTGATGTTTGGCATTCCAGAAGTAGCCCAGGCTGCGCTTGAAATGCTTCATTAAGTCGTAACCGCTACTTGGTTCAGTCTCGAGCAATACTAATATGGCGTGTTTCAGCGACATGGGGCCCCTTGGCAATAAACGATTTCAATTAATGTTTGTGCAAATTGTTGCATATTTTATTGCACAGAACTAATATGCAAAAAATTGCATAGTAACGATTTGGAGAAAGCTATGGTTCGCACGGGTACGCGTTATCGTAAAAAGAAAGCGGCTAATCACTATGATGTGATTGTGATCGGTTCGGGTATTGGGGGGTTGTGTAACGCCGCTTTGCTTTCTAAATTGGGCAAGAAAGTGTGCGTACTGGAGCAGCACTACACCGCCGGGGGGTACACGCATGCCTACGAGCGAGAGGGTTACGAGTGGGATGTTGGCGTGCACTACATTGGCGAAGTACACAAGCCTTGGTCGATGATCAGGCGAGTCTTTGACGTCATTTCAGATGGAAATCTGGAGTGGGCGCCCATGGATCCCCTTTATGACCAGGTAGTCATTGCCGGTAAAGAATATAGTTATTATGCAGGCAGGGAAGAGTTCAAGCAGGAAATGAAATCGCATTTCCCGGATGAAGCCGCCGCCATCGATACCTATGTTGAGATGCTGAGCAAAGTGAGCTCTCTGGTGCCGCGTTTTTTTGCGGGCCAGGCGTTGCCTCGGGTAGCGGGCGCACTCTACAACAAGGTGCGTCGCCGTCTTCTTCCCGACTACTTTTTTAGATCGGTGCACGAGGTGTTATCCGAGCTGACCGACAATCCCGAGCTAATTGGTGTGCTCACTGCCCAGTGGGGTGATTATGGGCTGCCGCCAAAGCAGGCGTCCTTCATGATGCATGCAATGGTCGCCAAGCACTATATTACCGGCGGGAATTACCCGGTGGGTGGTGCGGCGCGCATTGCCGAAACCATTATTCCTGTCATTCAACAAGGTGGTGGTGAGGTGTTCACTTATGCGGGAGTGGAGGAAATATTGATTGAGAACAATCGTGCATACGGCGTGCGCCTGCAAAAGGGCGATGAGTTAACCGCTGATGCAATTGTCAGTTGCGCTGGATTGTTCCCGACGATGAAAAACCTGTTGCCCGAGCACGTGTTGCGTCAGCATGGTATTGATCAGAAGCTCGAAAATGTCGAATTGTCCTCATCGCACCTGTGTGTCTATGCGGGCTTCAAAGGTGATGCGTCGTCATTGGGTATTCCCAAGAAAAATTTCTGGGTGTATCCCGGCTACGATCATGATCAGAATGTTGCGGATTTTAACGCGGCGCTCGATGCAGATATGCCTCTCACCTACATTTCGTTTCCTTCGGCAAAGGACCCTACCTGGCAGGAACGCTATCCAGGAAAGTCTACGGCAGAGATTGTGGCGCCTTGCAAGCCAGAGTGGTTTGAAAAGTGGCGCGGCACAACCTGGAATAAGCGCGGTGAGGATTACGAGGTGTTGAAAACTGAGCTTACTGAGCGCCTGCTCCAGACCCTGTATCGTCAGATGCCACAATTGGAAGCGGCGCTCGATTATGTGGAGCTGTCCACGCCCCTATCAACGCAATGGTTTCAGTGGAACCAGGAAGGTGAGATCTATGGCATTAACCACACGGTCAAGCGCTTTGAGCAAGATTGGCTGCATCCCATTACCCCTGTTAAAAATCTATACCTCACCGGTTCTGATGTGGTGACGGCTGGCGTAGGAGGGGCGTTGATGGGAGGAGTGATGACCACTTCGGCGATGCTGGGATTGAAAGGCTACAAAGTGATGGAGTTGATCAAGAAGGGGAGGGTGAAAAACGAGCAGCATGCCCTCGATGCCTCCCCGCGCCCTGCATCGGGTTAAGCGTAGTAGATTCCGCCCAGAATCTTTTCTCGTTCGGCACCCGTAACAGTCGGTAGGTTGGCGGGTCTGCGATGAAGGGTCTGGTGCGCAAACCAGGCAAAGGCGGCACCCTCAACATGCTGGGGGTGAATGCCAAGCTCGCTGGTTGTACCCTTAATCACGCTCTCAGTCAGTTCTTGCAGGCGTAGCATCAGTGCCCTGTTTTCCACGCCACCCCCGCAGCAGTAAACGCTATCGAGTTTGTGGGTGTTGATGGCCTTGGCAATTGAGCGCGCGCTTAACTCCAGCAAACTGCGTTGTATATCTTCCGGGCGTAGCCCGGGATAACCATTCAGCGCGCTTTGCAGCCAATCGAGATTAAATAATTCTCGCCCGGTACTTTTAGGGTAAGTTTTCGAAAAATACGGCTCTTGTAGTAGTTGCTTTACCAGCTCCTCGCTTTGCTTGCCGCTGAGTGCCCATTCCCCTCCTGCGTCAAAAGGCTTTTTTCTGTGCTGTTGGCACCATTGATCCAGGAGAGTGTTTGCGGGGCCAATGTCATAGCCTACTGTGCGATTGCTGTCGTCGCCGTAAAGGCATGTTAAGTTTGCAATGCCACCGAGGTTGAGGATGCCGCGGTGTTCGCCAGGGGCGCTAAATGCCGCAAGGTGGAAGGCGGGGGTAAGCGGTGCGCCTTGGCCCCCAGCGGCCACGTCAGCCATGCGAAAATCCGCGACGGTGGTGATGCCGGTCTCGTGAGCAATAACCGAGGGGTTGCCGATCTGCCAGCTAAATGGAAGCTCGGCGTGAGGGCGGTGGCGAATGTTCTGGCCATGTGAGCCAATGGCGGTAATGTCGGCGGGCGATAAGTCTTGTGCATCCAGAGCTTCAAGCACTGCCGTCGCAATAAGTTTGCCCATTTCATGGTCTGCGTAAGCAGCTGTATCCAGTTCATTCGCCAGTAGCTTGCGTTCAGGATGACATAGCTTTTCGAGGGTTTGGCGAAAGGGTTGTGGAAAAGTAAGCGAGTAGTGTCCTGAGGAGTGTAACCCTTTTGAACCGATAGTTAGCGTCACGACATCGATGGCATCCATGCTGGTGCCGGATATCACGCCCAGGTAGCGTTGCATGTTAGTTGTTGGCAGCGAGCTGATAGCTGTCGCGGAATGTTTCCAGTTGGGCCAAGTAAACGCCGGTTTTTTCCCGGAAGTCGGCAAGTTGTTTTTTGGGTATAGGTTGTGCTTGAGGGAGTTTTACCTTCACCGGATTCTTGTGCACACCATTTACACGGAATTCGTAGTGCAGATGAGGGCCGGATGCCAGCCCTGTGCTGCCAATGTAGCCGATGACTTGCCCTTGCTTCACGCGGGCGCCTTTCTTAATGCCTTTGGCGTATCTGTGCATATGTGCGTAGAGAGTAGTGATGGATTGACCGTGCTGAATAATAACAGTCTTGCCGTATCCACCTTTGCGTGCAGCATGAATGACCTTGCCATCACCAGCTGCCTTTATGGGTGTCCCGCGAGAGGCAGCGTAGTCGGTGCCCCGGTGGGCACGGATTTTATGCAGAATCGGGTGCTTTCGTTTCAAGTTAAAGTGTGACGAGATGCGAGCAAAGTCGACGGGCGTGCGCAAGAAGGCTTTGCGCATGCTGTTGCCGTCAGGAGTAAAGTAATGGCTCAGACCATTATCCTGCTCGTATAGAACGGCATCCAGTTGTCGGCCTTGGTTCGTGAAAGATGCAGCGAGGATGCGCCCATTCTTGTATTTTTCGCCGTCGAGATACAGTTCCTCGTAAATCAGACTGAAACCATCCCCCTCCCTAATATCCAGAACAAAGTCGATATCCCAGCCAAAAATATTTGCGAGTTCCATGATCTGAGTTTGCGTCAGGCCGGCTTTCTGCCCCGCGAGAAATAATGAGCTTTCAATTACGCCTTCGCCATATGCAATATGCACATCCGGAGTGCGAGTAAACTTTTCACTTTGATAATCGCCTTCCGGAGATTTCTCGAATACAAAATATTCAAGAGGTGATCGTTGAAGTTTTACTTTTGCGAGGGAGCCGGTTTCTTCCTTTAGAAAACCAAGCGTTTCGCCCGGGAAAATGCGCGTGAGCTCGTGCTTTTTAAGGTTGCTGCCAAGCACTTCATACATCACTTTATCGTTGAAGCCGGCTTTAGCAAAAAGCGTCGATAGGGTGTCGCCGCTCCTGATCTCAAAGGTTTGCCAGTTTTCCGTTGGTGTCGCGGTCACCGTCTCGCGAGGCACAGCCGCTTCCGTTGCCGTGGTCTCTTGAGCGTGGCGAACCAGTTCGCTAAGTGACGGTTCTTCCTGTTGCAGGTCAAGCGTGATGGTGGTACGCGACGCACTGACGGGGGTGCTGGGACTAAAGACAAGAATAAGGGTGAGTAAAATGCCAATGGATATGGCTGCGGCCATGTGCGTTTTTGGAAATGCGTGAATCAACTTCTTGCCCTTGTATCAATCACTAAAGTGAATTTCTGTGAAATTGGATTAAGTATAGAGAGTACTTTCGAGGCAGGCAAAGTGATATAGGTGTTTGGTGGCTTACTTCACATGCAAAGTTGGTATAATGCCGCACTTTTTGGGGCGCGCTTACGTAAAATAATGTGTGCTTACCTAATGTAGCGGTGTGTGGCGGGTAAGGCTGTTTTCGCGCTGCCGCAAAACTGCGATGTCTCGGAGTGTATAGATGGATTCGGTAGAACAGGCGCTTGCAATAATAAAGCGCGGTGCAGAAGAGCTGATTGTCGAAGAGGAGTTGGTCGAGAAACTCAAGTCCGGAAAACGTCTGCGTGTGAAAGCCGGGTTTGATCCCACGGCGCCAGATCTGCACCTTGGGCACACAGTTCTTATTAATAAGCTAAAGCAATTTCAGGATTTGGGGCATGAAGTTCTGTTTTTGATAGGCGACTTTACCGGCATGATTGGTGATCCCACCGGTAAAAGCGCGACGCGGCCGCCACTAACAAAAGAGCAGGTCGCACAAAATGCGCAGACCTATAAAGAGCAGGTGTTCAAAATTCTCGACCCTGAACGCACAACGGTAATGTTCAACTCCGACTGGATGGGGGAAATGAATGCTGCCGACATGATAAAGCTCGCTGGGCAATATACGGTTGCACGTATGCTGGAACGGGATGATTTCAGCAAACGATTTAAGGGAGAGCAGTCCATCGCAATCCATGAGTTTCTGTACCCCTTGGTGCAAGGATACGATTCTGTGGCCATGGAGGCAGATGTAGAGCTGGGTGGTACTGATCAGAAATTTAATCTGCTCATGGGGCGCACCTTGCAAAGGGGGGCAGGGCAGTCACCGCAAGTCATTCTGACCATGCCGTTGTTGGAGGGCTTGGATGGTGTCCAGAAAATGTCCAAGTCGCTAAATAATTATATTGGTGTGAATGATACGCCCGGTGCAATGTATACCAAGATACTTTCCATGCCTGATACGTTGATGCGGCGTTATTTTGAGTTGTTGAGCTTTAAGCCGATGGAAGAGGTGGAGCGTTTGTTGTCGGAGGTTGAGGCAGGGCGTAATCCCCAAGAAGTGAAAGATATCTTTGCGCGAGAGATTGTTGCGCGCTTCCATGATGAAGAAGCTGCTGCAAATGCGCACAATGCCGCGGGTAATCGTGTCGAGCTGGGCGCGATTCCAGATAATATGGAAGAGGTTGATGTGGTGATGGAAGGGCAGGATGAGCTTCCTATCTCTGCCGTCCTGCGTTTGGCGGGGCTCGTCAAGAATGGGGCGGCGGCCAAAGATGTGTTGGGGCGTGGTGCGGTCTATGTGGATGGTGCGATTGCTGATGCTGCGCTGAAGTTGCCCAAAGGTGCCTCGCATGTGGTGCAGGCGGGTAAGAAGAAAATTGCCCGAGTGCATCTCAAGTAGGCTTGAAAATAGAAAAATTCTGATTATTTTTATTTAGGTGTTGACCCCCAAGAAGGCATCTATATAATGCGCAGCTCTTTCGGCGGAGCCGGTCAAAAACGGGCCCAGTCGGAACTGGTGCAAGGTTAGATTTTAATCAATAAAATCAAGCGTTTGTTCCATGAATATTCGAAAAGTCA
>JBFHUL010000011.1:0-49438 GCA_041590075.1 Oleiphilaceae bacterium
TGACAGGCCGGTATTCTAACCAACTGAACTACCGGTCCGCATTCTATTGCCTTGTCGCTTTGAACCAACTACCCAGCGTCATGGCTAACACATGCGTGCTACAACGGCCTGATAGATTGGTGGGTGGTACAGGGATCGAACCTGTGACCCTCGCCTTGTAAGGGCGATGCTCTCCCAGCTGAGCTAACCACCCAACTCAAATCGAGATGCGCATTTTAACGATTATTCGGTGCCTGTCAATCACAAATCCGTCATTTTTGTCAGGCCAAAATCACAGCCCCCACAACGCTCAAAAAACGCTCAACAACCTACCCACACAGCCGCTCAAACTGAGACTTAATTCAAGCTTTCCCGAATGCGTAACACTTCCGACTTGCGATCATCATGCATCGTCTTCAACTTGTCATCCAGGGTCACGATGGTTTCATAGTTGGGCTTTTTCGAGGGCCACAACCACCATTCACCGGGTTCTCCCGGCTTCGGGGGCTCCGGTAGCGCCGGTTTGATATTGCCCGCGCGCGCCTCGCGCTCCAGACGATCCAGAGTCAGCTCGTCATTCAGGGTCAAACCTGTTTCGGGCTTTCGCCACGGCGCCAACCAGTCACGCTTGGGCTTGCGCAAATCCTCAATCGCAGCCAAATACTCTTCAGGATCGTCGGCTAATTTGTATAGCTTCTGCTCCAAAGTAAGCTCCGGTTCACCGCGCAACTCGCGGTACATGTCACTCGGCAGATAAAAGAGGGGAAAGCCAAACAGAAAATTATTCGACCACGGCCAAATGATCGAGAACCAGCCATAATCCTGCATATCACCTTCGAGCAGTGCCTGCACGCGCTCAGAGTCGTTCGGATGCCAGAACGAATGCGTGAGATACCGCGTACCAGCCATTTCTTTCAGCGCCAACTCCCGATCGACCATCTGCAAATCGGCCGTGGCCATCTCATCTTCGGGATCCAGATCCGGATGCAAACGCTCCGGCAATGACACCTCACTATGACGAAAATAATGCACAGAACCCGGATCAATGACCAACCCAATGTCACCCAATAGATTCAGATCAAACGCCATCATCAGCTTATCGTCGAAGGCCTCGAACCCCAGCAGAGGCAACACGCCTTTACGCGCCGTGATATCGTAATCCCCCGCGGGCAATTCCACTACCGTCCAGGAACCGCTGCGCAGGTTAAAGACGTTTTCATCGTTGATATAGTAGCTGGGCGCCTCAAGTTCTTCATCGGCCCACTGGCTTTGGGGGCGATAAAAATAAACCAGACCATTCTGGTCCTTGTCCCATTCACCATCCTTGAGCTCAGCAAAGGGTTTGCCATTGGTATTGGGAAAATAAAAGGAACCGAGGTTGCGACCCGTCGACCAGTAAATAGAGGGATACCAACCTCGCCCCTGTTTGTGGAATGGCTTCGAATAAGGCGCCGTCGTATCCGCCCACACCGCAACCGGAGCAATAATCAGGGCCAAAGCCAAGAGAATATGTAATCGCATTACCTTACCTTCAAGATGCACCAAGCCGCGTAGTGTAGCACTTCGTTTATCGCCTTTTTGCGATGCACACCTCAAGTCATTGGACCACTGGCCCCGGCGCACCACCCTGCAGCTGTACACGCAATTGATTCAACTGACGCTCTAGATCCACAACTCGTTCATTTAATTGCCGACGACTGGCATTAATCGATTCAATGGCCTTGGCATTCTCGGCCACGACGGCTTGGGCTTTTTCGAAGCTACTCAGTTTTGTACTGAGCGCTCGCAATTCCTCGCCCGTGGCTTCGCGCATGATACTGGCTTCACTGGCTGCCAGTGCCACACGATTGTCCATGGCGGCAAGTTGCTGCGTTAGCGCTGCCAGCTTTTGGCTTGTGGCGCCTTCATAACCGGCCACGCTCTTGGTGAGCGCCTTCTGGGTTGCAACAAGCTGCGCGATGCGCTCTTCCAAACCCGCAATAGCGGCATCGTTAGCCTGAATTGCCTTTTTGTTCCTGTCGTTTGAAACACCCCACAATTTGCGCATCTCCGAATCCAGAAACTCCAGCTTACGCTCAACAGCAGAACCGCTCTGCTCCAACTCTGCACCGGTCTCGTTCAGCTCACCTTCCAAACGCGCCATCAGTAACTTGCTCTGTCCGACAAACCCCTCGGTATCATTGATCTGCTTGCGTAATTGCGCCAACGCTTCCTGCTGTTGCCACAACCCGAAACCAAGAAACCCACACACAACCAACAGAATGATGATCCCACCCCAAAGACCGCCTCGAGAACGCGCAGGTGCTGCCACCGAACGTCCTTGTGGCGGCGCGCTTTTCTGCTTCCCACCCCGCGCCGCACGATGTTTAAATTGATCGAGTTCATCCCGTTCCGGACGCAAACCTTCCATTTCCTACCCCTCTGATTGGAACCTTTACCGGCTCCCTGCGACATTATTATTTCAACTAGCTCTGATTCTAACGTCAGGGCGCCGTCAGAGAAATACAATTTGCATGGTCGATAGCGCTTCACTAATATATGCGGTCTTTTTTTATGCGGTCGGCCGCACAAGCCGGCGCGAGACAAAAAATTGAGGTACAACCATGCAGGCACTGGTCGGTATTATTATGGGGTCAAAATCAGACTGGCCCACGATGGAGCACGCTGCCAAAATGCTCGATACCCTGGGGGTAAGCTATGAGGTAAAAGTCGTGTCTGCCCATCGCACACCCGACCTGCTGTTTGACTATGCCAAAACGGCCCAAGAACGCGGCATTCAGGTAGTGATTGCCGGCGCCGGTGGCGCGGCACATCTGCCGGGCATGGTTGCGTCACAAACCAACCTGCCTGTATTGGGGGTGCCGGTACAATCCAAGGCACTCAATGGCTTGGATTCTCTGCTGTCCATCGCGCAAATGCCTGGTGGCGTGGCCGTAGGCACCTTGGCTATCGGAACCGCAGGTGCTAAAAATGCCGGTTTACTCGCTGGGCAGATCGTTGCATTACAGGATTCCAACGTTGCCCAGGCCGTTTCTGAGTTTCGCAGCAATCAAACACAAAGCGTGCTGGATCACCCCGATCCTCGTGCCTGAGAGTCGATACATATATGAAGAAGATAGGTGTACTGGGTGCCGGACAACTTGGTCGCATGTTGGCACTGGCCGGTTACCCACTCGAACTCGACTTTAGTTTTTATGACACCTCTGGCTCGCCCAGCGTGGGCTTGGGGGATGTCACCATCGACAAGGCAGCCCGACTTGATAATCCCGCACTGCGCGCGTTTATCGATAGCGTTGACGTGGTCACCTATGAATTCGAGCACCTACCCCTCTCGCTGACCGAACACATAGAACAACATACCACGCTCTACCCTCCATCTCGCTCCATTAAGGTGTGCCAAAACCGTTGCGAAGAAAAGTCTCTCTTCAAGCAACTGGGCATTCCCACGCCGGACTACCGCATAGTAAACAGCCTCGAGGCTTTGCAGACCGCGGTCGAAGAGCTCGGCACTCCCGTAGTGAGTAAAACCACAACCGAGGGCTATGACGGCAAAGGCCAGTTTGTGATCCGGGAGGCGGCACAGTGCCCCGAAGCCTGGCAAACAATCGGCAATCGTGAATTGATTGTAGAAGCGTTCGTGCCTTTCGATCGCGAGCTTTCCATCATCGCCGTGCGCGACCCCAAAGATAACATGGTGGTCTACCCTCTGGCGGAAAACACTCATCATGAAGGCATTCTGCGCTATTCGACTGCGCCCGCTCCGCGCATCAGCGAGGACATCTTCCACGAAGCCGAGACCTATATTCGCGCCCTGATGCATGAGCTTGAGCACGTGGGCGTGCTGGCTCTGGAACTGTTCGAGGTCGATGGCCGCCTGCTTGCCAATGAAATGGCACCACGCGTGCACAACTCCGGCCACTGGAGCATGGAGGGCGCCTATTGCAGCCAGTTTGAAAATCATATCCGCGCTATTTCCGGTTTACCTTTGGGCAATACAGAAGCACAGGGGTTTACCTGCATGGTGAACATCATTGGCGAGAAGGGTGATATCCACCGCATACTGGCCCTACCCTACGCCCACCTGCATCTGTATGGCAAAGAAGAACGCCCAGGCCGCAAACTGGGGCATGTCAATGTGCGTGCCGACTCCCTTGAGGAGCTCAAGTGGCGAGTGGAAAACGTTGCCTCTCTGCTGCCCGGTTCGCCGCCCTTTTCAGGCTATTAGTTCGTACTACCTTTATTCGTACTCACCCACCCGCCAGAACATGGATAAGCCCTTGTTTCGGTGCTATTATCTGCTGCCGAAAACTAAACAGCCGTTATCTGCGTATACATGGCTGGCAATTCAAAAACACATGATGGAGAGGCCTTATGGCGATCGAACTTCCTGCGTTACCTTACGAAATCAATGCGCTCGAACCACACATCTCGCAAGAGACTTTGGAGTATCACCATGGCAAACACCACAAAACCTATGTGGACAAGCTCAATGGCATGATTCCCGGCACCGAGTTTGAAGGCAAGTCACTCGAGGACATCATTAAAAGCGCAAGTGGCCCAACCTTTAACAATGCGGCACAAATCTGGAACCACACTTTCTACTGGCACTGCCTGAGCCCCAACGGCGGCGGCGAGCCTTCGGGCGCCGTGGCTGAAGCCATCACCAAAGCGTTTGGCTCTTTTGAAGAGTTCCAGAAGCAATTCAATGACCGGGCGGTCAACAACTTCGGCTCCAGCTGGACCTGGCTCGTGAAGAACAGCGACGGTTCACTCGAAATCGTCAATACCAGTAACGCCGGCACACCCATGACCGACGGAAAAGAAGCGCTGTTGACTGTGGACCTGTGGGAGCACGCCTACTACATCGACTACCGCAACGCACGCCCCAAGTACCTGGACGCCTTCTGGGCCCTCGTAAACTGGGACTTCGTTGCTGAAAACCTTGCCAAGTAAGCGGTAAGTAACAATAAAAAAGCCGGGTATCAACCCGGCTTTTTTGTGTCTGCATTCAACCCCTATCTCACCCGCATTTCCTTGTAGATGCTTTCCACAGGCGGTTTCTCCAGCGCCTTCAAATCTTCAGGATCTTCTCCATTACTGGCTTTAATCGCCAGATTAAGCTGCCAGAGCTCGTCAAATTTCTGATCGGTCACACTCCGCGTGGATGCCTTATCGCGAAGAATCGTTGGCCGCAGGAATACCAGCAGATTCTGCTTGTTCACTTCGGTTTTGCTGCTGCGGAACAAGCGCCCCAACCAGGGGATATCCCCAAGTAAAGGCACTTTGCTCTCACTGGTACGCACATCGTCACGAATCAGGCCACCCAACACAATGGTCTCGCCATTATCGGCCAGCACATTCGTTTTTATTTGTCGCTTGGTGGTAATAATGTCGGCACCCGCTGTCGACGGCGATACGTTGGAAATTTCCTGTTCGATTTCCAGCCGCACCAAGTCACCCTCACTGATACTGGGCGTCACAATCAGCTTTACACCGACATCTTCTCGCTCGATCGTCGTGAACGGGTCGGCGGTGCCCGCCCCCGAAGAGGTGGACTGGCCCGTAATGATAGGAATATTTTCACCGACAATAATCGATGATTCCTGATTATCCATGGTGATCACTTTGGGCGTGGAGAGTACGTTTGCTCCCGCATCACCTTCCAGAGCCTGCACCAGCGCCCCCCAACTCACACCACTATCATTTGCCTCGCCAAAACCCAGCGTCAGGCCGGTAGACGGGTTAAGATTGGACACATCCAGATCACCATCCGAATCATTGTCCTTCGCCACAAGCGCCCCAAGAATACTGGCTGTACTGATACCTATTTCGCCAAAATTAGTAAACGCGCCCGGTACCGAGGCGCCTTTATCGAACAGCGCCCACTGAATACCCAGACGATTATCATTACCATCGGAGATCTCAACGATCGCCGCTTCTATCAATACCTGAGCACGACGCACGTCCAGTTCGGCAATCACACCCTCAAGCTCTTGCAGTAAAGAGGGCTCGGCCCGCAATACCAGAGCATTCAAACCTTCATCGGCATACACACTTGCCTCGACCTTAGCGCCACCTTGCGCCTTGCCTTTGGTCGCTTCACTGCTGATATCTCCCATAAGCCCCTTAACCAGCTCCGCCATATCTTCGGCATCAGCATGCTTCAATCGTAGGACCTTGGTTTTACCGCCCGTCGAAGAGGGTTGATCAAGCTTGGCGATGAGCACCCGCATCTTGTCACGGAAGGATTCATCGCCACGTAAAATCAAGCGGTTACTACGCTGATCGGCCACCACACTGAACTTGTTCACATCGCCTTTGCCCTTGCCGGCCCCCAACTCTCCAGGCGCCAACTCTTCGAGCAATTTCACCATATCCCCCACCCAGGCTTCCTGCAGCTGAACCACTTCCAACTCGTACTTGGAGGGGCTATCCAGCTCATCAATAATCTTGCTGATGCGCTTAATATTGGCGATATGGTCACTGATGATGAGGGCATTGGCAGCCGCCACACCAGCAAGATGACCGTATTTGGCAACCATGGGACGGAGAATCGGCACCAACTCCAGCGCATTGGCATTATTGACCTGAATCACACGCGTGACGATCTGTTCCGAGGGAAGTTTACGCATGAACGACTCGTTGAGCGCTTCCTGCTTGGCATTATTCTGCTGCACGATCTTGATCACGCCTTCGCCCGGAATGGCGGCAAAACCATGTACACCCAGCACCGACAGAAACATTTCGTAAACAGCGTCTTTATCCATTGAGGCATTGGAAACTACGGTCACTTTGCCTTTTACGCGCGGATCAATGACAAAACTAAAACCCGTGATATCAGCAATTTGCGTGACAAAGGCGCGAATATCCGCATCTTTCAGATTCACTTTCCAGGTTTGCTCTTCAGCCTGGGCCATCATCGAAACCGTCAGGCAAATCGCCGCTAACAGGCCAAATATCGGTCGCATCATTGATTTCATCACTTTTTATCGTTCTCTCGTGTGCACAAACGTCTTACTGAGCGTTTATCGCAAGGGGTAGTTCACGTAGAAGCTCGCGCCATCGCGCACCACTTCCACTTCCAAACTACCTTGTTCATATAAGGTTTTCATTAATTCCCGGTCTTTCTGTATGTCGCCAAGAGTGTGCCCGTTCACCGAACGAATCACATCACCGCGCTTCAAATTCAATCCGGCAAGCATTGGGTTGTTACCCCGGTAGACATATCCACCTCCCGGATGCTGTGCTAGCCCAACAGAGCGCAGTGCCACTTCCGGGTTGGCGGCCAGCTGCTCGGTCGCTTCCTGCAAAAACTGTTCGGGGGTCGCAATCGGGGCTGGCTGACGGGTGCGTGAAGGTTCTGCTACCGCAATCCTGCTGCTTTGCCCCCCCTGCCCATCTTCGAAAGGCAAGGTCTCCAGCCGCCCATTTCGACGCAGCAGGATACGATCATCGTAGACGGCCTCAAGCGTGGCATTTCCCGGCAAGGTATCGCCAATTCGGTAATAGTCCGCCTGACGCCCTACCTCTTCAACTATAGCACCGGATTCACCGCCCTGCTCCGCAGTAAAAACTCCCTTCAAAACAAGCCTCAGGCGTGTTTTGGGTGCTTCCGTCACGGCGACCGGCTTTTCGGCTTTTCGCACACCTTCTTTGCCGAATAAATGATAACGCGCCACCGGGCGCACTGTATCACCCTGCTGAACCGACCCGGTAAGCTGCTGCTGCGCCGGCAAAGTTAATACCAGCGCCGACTCCCGCTCGACCGCCCACCATATCAGCTGCGCCCCGCACCAGGCGAGATAAATCACCAGTACGCATGCGAGTAACGTTTGCAGTCGCGCAATCCAAACAGATCGGACCTGCTCAGCCATGCTCCCCCCGATTGGCAGGAAACAGACTCTTTTTCACCTTGAAAACCACATCCTGTTCCGTTGATCGCGCCGACCAGGGCTCACTCGAAAGATCAAGCAACCTGCGCCGCACCTGCAACAGCCCCATACCCTTGGGCGTCAACAAACCTTCGATCACCGCGAAGTCGGCGTCCTGATCCCTGATATCAAGTTGGATTTCCCCCTGCTCACTGGTCGTAAGCCGACCGCTAAACGCGGGCAAGGAACGTTCATGCGTATCCCGCCCGGCCGGATAGGCAATATCACCGCCGCTCCACGCCAAGCGCCCCTCGGCCCATACGGGTACACCATCTTCCAGTACCAGAGTGATATTCTGCCCCGTAAACTGACCATCCAGCACAAGCCTCTGTGCGCGCAAAGCTGCATTGAGACCGGCCAGACTCAGCTCGGCGCGGGGCACCTCAATACGTACCTGACCCAACCCTGCTTGCACCTGCGCCTCGACGCCACCGAGATAGCTTTCCACATGCACCTGCACCGGAAGATAGCCCCGCCACCAGCCATCACCGCTTAACTGCCAGTTGAGCAAAACAGGTTGATTCCGCACCTTGGCCAACAGCTGCCCACGCCACCAATGCCCTTGCACTGCCTGCACAACGACACCTTGCTGGCGCAGATCGACAGAACCCTGAACCTGCTTCCAAACAAATCCTGCCGGCACCGATACCACTAAAAACAACGCAAGAAAAAAGGTAAACAAAGAGCCGTATATGAATGCGCGCTTAACCACTATATTTTTATCATCCGATCGCGACATGTTCGACAATGCGCTAGGCCTGAGCCCGCCAAAGACGCACAATTACAGACTATTTGCCCCATGAAATCCAGCCCTATTGCTGCTTTATTCCCGGGGCTGTGGACTATTGCTCAAGGCAATATCTTCACGACATAAAAAAACCCGGCCTAAGCCGGGTTTTTCGATTGGGGGCTGGATTACATCATGCCGCCCATGCCACCCATGCCACCCATATCTGGCATTGCCGGTGCGGAGGCATTTTCTTCTACGATTTCGGTCACCATACATTCTGTGGTAATCATAAGACCCGCTACAGAGCCCGCTGATTGCAGTGCAGAACGCGTAACCTTGGCGGGATCGAGAATACCCATCTCCAGCATGTCACCATACTCTCCCGTGGCAGCGTTGTAACCGAAGCTACCTTCACCCTGCTTCACTTTATCACTGACTACGGAGCCTTCACCGCCCGCATTTTCAACGATCTGGCGCAGAGGCGCTTCCATGGCACGACGCAGCAGGTTGATGCCCACGTTCTGATCTTCATTGTCGCCTTCCAGGTCTTCGATCGCCTGCAGGGCACGAATCAGAGACACGCCACCACCGGCGACCACACCCTCTTCAACCGCAGCTCGCGTGGAGTGCAATGCATCTTCAACGCGGGCTTTTTTCTCTTTCATTTCCACTTCGGAACCGGCACCCACCTTAATCACGGCAACACCGCCAGCCAGTTTGGCGACACGTTCCTGAAGTTTCTCTCGATCATAATCCGAACTGCTTTCTTCGATCTGCTTGCGAATCTGACCCACACGCGCTTCGATGGCCGCAGATTGGCCAGCACCGTCAACAATTGTGGTGTTCTCTTTACTGATGGTAACGTTCTTCGCCGTACCCAGATCATCCAGCGTCGCATTCTCAAGAGTTAAACCAACCTCTTCGGAAATCACCGTACCACCTGTCAGCGTGGCGATATCTTCGAGCATTTCCTTGCGGCGATCACCGAATCCAGGCGCCTTAACAGCGGCCACTTTTACGATGCCACGCATATTGTTCACTACCAGAGTCGCCAAGGCTTCGCCTTCCACATCTTCTGCAATGATCAGCAAAGGCTTGCTGGCTTTGGCAACGCTTTCAAGCACAGGCAACAACTCGCGAATGTTGGAGATTTTCTTGTCCACCAGGAGCAGGAAGGGATTTTCCAGTTCCGCGCTCATGTTGTCCTGATTATTGATGAAGTAAGGCGACAGGTAACCACGATCGAACTGCATACCTTCAACCACATCAAGCTCGTCTTCGAAGCCGCTGCCTTCTTCAACGGTGATCACGCCTTCCTTGCCTACTTTTTCCATGGCATCAGCAATGATCTTACCGACAGTCGCATCACTGTTGGCAGAAATTGTGCCCACCTGAGCGATCGCCTTGCTGTCTTCACAGGGGCGAGAGAAACCTTTCACTGCCTCCACGGCAACCTGCACACCCTTGTCGATGCCACGCTTCAGATCCATCGGATTCATGCCCGCCGCAACGGCTTTCAAGCCTTCATTAACAATGGATTGCGCCAGTACAGTTGCGGTGGTGGTACCATCACCTGCGGCGTCGTTAGTTTGTGACGCAACTTCTTTCACCATTTGTGCGCCCATGTTTTCGAACTTGTCTTTCAGCTCGATTTCCTTGGCCACCGACACACCATCTTTCGTGACGGTTGGAGCGCCGAAAGACTTATCCAATACGACGTTGCGACCTTTGGGGCCCAACGTTACCTTCACTGCATCAGCCAGAACGTTTACGCCTTTGAGCATTTTCTGACGCGCGGAATCACCAAATTTCACATCTTTAGCTGTCATAACTTAAATCCTGTATATCGATAATTTGAAACGAAAATGTAAAACCAGTTCGGGACTTAGCCTTCGATCACACCGTAGATTTCGCTTTCGCTCATGATCAACAGCTCTTCGCCATCGATTTTTACGGAATTGCCGGCGTACTGACCGAACACAACAGTGTCTCCCACTTTGACGGACATGGCTTGCACATCACCATTATCAAGCGCCTTGCCGTTGCCTACTGCCAGCACTTCACCCTGTGAAGGCTTTTCTTTTGCGTTGCCAGGCAGAACAATGCCACCTGCAGTAGTGGTCTCTTCTTCTTTACGGCGCACAACAACACGATCGTGTAATGGACGGATTTTCATCTCAACGATTCTCCTAACAGGTTTTCAATCCGATTAACCAACTTCCTCTACATATGCAGAGAAAACATTTAATATGAAATTCAATGACTTACAAAAGAACTCATCGACTTTCAAACTTGAGTGGCTTCTTAGATGGGGGCCACCAAATGCTTTTCAAGCAATTTTTTTTATTTTCGGAGTTTTTTTTCATCATCCGATTCGGAAGGCCCACCGCCAACCTCTTGGAACTCACCTTCTACTACCTCGCCTTCTGCATCGCCGCCACCTGCTCTGCGGGTATTTCCATAGGGAGAGCCGTGAGTGGTAAACGAGTGCATTTCTACCTGGCCGCGCGCCAGCATGCGCCGCGCCCACTCCCGGGCGACCATTTGCCGCACACCCGGTGTCAACAATAAAAACCCTGCCGTATCGGTAATGAATCCCGGCGTAAGCAGAAATGCACCAGCGATTGCCAGCATCATGCCTTCGGCCACTTCTCGCAGTGGAATCTGACCTTCCTGCATCTTTTGTTGCGCCGAAAACAGCGTTTGCAAACCCTGCCGACGCAGCAGGTTCACGCCAATAAACGCCGTCGTGAGCACCAACGCAACCGTCCACCCTGCCCCGATCATGCCGCCGACTTTGATTAACAGGCTGAGCTCCACCACGGGTGTGACCACGAAGATCAGAAACATCCAGTTCATTATGCAAGCTCCCAGGCTGAAGAAGGAAAATGACCGAAACGGCCACTTATCGGATAGCGCTTTAGCGCTGACTGGCGAAGTGAAAAGAGCTCCTGCTAAGATGTGCGCCCAATGCAACAACTCCTCCCTTTTACCTATAAGTGAAGACGAATTATGAAACTTCAAGATGCAGTCATCGCGATCACCGGCGGCGCACAGGGTCTGGGTAAGGCCTGTGCCCAACTGCTGGCCAGACACGGCGCCAACATCGCCCTGATCGATATGAACCCCGAGGCTCTGGCGCACTGCGCAGAGGAACTCGCCGCATTCGGCACCGATATCCGCCAGTATCAATGCAATGTGGCAGACGAGACGCAGGTGTGCGCCACGTTTTCAGCCATCCGCGCGGATTTTGGCCGACTCGACGGTCTAATCAATAACGCGGGCATCTTGCGTGATGCCATGCTGCTGAAGGTCAAGGACGACAAAGTTACCGATAAAATGTCCCTGCAGGCTTGGCAGTCGGTGATTGACGTAAACCTCACGGGCGTCTTTCTGTGTGGCCGGGAAGCCGCCACGGTCATGGTCGAGACCAAGTCGCGCGGCTGCATCGTGAATATCTCGAGCATTGCGCGCGCCGGCAATATTGGCCAAACCAATTACAGTGCGGCAAAAGCTGGCGTCGTGGCGATGACAACAGGCTGGGCAAAAGAGCTGGCGCGTTTTGGCATCCGCACCATGGCCGTGGCACCGGGCTTTATCGAAACAGAAATGACGGCATCAATGAAACCCGAGGCCATCGCAAGAATGGCGCAAATCATTCCCCTGGGAGAAGTCGGGCAGCCCATCCATATTGCCTCGACCGTGCAGCACATCCTGGAAAACGACTATCTTTCCGGCCGCGTGATCGAAGTCGACGGCGCACTGCGCATCTAACCATGCCTACCGAAGGCGACGAAAAGTTTCAGGCCATTGTGCGAGCGCTGCAAGACGTAGCGCCGGGCACCCTGTGCAGTTATGGCGAAATTGCCCAGCGCGCCGGGCTGCCAGGTTATGCCCGTTATGTCGCGTATATCTTGAAAAACCATGCGGTAACGGCCAATTTACCCTGGCACCGCATTGTCACCCACCAACACCATATTCCCTTTCCTCCGAACGACTCCCGATACGCCTTACAGCGCAGCCTGCTTGAAGCCGAGGGCCTGATCGTGAAGGGCCAACGCGTTCGAACCCCCCCATCAAACGAAAAATAATGCACGCCAGTGCAATTCAGTCAGCCAAAACAGCCAACTTCGACTAAATTTATACAGTCCGTTTCAACGGCGGTTTCTCATTCGACAAGGAGATCAAGCAGTGCACGTTGGCCAATATATCTATACCCCTGAACGCGGCTGGGAAACGCAAGGTGAAGTACCCGAACAAGCAGATCTGCTTCTGGCATTCGGCTCGGGCATCGACTGCAGTGGAGAGATATTGGTGGACTGGTGGCAGAACACTCACCCCGAGGCACAGCTGGTGGGCTGCTCGACCGCTGGGGAGATTCTCGATACGCAAGTATTAAGCAACAGCATCGTGGTCACGGTTTTACGTTTTTCTCACAGCACCGTGACGCTCAGCAACACCGCCTTTGAAGCGGGTGAAGACAGCTATGCCATCGGACAACGTCTGGCCTCCGGACTGCCCAAGGAAAACCTCAAGCTGTGCTTTGTTTTGAGCGATGGACTGAATGTGAATGGTACACGCCTCGTGGACGGTTTAGCCCAGACCCTACCGGACTGCACCCTCATCACGGGTGGCTTGGCCGGCGATGGCAAGCGCTTTGCCGAAACCCAGGTTTGCGTGAATCATAACTTTGGCAAACGGCGGGCTGTCGCAGTGGGCTTTTACGGCGACCAGCTCGAAATCGGTCATGGCTCCCTCGGCGGCTGGTCTACCTTTGGACCCAAAAGGCGCATTACACGCGCGAGTGAAAATGTCCTGTTTGAACTGGATAATCACAGTGCTTTGGAACTCTATAAAACCTACCTCGGTGACTACGCCGACGAACTGCCTTCTTCAGGACTGCTTTTTCCATTGCGTATTACCACGCCCGAGGGCAAAAGCTTTGTGCGTACCTTGCTGGCAATTAACGAACAAAAGGGGAGCATGACTTTTGCCGGTGACGTTCCTGAAGGTGCAACGGCGCAACTCATGCGCAGCAATGTCGACAGTCTGATTGATGGCGCCCATGGCGCCGCTCAGCATGCCCGTCATACTCTCGGCAATGCACCGGAGCTGGCCATCCTGATTTCGTGCGTGGGCCGGAGATTGGTCATGGATCAGCGTGTGGAGGAAGAAATCGAAGCGGTGCAGGAGGAATTCAGCACACACACCACCCTATGCGGCTATTATTCCTACGGTGAAATCTGTCCTCTGCCGGACGGTGGAGAGAATACGCTCCACAACCAAACCATGACCATTACGGCCATCCGCGAAATCGCCTCGACGCACGAGTAAGGTTTATCATGACTCGACACCGCTTGCTGGCGAGACAAATAAAAAAGCATCTCTCATCGGTCCCCGATCAGAGCGCACTGGAAGCCTTTCTCGCGGCTGTCAACGAAGCCTACGAGCAGCACGAGCGCGACCGCAAACTACTGGAGAGGTCCATTGACCTCAGTTCAGAGGAACTCGGGGCGCGCTATCAGGAATCACAGGATCAACTGCACGCACTGCGGGAAACACAGCTAGCCCTTGAAAACTCGTATTCCCTGTTGCATGCAAGCCTCAATTCCATTCACGAAGCGCTTCTCGTGGTAACACTGGAAGGCACCATCGAACTGCACAACGCCAACCTGCTCGATATGTTTGATGTGGCGCCGGGCACGCCATTTAAACAGATCCAGGAAGTGCTGGACGCCCTGCTCCCTCAGATTGAAGACCCCGCGTGTTTGAAAAGCGCCATCGAAGATGCTCTCAACACTCCCGAGCAAGAGCAGCAAACCGAAATCAAAACCATCTCAGGGCACTTCATTGAAGCATATTCCAGTCCGCGTCGAATCGAAGAACATCTGGCTGGGGTGGTCTGGACCTTTCGCGATGTCACCGAACTGAAGGTAAAAGAGGAAGAAGCTCGCCATCGCGCCTATCATGATCAACTCACCGGCCTGCCCAACCGCCGCCTGCTCTCGGCACGCTTGAGCCAGGCTCTCAAAAGTGCCCGCGAACACAAGCTGCAAACAGCAGTACTGTTTATCGACCTGGATGGCTTTAAAGACGTCAACGATTCGATGGGTCATGCCATTGGCGATGCGCTCTTGCGTGAGGTCGCCGACCGCCTTGAATCCTGCCTGCCTACCGGAACGCTTCTGTCGCGCCATGGCGGCGACGAGTTTATCGCCCTCATGGAAAAACAGTCCACCAGTCGGCAGGCACGGGAATTCTCACAAGCCATTCTCACGGCATTCCAGATCCCCTTCCATCTAGGTGAAGAAAATATTTACATGAGCGCAAGCATCGGCATTGCCTTGGGCGACTGCCACGAAGATTCGGCGCGCCTGATCAGTCAGGCCGACATGGCCATGTATCAGGCCAAGCAAAAGGGCAAAAACACCTATGAGTTCTACACGCCTACCAACGACTCGCACTCCGCCCACCGTCTACGCATCCGCAACCAGTTGAACATTGCCCTGGAGCACAATCAGTTTGAATTATTTTTCCAACCCAAGGTATGCCTCGACAGCGGATCCATTCGCGGAGCCGAAGCCCTGATTCGCTGGCAGCCCGAACCCGGCGAATTTCGCAGCCCGCTGGAATTTATTCCCATTGCCGAAGAAAGCGGCCAGATCATTCCCATCAGCCAGTGGGTCATCGAGCGCTGCTGCCAACATCTGAAAGACTGGCGGGAGGATCTGGACGATGATTTTGTTCTGGCCCTGAACATTTCCGCCAAACATTTTCAGCGCGGACAACTGCAGGAAGATATGGCGCAAGCCATCTCCCAAACCGGTGTGAATCCGGCCAAACTCGAACTGGAGGTCACAGAAACGGCTATTATGGACGACCTGGATCTCGCCGTTTCAACCCTGATGGCACTGAAAAAACTGGGAATACGTACCGCCATCGATGATTTTGGTACAGGCCATTCATCCTTGAGCTATTTGCGTAAACTGCCCATCGAGATACTCAAAATTGATAAAAGCTTCATTGATGAAATACTCACCTCGCGGGAAGACCGCACACTGGTAAAAGGCATCATCGATATGGTGCACGCTCTGGATATAGAGGTTGTTGCGGAAGGCGTGGAAAACCATCAAATGGCGGAACTGCTTAAGAATATGGGCTGTGACCTGGTGCAGGGTTTTCACTATTGCAAGCCGATCTCCGAACGGGAGTTTGTGCAGTTACTCAAAACACGCCAATGTTATATCTGAGTGCTGCTCTGGCGGGCGTGGCGTCTTTCTCGCCACCATAACCCAAGGCACAGCAACACCGCTGGAATCCCCATCAGCGCGGCAAACGTGAAAAACCAGGCGTAGCCTGAAACATCCACCAGCCAACCCGAAAACCCGCCAATAAACTTGCCGGGCAAGGTCATGAGTGAACTGAACAGGGCATACTGAGTCGCGGTATAGGCGGCATTCGTGAGCCCCGAGAGGTACGCGATAAACGCCACCGTCGCCAGACCTCCGCTCAAATTATCTGCACTCACCACCAGCGCCAGCGCCGTGACCGAGGGCTCTTCAAGCCCGGCAAGAAAAACAAACAGCAGATTGGTCGACGCAACCGCCGCCGCACCCAGCACCAGAATCGGCGTTGTGCCCCAGCGCGTCACCAGCACGCCCCCCAGAAACGCCCCGATCATCAGCATCGCAAATCCGAAAATCTTAGTAACATCAGCAATTTCGACCTTGCTGTACCCCATATCGAAATAAAACGGATTGGCCATGACCCCCATGGTAATGTCACTGATACGGTAGACCGCTATCAGCAGCAGAATGACCAATGCAAACCAGCCCTGGCGCTGAAAGAAGTCCTTGAAGGGGCCTGCTACAGCGTCCACCAGTCCGCTATGACCCGCCAGAACATGCTGTTGCTCTGCCCTGCGTGCCGGCTCGCGCACCACCAGTACCGTGACCACCCCTACCCCCATTAAGGCCGCCATGACCAGATAGGCAAAAGACCACGAACCAAATTCGGCGATATAAAACGCACCCGCACCGGCGACCAGAAGCGCTAAACGATAACCAAACACATAGGCGGCCGACATTGCAGCCTGATATTCCTCCTCGGCCGATTCGATACGAAAGGCATCGATACTCACATCCTGTGTCGCCGAGGAAAATGCCACCAGCAGGGCGCAGGCCGCGACCAGTTGCAACTGCGTTTGCGGCTCAACAATCGCCATACCAATTAGCCCCAGCGCAATGCCAAGTTGCGCAAGGAATATCCAGCTTCGGCGTTGCCCCAGCCACCGGTGCAACAAAGGTAATCGCACGCGATCCACCACCGGTGCCCAGAAAACCTTGATGGAATAGGTAATCCCCACCCAAGAAAAGAAACCGATAGTCGTGCGTGACACCCCCGCCTCTGCCAACCAGAGATTCAGGGTGGAGAACACCAACAGAAATGGCAGCCCCGCCGCAAAGCCCAGAAACAGCAGCGCCATCACCCGCCATTGCGTGTAAACGCCCCACGCTTCCCGCCACGAATGCAATGCCGGCAGTTTTTCCTGATCTTGAGTCATGCCTTTCCCGGAGCTGCGCCCAGTTTGTGTAGGAGGGTAAGCGATTAGTCTCTGAAATTATTAAACTGCAGAGGCATATCGTAATCGCCCTCACGCAGCAATTGCATGACCTGTTGCAGGTCATCACGCTTTTTACCTGTGACCCGGACTTTGTCACCCTGAATAGCCGCCTGCACTTTTATTTTCGATGCCTTGATCTGTTTGACCATCTTCCGTGCGGTATCGGTATCGATGCCCTGCCTGACACTAAAATGCTTCTTGACCAGTTTGCCGGCCTTGCTCTCCCCGGCCTCCGACAGCGCGCGCACATCGAGTTTGCGCTTGGCAAAGCCCATGCCCAGCAACTCCACTAATTGTTCCAGCTGAAACTCTTGCTCTGCCGCGCAGGTAATGGTTTCCTTGTCGAAGGAGATGTCGGCATCTACGTTCTTGAAGTCCCAACGGTTACCCAGTTCACGTTTTGCCTGATCCACGGCATTTGTGACCTCATGCAGATCAACTTCTGAGACCGTATCGAAAGACGGCATGTTATACTCCAGTAAAAATGAATATACAGAACAACTATTATAACTAGGGATGTTGCCAGATCGTCCATGCTTTTCGCCAAAGCGTCAGGCCACATTCGCCAATTTTGACTCCAGCGTCACGCTTTCCCAGCACTGCTTGTCTGAGACGTCGCCGGGAGAGTAAACGACAAACGAGCAGGAAGTGACATTTTATGCCCAACCTCGACCTTTCCATTCTGATCGTCGACGATGCCAAGTTCAGCAGCACGATCATCGCCAAAACCCTTGCACGCTCCGGATACCGGGATCTGCGCATCGCAAATGATGCCAAGACGGCCCTGCACATGATGGAACAACGCAAAGCCGGCCTGCTGATCGCCGACTGGCTGATGCCGGAAATGGACGGACTCGAATTATCACAGCGTGTGCGCCAACTCGACGAACAGAGCAATCACTTCACCTATATTATTGTGTTGACGGCCAAGGAAAGCGCAGAGGCCTTAACCGAAGCCTTCGATAAAGGCGTCGATGACTTCATCTTCAAGTCCGACATGGCCAAGCAATTATTGCCCCGTGTGTATGCCGCCGATCGCCTTACCGATCGCCACAATGCCATGCTCATTGCCAATCAACTTCTACTCGAGAATAACCGCCATCTCGAAAACCGCAACATTCTCGACATCGAAACCGGTGTGGGTAACGAACGCTATGCCCAGGACTCCCTCAGCAAATTACTGAAACACACCGAGGCACGCGGCGGCGCGACCAGTTACATGCTGCTCAGCATTAAAAACTGGTCCGATATCGAGCATGACCATAACCACCTGATTTGTGAAGAGCTGGCAGTGGGCATTACCCGCCGCCTGCGCACCCTGATCCGCCCGCTTGATGCGGTATGCCGCATCTCACCGCAACAATATGCGATTGTGGCGCACTTTGGCCATATCGATCACTGTGTTCAGTCATCTTATAAACGCATTTACGATGGCATTAACAAAAAATCCTTCCGCACCTCAGCCGGCTACATCTCTGTTGCCGCCGACGCCGCGGTGTGCACCATCGACGACAGCGCTCCCTCGCCGGAAGTCATGGATGTCGAACAAACCTGTCAGGAATTACTGATGCAGGCGATCGAAACCAACACGCTTCCCATCAGCCGCTGGCAGGGCGAACACTCACCGTCTCACTAAGCACATCGTACTGCGTAAAAAATACGCGTCATGGCGGCCTCTAGGGCCGCTTTTTTGTTTATTTTTCAACCAGTTGGTTACATGTCGTAGCAAAAGCTACACTCGGCAATACGCGCGCTACAGACACAAACAGCTCTTAACCTTTTTGTCGTATTGTTTCCGGCCATGGCGGCATACACTGATTCTCGTGGATTTGAGTAGTATCCCCCGTTAGCGGAGGGGACAAGATGTACCTCCGCTGTTTTTTCGGGCCTCACTTGAGAGGCGCACAGATCCAACCAGTTTCATTGCAGATCTTCTTGTTGTAACGGACTCCGGTGTCATACCCGAGTCCGTTTTTTTTTGCCTCTATTGCGGGTAACCCGTGATCTCCCGAATACTGCGATACAGCGGCCGCAACTGCGTATACATGCGCAGATACACTTCGCGGTATAAGCGTTCATATAGTGCCACGCGTTCCGCATTGGGCTGAAACACCTTGCCTACCCGGGTCATCTCGGCCAAGGCGGTATCAAAATCTTCGAAATACCCTAATCCCACCGCCGCATCGATCGCCGCCCCCAAACCCGAGGTTTCGTAGGTATGTGGTCGTTCGGCAGGGATTCCAAAAATGTCCGCCGTGAGCTGCATGGCAGCGTCGCTTTGCGATCCGCCTCCCGCCACGCGGAGAGTGTTCACCCGCACACCATTGCGTTTTTCCAAACGTTCCATGCCTTCTTTCAAGCCATAGGCCAGCCCTTCCAGTATCGCTCGGTACACATGCGCCCGGGTATGCACGTCACCAAAGCCGATAATACTGCCCTTGGCTTCGGGCCCCGGATCCCTGACGCCCGGCGACCAATAAGGTTGCAGCATCAAGCCCATCGACCCCGCCGGCACAGCATTTACCAGCTCATCAAACAGCTGCTCCGGCTCAATCCCCCGTTCCTCGGCCAAGTGCTGTTCACGCAAACCGAACTCTTTTTTGAACCAGCTCACCATCCAGAAACCACGGTAAATCATGATCTCGGAGTTATACCAGCCGGGAATGGCTGAGGGATAAGCCGGCAAATATTTGATCGGCTCCACGTGCTTACGGTTGGCCGTATTAATGGTTGCCGTCGTACCATAACTCATACAGGCAATCTCGGGCCGATTCCCCCCTGAGCCCAGTATTTCGCAGGATTTGTCGGAGGCCGCCGCGATCACCGGCAAGCCCTCTGGCAAGCCCATATGTGTAGCCGCCGAGGCCTGCAAAGCGCCCAGCGATTCTCCCGGCTGCACCAACTCCGGTAACTTATCGCGATCCAACTCCGGGCACACCAGATACCGCCAGTCGGAGACCTTCGCCCATGCCAGTTTCTTGTAATCAAAAGGAATGTATCCCACCTGACACGCCACGGAGTCACGAAACTCGCCCGTCATCCGGTGGGTGAGAAAGCCCGACAGCAAGAGATATTTGTGAGTGTTCTGCCAGACGTCCGGCTGGTTCTGCGCGATCCATAGCGCCTGCGACTTTTCGCGAAAACGCTGGACGACATCTTCAACCCCAGCGAGTTTGAAGATCCACTTCCACATACCCGGCACCGGGTCAGTTACTTCAGCATGGCGCTGGTCTAACCACACAATCGCCGGCCGCAAAGGGCGCCCGGATGCATCCACATTGATTACCGTACCGCGCTGCGTGGTGAGCGTAACGGCAACGATTTGCGCCGGGTCCACCGTACTGCCTTCCCATAACTGCTGGCAGGCTTCACCCAAACACTGCCAATAATACTCAGGATCCTGCTCGGCCCAACCGGGCTGAGGGCTCACATACGGCTCCAGCTCCACCTTGCCCTTGGCAACCAGCTCACCGCGCAAATCAAACACTAAGGCGCGCACGCTCTGAGTGCCGTTATCAATCGCCAGAATCAGTGCATTCCGGTTCACGGCGCAGCTCCGCTGATATCGTCAGGCAAGCCATAATACTCTGCGACGATATCCAGGTAGCGTTGCCACTCCGCCTGCCATTGCGCATCATTCCAACCCAACAGAGACTGACAACGCTGCTTCAGCGTTGCGGCCAGCGACTGCCCCCCCTTGGGCAGCAAAAGACCAATGCGGGTGCGGCGCAACAGCAAATCATCGAGGTGCTGAATGCTTTCATAGCGACACGCCCACTCCAACTCCCACCACAAGGTATCGGTTCCCGCCACCCGCTCCAGACTGTTTGGCGCGGCCGCTCTCAGACTCTGAATCGCCGCCTCACCATAACGCCCAGCCAGGCGCCGGCGCTGAGGGTGAGTGAGTGTCGCCTGCGGCCAGTCCTGCACAGGCGAAAAAGCACGCTCGGATAACTCGGCCCGCGTATCGGGGCGATGCAAGCCGGCTTGCTCAAGCACTTCTTCGGCAATGAGTCGATAGGTGGTGAGCTTGCCACCAGCAATGCTGATTAACCCTTTATCTTCCCAAATCACATGCTCGCGCTTTTCATCCGAGGGCTTATGCGCCTGCTTGATATCCTGCTGCGCACCAGATTTGCTGACGACCGGCCGTACCCCCGACCAGGTCGACCATATGTCGGCCGGCTGTATATCAGCCTCAGGAAATTGGGTATTCACAGCCTCCAGCAAATACGCCAGCTCACGGGAAGTAATGTGCGCCTCCCGCTGCATGTTCGCGCGATGATCGAGATCGGTTGTACCGATCACGGTTACCCCTTCCCAGGGAAATACGAACACCGGACGCTTGTCGGAGGGGTGAAAAAAACTAAAAGAAAAGGCCACAGGCAGACGCCAGAATGGCACCACCAAATGACTGCCTCGCAATGGACGAATCACCACATCGCGCCCCAACTGAGCACGCAAGACATCCGTCCATGCTCCCGTTGCATTGATCACTCTGGATGCTTTGACGGTATATGTCGCCTCCGTAAGGGTGTCTTGCAGCACCACTCCCGAAACGCGCCCCGCTTCCTGCTCCAGTTGCCGCGCAGCGACATAATTCAGCGCCAGGCCGCCGTCCCGATTGCCCGCCTGCAGCACGCGCATCACCAAGCGCGCATCATCGGTGACGGCGTCGTAAAAACCCGACGCGGCGATCAACCCCTCCTGGCGCATCCCCGGCGCCCAAAACTCCGCCAAGGCATTTGCCAACCGACGACGATAACGCTTACCCGCCATCCAGTCATACACCGCCAGCAATTTGCCGAATATCCACGGCCCGGGAAACATGCCCCGATAATGCCCCATCAAAAACGGCAAAGGGTCCACCAGGCCCGGCAACTCGCCCATGAGTTTTTGCCGCTCACGCACCGAATCGCGCGCCAGTCCGAACTGGCCCGTACCAAGATAACGCAAGCCGCCATGCACCATTTTGGAAGAACGCGACGAGGTGCCCCACGCGAAATCCTGCTGCTCGACCAACAACACTTTCCAGCCAAAACGTGCCGCTTCGCGATAGATGCCCGCGCCAGTGATGCCGCCACCAATCACCACGAGATCCCAGTGGGAGTCATCACGCAAAGGCGTAAGCGCTTCTGCTCGCTGTCCCGCATGCCAGACGCGTGCGAAGCGAGTCCTGGAAGAAAGTCCTGTCATCCCAACACCCTACTTCGCCAATTCATCAAGGAGTAAAGTGCCTGGGTTCAGCAAGCCTTTCTCATCCACGGAATGACACAGCTCGCGAATCATTTTCATGGCCAACTCGCCCTTCTCTGTCGCCAGATAAGGCGCATGATCCTTACCCACCCCGTGTTGATGACTGATCGTTCCACCGTTACGCACAATCAGTTCAGACGTACTAACCTTTAGGCGCCGCCAACGATCAAGCGTTTGCGCGTAACTGTCGGCAACCCGAAACACATAAGTGGTATAAATACTCGAGCCCTGCGCATAAAAATGCGACAAATGCGTGAATACGTGCACCTGCTCGTTTTCATCGCTCAAGGCGCCCCGAAGGTTGTTCTCGATGGCAAGCAAGAGACTATCCACATTACACCAGTCGGTCGCCGTTTCTAGCGTATCCACCGCATAGCCAAGTTGCCATAAAGCCTCGCGCAGATACGGCATCATGAAGCGTTTTTCCGCCCACTTTTTGCCAAGATAACGCCCGGTATTCACACCGCCATAGGGGCGCGTAATACTGCGCATTAAACGGTAGGCGGAGCGGCATTGCTCAGCATGCCCGGTCACGCCCAGTGTCATCATGCATTTCCCCTGCCCGGCGCCGCGCCATTTCAGGAAACGCTCCAGCCAAGCAATTTGCCCAGGGTGACCCGCCAGCGCCAATTGGGTTTCGGTTTCAACCGGATTACTCAAGCGCAGCATCGACAATTGCACCTTCGATTGCACCAATGCGCGGGCAGCGTGACGGGCCTTGTTCCAGTCCGGAAAGAACAACACATAAAAGTCTTCCTGTTCCGGTAGCGGCGTCACACGCACTTTCACCTCAGAAATAACGCCCAAACGCCCCTCAGAACCCAACACCATCTCCCGCACATCCGGGCCCGCAGACGAAGCAGGCAGGGTAGGAATATGCAAAGGGCCCAGCGGCGTCTCAACGGTACCACCAGCAAACAGTTGCTCAATGCGGCCATAACGTAAGGATTGCTGTCCGCTCGACCGGCTCGCGACCCACCCCCCGATGGTCGACAATTCAAAGCTTTGGGGAAAGTGGCCGAGCGTATAGCCGCGTGCCCGCAACTGCGACTCCACCAGTGGGCCGGGAGTACCCGCACCAAAGGTTGCCAGCTGACTATCCTCATCAAGCTCCAGCAGGCGCGTCATGCGTGTCATCGCCATGGTCAAAATGGGTTTATCGCTTTCAGCGGGATTGATGTGCCCTGCAACGCTGGTGCCGCCGCCATAGGGAATCACCACAATGTCCCGCGCCACACAAAAGGCCAGCAACTCGGCCACCTGCTCCCGGGTTTCGGGCCGAGCAACGCCGTCGGGAAACACACCAAAATCGCCACTGCGCATTGCCAGCCAGTCGGGCAGGCTTTGACCTCGGGCATGCCGCAGGCGAAGCTCTGCGTCGGTCTCGATCAACGGGTGCTCAGGCATTCGACTGGTCGGCACCTGCTCTAACACATCAGCCAAGACCGCATCCGGCAAGGGCGCCGACTCACCCACACGCTCCGCAAGAAAACCCGCACCGGAGTCTGGCAACTCCATACCATTGGCTTCATCGCCCCATCCGTTCCAGCGTCTCATCGCTTCACCTTCCCACTGTTCGTTCGCGTACTGGCAACCTACAACAGCCGCCTTTGATGGTGACAATCATATACAATCCCGGCTACCCTGCACTGACTATTTCGGACAAGCTGAACCACAGGATCATCGCAATGAAACATCTCGGCTTCGCCTCGTTTTCGGCAGTGCGGCAATATCTGCGCTATGCAGAACATCGGGGCCTAAACCTCGAAGCAGCGCTGGCGACCGCGCAAATCGACACCGCGATTCTGAATGAACAGGAGGGGCGGCTGCCTGGAAAGCAATTCGAAAGCCTGATTCGCACATTGATTGAACGCGCCAATGACCCCTTGCTGGGGCTGCATAGCAGTGAATTTGTGCAACCCGATTCCTACAGTCTGCTCGGCCACATCACACTGCGCTGTCAGACCATCGGCGAGGCCATCGAACACATTCCGCCGTTTGAAAAGCTTGTGGGCGACATGGGCGTCACCACGATCGGCCGCACCGGGCACATCATTTATCTCGACTGGCACTGCGCCTACCCCGACCCGCTCGTGCGCCCACAGATGATCGACAATGTACTGGCTTCCTGGACGCGTTACGCGCGCTGGCTGGCGCAGGCGAACACGGCACCGGAATATATCGAACTGGAACGTGAGGCGCCGACCCATGCAAACAGCCGTGAGGAATACGCTAGATTTTTTGGCTGCCCGGTACATTACTCACGCACACGCAACCGTATTGCCCTGCATCGCCAGCTACTTGATTTACCCTTGCGCCAGGCCGATGCCAACATGCTCAGCCAATTTGAACAACAGGCTCGCAGAGAACTCTCGGCACTGGAAGAAAAGCCGCTTAACACCAGTATTCGCGTGGCGCAGGGTTTGCGTATTCAATTACGCATGGGTGTGACCGATAAGGCACTTATCGCCGCGCAACTGGGTATGACCCCGCGTACCCTGCAACGTCACCTTGCGAGCGAAGACAACAGTTATCGAAATATTCTGGACGAAGTGCGCGCCGAACGTGCGCAGGAATTATTGGCAAATACCCACTTGGGCATCACCGACATCGCCTTCAACCTGGGATTCAGTGATGCGCGTGCGTTTCACCGGCGCTTCAAACACTGGTACGACTGCACACCCGGGCAATTTCGCGACCACTACTTAAGAGGCGGGAACGGATGATGCCAGAGGGGCGTCGCGGCGACTGGAAGGCTTGAGCTTTTTCATTGCATACAAACGCTCGTCGGCAGCCTTAAGCATCAGGCGCGTGTCGACCTTGGCCATGATTTCCGTCGACACCACGCCGTAAGACAGCTTCACCGGAATCACCACATCATCATGTCGCAGCGGGTGCTCATGCAGATACTCGCGTATACGACCCGCAATCACTTCCGCCCCTTCCTGCCGCTGGTTCGGCAAGAGCACCACGAACTCGTCGCCCGCAAAACGAAAAGCCATATCACTCTTACGCGTTAATTCATTGAGATGATGCGCGACATGTTTGAGGTAGGAATCTCCCACATCATGGCCGTAGGTATCGTTCACTAATTTGAAATCGTCGCAGTCGATAAACATCAAAGCCAGATGCTCACGCTGGCGGGCATGCCGGCTCAACTCCTGCTCCAAACTCTCCTCCAGCTCCCGCCGATTGCGAAGCAGCGTAAGCGGATCACGCGTCGCCAAAAAGCTGATGCGTTCTCGGGCCCACACGCCCGCCAGACTGATCGACGCCTTTACCGCCAATTGCCTCAAAAAGAAGCTGTCTTTCTTGGGGGTATAGCGATCCTGTGCCTGCGCGCCAAACATCAACGCCCCCACAATACGCCCATCAACCACTAAAGGAAGCATGGCCACCGAGCCTAGCTCGCCTTTCAATGAGCGGGGAATCACCATGCGTAAACGTTGTAAATCGCGGTTCACCAGAATAGGCTCTTTCACGCTCTGAGTGACCTGTAAAAAGTCCACCATCGAACATACCCGCAGCAAATCCTCAGGCAAATCGCTCTGCTGTAACGATTCAATCAGGTGTGCATTGGAAGGCGTATCGGTGAGTGATAACCACACATGGTCAACCACAAATTTTTCTTTAACGAGCTGAATTAAAGAACAGAAGAAATCACTACAGCGAGTGATATTCATGATTGCAACTTCGATATCGAACAAGTTTTGGGCGATCGCCTCATTCTTGCGCGCATTTGCAATCAATTGGTCAACGGTCGCCACGCGCTGCTTACCTCGGATCCTGAATATGTCGAAGTTTAATTGTAGACCAAGCTGCACCGTAGTTTTGTTTTATCTGGTAACTCGACAGGCGAAAGTCACAAGCAAAACTGTTTATTTTTCAACCACAAAGAACACATTAATCGGCTTAGAAAATAAAGCAGCAAGTTTCTTGGTTTTAGCCTTGACGGTCCCAAATCCGAACTGTAACATACGCGCCACATTGATCGAGGGGCACTGCTCAAAAGCCACTAACTTCGACAATACGAGTTTTGATGCGGGGTGGAGCAGCCTGGTAGCTCGTCGGGCTCATAACCCGAAGGTCGTCGGTTCAAATCCGGCCCCCGCTACCAACAAAAAGAAAGCGAAATCAATAATTTATTGGTTTCGCTTTTTTCATTTCTACGGCTCGAAAATCCGTTGTGACAGATTGTGACGATTCTTGTGACAAACGATCAAGCGACTAACGTCGGTGTACATTAAGTTATTATCAATGCGCACTCTCATAAGGCCTCAAGTTAGACTGAAGCGGAAGACATGGCATGCAACGACGCACCGCCTCTCTACCTTTTAAGCGGACGTTTGAATAGTATCTCACTAGATGAATGTGTGATTTTTTATGAAGAGGCCTCTACTCGTATAGGGCTCAGAGCTCAGGCCTAAGTTCTCTGTCTCAGAAAATAAATCCGCCCCCTTTTATTATTGTGTTATTCGGGCAGTTTGAATTCTTACACAAGATGAATCGAAAGTGCCACCCAGAACGATGGCACTTTATCAATTTACCCGCATGCAACAATGAAGCATTGAAAGCAATTATCTGAGTATTAAGTAAATCTACGCCCTATTCTTCTTACGCCCATAACCCAAGCCCAATAAACCTAGTCCCAGTAGAGCAAATGAACTTGGCTCTGAAACTGAAACAGAATTAGGGTCTGTGAATTCTAGATAGACCAGCCCGTCAGCACCATTTCCGCCAGCGTAACGCATTGGGTCACCATTACCGAAATAGCCGCCAGCACCACCGCCAGCACCATAGCCGAATCCGCCTTGCCCACTATATATTGATGCACCTGCATCACCATTAGGGCCTGCTCCGTTTATCAAGATCCCGCCAGCACCACCGCCGGGGTTCCAATGCTCATTGCCAGTTCCGCCTTGACCACCGGCACCACCTGCGCCAGCAGTAATCGTATTCTCTACAAAAAGACTCAATAAACTAGTGTAATCTCCCTGACCAAGCCCACCCAGATAGTTAGCATTTTCTCCATTACTACCGCCACTACCACCTGCGCCACCAGCAGTTCCTGTAGAATTGATCCCACCGTTCCAAGCGCCTCCACCGCCAGAGCCACCGTTGTTTCCAGATTGGTTGACACCGCTAACTCCCAGGCCTCCCCCTACGGTCAAGAAGCCACCAAAAGAAGAATTTGTTCCTGAAGTTAAACCGGTGATTGTGTTGCAGCCATAACAACTGTCTGCTCCATTACCGCCCGATCCAACAGTCACGGCAATACTACTTCCGCCGCTAACAGCGAATGTACCTAAGCCAAAGTATCCAGAACCACCCCCGCCTTGATGACCGTTGGCGCCACCGCCCCCGCCACCAATTGCCAGCACATTTACAGATGTAACACCAATAGGAACATAAAAAATATCCGATGCTTCAAAGATAATAAAGCCAGCATTAGCAGCGCTCGATACCGCGATAGAACTTGCGCAAATCAGACTCTTAAAGAAACTTTTCACTTTCATCTCCCATCATATTATTAATAATTCCATTACAGCGGAAATATACAGCAATTTATGCACCAACATAGCAATAGAGCACTAACCATTGACTGTTAGAGTGATTGCTTTGTAAGTAATTAGGCTGGTGTGCAAAAAAAACTGACATTCGCATTAACTTTTGCGGCACACATCACAACTGATCCATCTTGAAAGGACACCAGCGAGTGGTAAAGAGGACGAGAAGGGGAGCGCAGGTAGAGCCTTTAACCACACTCGTTCGTTTTGCCGAAGACAATTCATTGCCCGGATGTTTGAACTCCCCATTGATGGAGGCCAATTGACAATGCACAACACCATAAACCTGAGCAAAGAAGCACGGCAGCGCAGGGTACTTGAGCGTTTGGAAAAATTTAGCCGCTTTACTGACAGTAGTATTGGTATACCCTTCACAAAATTTCAGCTGGGTGCAGAATCCGTGATCGGAATGTTACCCGTCGTCGGCGACATCGCCGGCCTGGTATTGGCTTCTTATGTATTAGTCGAGGCACACCGCATCGGTGCAACCAAGGAGGTAAAGCTTAAAATGTTGCGCAATATGGGGATCGATTTTGTGGGGGGACTGCTGCCCGTAGTAGGCGATGCCTTCGACGCCATCTTTAAGGCCAACTCCCGTAATACACGTTTGTTGAAAAACTATCTGGAAGAGCAGCTTGCGATTGAGCCCCCTGCGCCTCCATTCCCCTGGCGAACCTTAATTGGCTTGTCGCTTTTATTTGCACTCGTGACGGGCGGGTTGACGTTACTTTTCTAACCTGTTGCCAGGGTGCTCTTCGCTCACCAAAAAACGATCTTGAGCGACATAGGCTTTTATTACTCTCAGCCCAGAGAGCGCCACATAATATCCGGCGTATATCGCTGGCGCTTAAAAGAAGTCAGAGAGCAAAGCGAATCGCTGAAGACGCTTTCGCCAACGTTTATCAGGCATTTAACTCAATTGCTTTGACGGAGTTAAGCGCAAGATGCTGGCCGTATTCACCGCGAGTCAGGCGATAAAGAGTGTGTTACTGTCTATGATGACTTTGATTGCTCATTGCCCATGCTGCAGCGAATGTTCGACAAACGGAAGCTTAGCGACAAGGCAATGGGATAGCGAAGTACCTTTAATAGAAAGCCCTCTGAGAAACAGGGTTCCGAAGCGCCTGTGTAAGCATCAACCCCCGCAAGCTTGCCTCAGCTATTGAGGAACTGATTCAGTTGCTATCAGTGGCCATACACTGAGGCACGGAGGTAAATCGCTCGACGCATTCTCTGGTACCGCCTATATTGGTTATTATCGACACTATGGAAGCAATGAGAGAGGCTGACGCTTAACCAACAAAGCAGAAGCATGCGATAGTTGTTCCACCACTGAACCATGGGTGTTCAACAAAAATCCGTGAAGAGGATTACCGGTGAAAATAGGCATTCTAAGTCCGATCTCGGCGCGTGCTATTACCCTACTCGTTTCTTTTCTCGTGCATCCCCAAGTCTGGGCTAACGAGCCCAGCTCGTCGCTCAGGTTTACGTATTGGAATGAGGCAACGCCGCCTTTTCTGATCGAGCAGGAAGGCCAACCTGCTGGTGGTATTATCAAGGATCTCGCGGACAGTATTGCCAATAAACTCAATATTGACGCCAAATTACTGTTGTTGCCGGTTACGCGAATCGAGTCACAAATGCAGGCCGGTCTTGCCGATGTCGACTGCCTAACCAGCCCCATCTGGAAAGCGAATCCGGATGCTTATCATTGGTCTCCAAAACTCTTTTCAAGCTTCGACCGGTTCCTACTGAATCCTCAGCTAAATAAAACGCTGCATGACTTCGCTGATTTGAAGGGGCTTACGCTAGGCGTCTACAAAGGCTATGTCTATCACCCCAGTATCATGTCGATGATCAAAAATGGAGAAGTGAGCACAGTAAAACTGACGGGTATCGATAATGGTATTCAGCTGCTTAAACTGAAGCGCATCGATGCCTTGGTGGATTTCGAAATTATATTGCGTTACCAAATCGACAAGCACCAGTTAAGCGATAAGTTTGTTCTGTCTGACTTTCCTGCCGACCAATATGACCTTTACTGCGCCTATTCCAAGAAAATGCAGCTCGACCCTGCCGTGATAGATCAAGCCATCTCACAAATCATTAAGAGCGGCGAAATGGAGCAAATACTTAAGACTTATCGCTAGGGCATATCACAACCTGCACGCCTGCCAGCCTTGCCCTGCTCTATTCAATCACCAAGCGAATCGGCTACTGGCCATTGATAATGACGCATGGGACATGAACCGCGCCAAGGAACACCGGCTGGCAGAAAGCGCATACTATTGCTTTAACACCCGCTGCTTCTTCATATAGAAAACTCACGGCCTATTTTCGTCAGGCGTGGCAGAGTTTTCGCTAATGCACACATCAATAAAATCCTGCGGCAGCACGGGGGTTGGTTTTTTGCTCTCGTCGATGGCCACAAAGCTGAACATGCCTGTAATCGCTTTTTCGCTTCCGTCTTGATAAAGGCTTTCCACATACACATCGACCTGCACTTTCAAGCTGGTGCGGCCCACCTTTACGACTTGTGCAACCAGCTCAACCACGGAGCCCGCGGGAACGGGGTGCTCAAAATCGATCCGATCAGAGCTCACCGTGACGAGCCGCTGACGGCTGAATCGCGTGGCAGCGATAAACGAGACTTCATCCATCCACTGCAGGGCTGTGCCGCCAAATAAGGTGTCGTGATGATTGGTTGTATCCGGAAATACTGCCTTCGTGACATGTGTTCTGGATAAGCGTTTTCTCTGCTCAATAATTTCATCCAAGGTCATCGTCATCCCCATCATTGTCGTCCATAATCGAACTCGCAGTGTGTAGTATTGCAGCCGGCAATACGAGCGATGTTTTTGCCCCGTCGTATTCTGCATACGGGGAATAAAAATCAAGGCCATGCATAACATCGCATCCGCTCATACAGCGAGACGGATATCACCAAACCTGTTCAGCGTTTACAATAAGGTGGTTTAATGAAAGACGCAGCGCCGCGAGATGCCAGTTGCTGCGTTATAGCATCAAGACCCATTCCACGCACCATCAACAAAAGCGCAGTTAATGTTTAAACACATATACCCAATATTGTTCTTGTTTTTGAGCTTGCAAAGCCCATTGGTCAATGCAGGATTATTGAACGTTTTCAAATACGAAGACGGGCGCACCAACTGGCAGTACATCGCCAATGGTGGCGGTGGTTTCCTGATTCTGCTGCTCACCATTACCGCGATCACATTGCTGATCAGTCGGCGCAAACTACGGCAATCGAATATTGAACTGAAAGAAATCAAGGGCAAGCTGGAACAGCGTGTCGAAGAGCGCACGGCAACGTTAAACGATGCCAACAAGCGCCTGCAGGCCGAGATCGAAAAGCACAAAGAGACCTCGGAGCAATTGCGCGCCTCAGAGTCCTACATCAAGAACATTCTTGAATCGATGCCTTTGACCCTGATTGGCCTGGACAAAACCGGGACCATTACGCAATGGAACAAGCAGGCCCAGCTGGCCTCGGGTATTGCTCCGGAACAGGCGCTTGGCAAAAACCTGTGGCGGACGCTGCATTCGATCTACGTCACCTCTGAAAAGGTGCAAGAGGCCATCAACAGCAATAAACCCGTGAGCTACCGGCATAACGACCGCGGCCGGGGTCACTACGAAGTCATCATTTATCCGCTGAGCGGACCCACCAATACCGAAGTCGTGATTCTGATTGATGACGTGACCAAACAGGTCGAATCAGAAAACCAGCTGATCCACCGCGACAAGATGTCTTCAATGGGCGAGCTCGCATCGGCCATGGCACATGATATCAACATCCCACTGAATGCCATCATCAAGGATATTTCGCATATCCAGCACCACCTCAGGCACACCCTGCGGCCCGGCGAGGTACTGAAGGAGGAGGCGATTGCCCCCATGAATCGCCTATTGCTTGAGAGCATAGAGCAGGGCCAGCAAGCGGCCGGCATTATCGATAACCTGATCGCCTTCTCACGCCTGCACAACACCCCAAAACAGCCGGCCAACATGCCCGAGCTGATGGACCATACACTGGAGCTGGCCAGCGAAATGCTCGCCGCGCCTGAAGGTATGCAGTTCAGCGACATTCACATCGTCAAAGATTACCAAAACCCGCTACAGCCCCTCTCTTGTCTGGCCGCCGAGTTACAGCAAGTCTTTTTGAGCACCTTGCGCCATGCATTCTATGCCATGACGAAGGTCGAACAGGCCGATTATTCGCCTACGATCAAAATCCAGATTATGGAGTGTTACGACTATCTTTGGGTGAGAATCCAGCACAACGGTCGCGGGCTTACCGTGCAGGAGCAGCTATCTATCTTCGAACCATTTTTCGGGACGGAAACCCTCGAGGCAGAACAGTACGACGCCAGCAAGCGGTTATCCTTCCCCTACTTCATCGTCACCGAACACCACGAAGGGCAAATGGCCGTGACCTCCGATATAGATGTGGGTACCACCTTTCACATGCAATTTCCGATGGACTGATACCCATACCATCTGAACCCCCCCATGCTGACGCAGGAGCGTAACATCGAAGACCGGCGCAGCCGGTTTTCAATACGGCCAGTGACGCTTCGACCCAACATGGTCTTCGTTGTCTAAAACAGTTTTTTCATTTCTACTTGTCATTTCACAATACTGTATTAATATACAGCATTGTGAAATGACAACGGCGGAACAAGGGGTACCTTATGCCAGTAATAGCCATGTGGAAATGCGATAGGGACGGATCAATGTTTGACAGTAAGAAAGAAGCCGATGCCTATGACAAAATGCTCGAGCTGGGGGAACAATTTACCGCTTTGTTGGAACAGCAGGTTCCGGAAATCGACGAGAGCAAAGCAGAAAGTTTTGGTTTGTTGCTCGCCAAGAACAAAGAGCTGGTGATTCAGGCATGCAAAGGGCGGCCAGACGTACTTGCAGAGCTCATGAATCCCGAACCGGGCAATGTCACCGCCATTGCATCCGGATCAGGCAACTGAATACCCAGGCATTTCACGTCGCTGATATCTAGCGTGGCGTGACACGGGCCTCGCCCTTCATGGCACAACATGCCGGCATGGTTTTTGGCAACCCACCATAATCAATGCCGGCTCCGACAACCCACCTGAAAATCCCCACGGCTGTTTCAGCAACGCTGGATTCAGCGATCGCGCGGAAAACGCACCCAAGACCGTTGCCGCAAACGCACTGCATGTTTCACTTGGCGACTTAGCGGTACAAGCCATACTGATTGCGGGGCTGAACTCCAGCCTCAGTGCGACACAGGCGTGTTATGGAATGACCTTTATGTTTTGCGACACATTGATCAGGCAAGCACGTTCCACGTCAGAGCCAAGATAATTCAGGAAAGGTTTGACTTAAGCGCTGATGACAGGTAGGGTCAGCCTCAGTTTGGAAACAACCTCTGCTTTATACTCTCCATTTCGTCGCAATTTCGTAGTTCTTCGTCCTGTAGTTTTTAATCGTTTGTCTTTTCCCTACGTACGCGCCTGATTCAGGCACATTTGTATTTATCTACAGGACATTCATCTATGTCACATACAACGACAGGAACCGTAACTGGGTTCGACGCAGCTAAAGGTTTCGGTGTTATTGCACAACCATCGGGCCCCGACGTATTCGCCCATTTCAGCACCATCGTACGCGCCGGTTTCAAAACACTGATGGAAGGCCCGCAGGCTGACTACATTGTTGCCTGCTAACCACTTGCAGACACTGCAGCAAAGACCTCTGGCCGGTCGGTAAATCTGATGCCATTAGACTGCTCAGTAACGCCGACCGCTACCCCAATATCCCCACGCGGGATGTACACATTTCGTCAATTGCCTTGCATCCGATACGACAGCTTATCCAAGTTCAACGTAGCCATAACAAGCCAGCAATGCATTGACTCGCAAAGAGAAAATATATGATTTTAAATGCAACACCATCCATAAACGCCACCGACGAACAACAATACAGCCACCCTATTCCGAATCGAAATTTTATTCTCGGATTACTGAAAAATGCGAAGCAATCACTGTCACGCCAACAGCTCGCAAAAAAAATGTCCCTGTCTGATCCGGCCGAACTTGAAGCCTTGAGACGCCGATTACGGGCGATGGAACGTGACGGACAAGTGAGCTTTGACCGTCGGCAGGGGTATCGCGTGATTCAGGAATCTGAACTGATCTCAGGCCGCGTGATAGGCCACCCTGATGGCTTTGGCTTCCTCGCCCGCGATGCAGGCGGCGACGATATAATGCTGGGCGAGCAGCAAATGCTGACGCTATTTGATGGCGACCGCGTACAGGTCCGCATCTCCGGCAAAGACAAGCGCGGCAGGGAACAGGCGACACTGGTAAACGTACTGGAGCGCAACACATCTCAGTTGGTCGGCCAGCTCAAATGCGACGATGGCCAGTACTTTATTACTGCACATAACAAACGTATCACGCATGAAATTGATCTTGATGCGGAGCAACTGGCCGGTGCCAGACAACATCAGTATGTCGTCGTGGCGATCACCGACTACCCTGATGCCCGCTACAATGCGTATGGCAAAGTGATTGAGGTGCTTGGCGACGCCCATGAGGCCGGCATGGAAATTAATGTGGTGATGCGCGAACTGGGCATTCCACATAGCTGGCCCGAGCGCACAACCATTGAGGCAAACGCATTAAGCGATACGGTTTCGGAATCAGACAAACGAGAGCGGGTCGATCTGAGAAGCCTGCCCTTCGTCACAATCGACGGCGAAGATGCGCAGGATTTCGACGATGCGGTTTATTGCGAAGCACTACCGAAGGGTGGTTGGCGTTTAAGGGTGGCGATTGCAGACGTCTCTCACTATGTGAAGCCGGATAGCGCCCTGGACCGGGAAGCCCACCTTCGCGCAACGTCGGTCTACTTTCCCGGGCGCGTGGTACCCATGCTGCCGGAACGCCTGTCGAACGGACTGTGTTCCTTGAACCCGAACGTTGATCGTCTGACACTTGTCTGTGACATGCAAATCAACAAGCATGGCCGGATGACCGCATATGATTTTTCGGAAGCGGTCATTCATTCGCATGCACGCCTCACCTATCACCAGGTGAACGCGCTACTCACCGAGCCTGAAGGCAAAGACGGGCAGGCCATGCGCTCACAACATGCCAAGATCGTTCCGCACCTGCAGAATCTGCACCGCCTGTATGGCGCGCTCCAGAAAGCACGCTCAAAGCGAGGGGCCATCGATTTTGATACCCAGGAAAGCACATTCCAGTTTAATCAGCACCGCAAGGTCGTGGGCATTACGCCGGTAGAACGGAATGACGCCCATAAACTCATTGAAGAATGTATGCTCTGCGCCAACGTCGCAACGGCGGCATTCTTGCAATCTATCAAGCTTCCGGCGCTTTACCGCAATCATGCGGGGCCAAAACCCAAAAAACTGCTCGCGCTGCGTGCTTTTCTGGCAGAAAAGGGCCTGAAGCTGGCCGGTGGTGATGCGCCCACGTCCAAAGACTATGAGCAGTTATTAGCCAGCCTGGAGGGACGAAACGATGCAAGCGCCATCCAATCCATGCTGCTGCGCTCTCTCAGTCAGGCCGAGTACAGCCACGAAAATGCGGGACATTTTGGCTTGGCCTATTCCGGCTATGCCCACTTTACCTCTCCTATTCGCCGCTATCCGGACTTACTCGTTCATCGCGCCATTCGCGCGGCCATTCGCGCGCAGCGAAGCGGCGGTACCTGGCGTAAACTTTTTAAGGCCTTGAGTGTGACAAGTAACCGCCCTACGCGCAGCCGCAACAAAAACACGGCGGTGCAAGCGAAAGTCCTCTACCCCTACAACACAGAACAGATGACCGCATTGGGGGAACACTGCTCTCAGCTCTCCCGTCGTGCCGATCGCGCGAACTGGGATGTGGAAGCCTGGCTTAAATGTGACTACATGAGAGCTGCCATTGGCGACACCTTTCGGGGTACCATTGCTTCGGTCCACGCTTTTGGGATGTTCATTGAGCTGGATAACACAAAAGTTGAAGGCCTGCTCCATATTAGCGATATGGATAACGACTACTATCACTTTGATAACGTCAGCCAGCGATTAAAAGGCGAGCAAAGCCACAAGGCTTACGCAATCGGTGATCGCATCAACGTGACCGTGGTGCAGGTGGATATGGAGCAAAAGAAAATCGGCTTCTCATTGGCGCCAACGCGCAAGCAGAAAAAATCAGCGCGAAAGCATTAACCGGCCGTCGTTTGCTGTGTGCGATTGCGTTAGGGTTATTCTTTGACGCTCGGCAACTATACTTAGTGTAAACCCACCTCGGCTGGCTGTTTGGTGGATAATTTGGCGCGACGACTCATTCACTGAAGAGGATTGAGTTTATGGCCCAGAAAACACTGGATACAACGCGTGCAGCGGATAGCTTAGAACACAGTGCCGGTGTGCGCGTTGGCCGCGACCTGCTGAACGCCACCCAACCGTTCGCACAGGAAATACCGGGCAAGAGCTGGCGTGCGGTAGTGATTGTTTTTACCCTGCTGGTGGCCACTCTCACGGCGGCAGGTGCAGCACCCTGGCCCTGGCTGCAACTAACGTTTTCATTGCTTGGCGCCATGTTGATGGTGCGCACATTTATCACCTACCACGATTACATGCACGGCGCGATTTTGGCGCACGCTCGCATGGCAAAGTGGCTTTTCTGGATATACGGCTTGCTGTTGCTGGTGCCTCCGCGCGCCTGGAAGAAAAGCCACAACTATCACCATGGCCATGTGGGCAAAATTGACGCTTTCGGGGTAGGCACGTTTCCTGTGATGACCACCGAGATGTGGCATACAACACCAACGTTGCTACGTGCCTATTATCGTTTGCAACGCCACCCTTTGATCATACTGTTTGGCTACATCACCGTATTCGCATTGGGGCTCTGTTTGATCCCATTTTGCAAACAACCCCGGAAACATATCGATTCGCTGATATCACTCTTGATACACAGTGCTTTGATTGTTGCCTTATGGCAAATGGCGGGGCCGGATGTGGCGTTTTTCGCGGTACTGTTGCCAATGACTATTGCCTGTGCTTTTGGCTCTTATCTCTTTTTCGCCCAACACAGTTTTAAAAGAATGACCATACTCACACCACAGGCATGGAACTATTACCGCGCCTCTTTGGAGTCTTCCAGTTATATGCCGCTGAATAAATTTTTGCAGTGGATGACGGGAAATATCGGGTATCACCACATACACCACCTTAACGTCCGCATTCCTTTCTACCGCTTGCCCGAAGCCATGCAGGCCATCCCCGAATTACAAACACCCATTACCACCAGTCTGGAATTACGAGAAATGCGTAACTGCTTTCGCTGCAATCTATGGGATGAAGAAAGACAACGAATGGTTAGCTATCGCGAGGCTAATGCGTCATAGTAGAGAGGAAAGCGAACATCCTGCAAAGCGCGGCAACTGCTCGTGAACACCGTTTTCAATCATGACGACTGAAATACGGCACACTCCTTCATCGCCTTCAAACTTTTTTGCCGTGTACCAACAGACCGCATCGAGCAGTGTGTTATGAACGCGGAGCACTTTAATTGAATACGATCTTCGGCATCCTCGACAAACACTCACCCAAGTATATTTGGCGCCTGACGCTTGGCATTTTGTTGCTTATCAGCGTAGTGTCTGCACTATTTATACAGTCCGCCGCGCTGGAATTGTTTTATATCTTGCCTATTACACTGGCCAGCTGGTACGGATCCCGTAAAGCCGGCATTCTACTCGCACTGATCGCCACGGCGTTGCTCATCGCGATACGTATCTTTCACACGCATTGGAATACTCTTGTCTTCTTGAGTTACGGCCTGCCCTGTGCAATCGGCTTTGTCACGCTCGCCGTGCTGATCAGCAATTTCCGCGACGCGCATCGTGAAGAGTCCGAAGCTGCCGACACCGACACGCTGACAAACATAGGTAATGCGCGCAGCTTTTATGTTGATCTGGCCAATGAATTACTGCGCTCATCGCGATATGAGCATACGTTCTCGTTGGCCTACTTGGATATCGACAATTTCAAGTTGGTAAACGACTCACGGGGACATGCCGAGGGCGATAAGCTACTGATTGAAGTCGCCAACAGTCTCAAGGAAGCCTTGAGAGAAACTGACGTCGTTGCGAGACTGGGTGGCGATGAATTTGCCTGTTTGCTTCCCGAGGCCCACCAAGCAGAAGCAAAAGCTGCGTTTAAAAAAGCCAGTGACTTGTTGAAACAGCGCATGGCCAGTCGTCTTTGGCCGGTTACGTTCAGTGTGGGTGTGGTGACCTTTGAAACCATGCCGGTAGATATCAAAGAGGCAATGAAGGTAGCCGATGAGCTCATGTATTCAGTAAAACATTCTGAAAAGAACAACATTTCCTACCAGGTTTGGCACTCCACCATTTAGTCGCAATCGGAATATTCCGGCACGACTTCATACCCCCTGCATACCGCTTTACCAGCTTTAGGGTTTGAGCGCGCCGCCCCCCTGTTCCCGTTCAACAGATACGACTTGCTGTATGGGAAATACCGGGGGGCCAAACTGATTATAGATGGCGACATCCGCAGCATCGCGGCCGTAACCGATGGACACATATCCTGCTCTTGCACCGGGCTGCGTGGCATCAAAGGTAAACCAGCGCCCCGCTACAAAGGCTTCAAACCAGGCATGCAAATCCATGGGCTCCAGCCCGTGCAGATATCCGACGACCATGCGCGCGGGAATACTCAGGCTGCGACACAGTGCGATACCCATGTGGGCAAGATCTCGACAAACCCCCTCTCCCGCCTGATTCACCTCTACCGCAGATAAAGGCAAAGCACCACTCTCGGGCTCGAACCGGATGGTTGAGCGCAGCCAATGCTCAATGGCGGCAACCTGGTCATAACCCGGTGCATGATTGGCCGTGATTTCTGTTGCCATTACGTTGAAACGGTCCGATTCACAATAGCGACTGGGAAGCAGATACTTCAGCACGCTTTCCGGTAGGTTCTGCACATCGACAAAATAACCCCCAGGCTGGGTCTCGATGGCATCAGACGTAATGATTTTTGCTGACGTGGAGATACTGAATTGTCCGGGCGGCGCAACGAGTCGCTGACATAGGTTACCAAAATCATCGGTAATCTCGTAGACCGGTACGGTCGGCTCGATCAGATACTCCTCGGACGCAACCCATTGCATTTCACCGCTTCTCGGGCGCAGCATCAAAATAAAAGGGGTCGGTGTTTCAATCTCAAACACAAGCTTGCAATGCGTCTTTAAAATCATTGTTTGTGCACTCCTGTTACTCCATCCATGCCACATTTATCTGGCCCACCAGTGTTGCATCGCACTAAAGAGGCAGGGGCAAACGGCGCACACCATGCAGAGCGTCAACGACACACAGTAACGACTGAGGCCGGAGCATGCCATGTTTATTTCTTCTGCGGTGGCGCCTGCGCCCCTGTGCGTTTTTTTCGGTATGCTTTAACTGCGGTTGTATGTATGGGCATGGAGCACTGTGCGAACAAGCCTGTCACCTGCGCAAAAGGCATTGCCGAATGCCGACATACGTACTGCACAAAACCAAGGTATAGGGGGCCGGGTAAACCTCCCGTTTCACCCCATACCCCGTCATCACCCGGGTAACGCAAATACCGTTTTTACGCGGTGGTTTTTTCCCTATCACGCCGCTAAAATCCCCAGCTTTTGAACACGCCATGGAGCTTGCAATCTATGAAAGGAATTCGGTTTTTCCGCCTTGTTATTCTCACCACGTTCATACTGCTCTCTGCATGCGGCACAAGCAATTACATCGGCCACCCCGCACAGGACACTTCAGCTGTTTTATCGAAGAGGAAGTGTGTGGCCTGACCTGGCAGAACGACAGCCATATTGTTTACAAGGTGATTGACCAGGGCAACAACACCTACCGTGTTGTAGGTGAGGTAGATTACAACGTGAAATACTCCGCCATACGCAACTTCGTGACTTTCTACATTTTATTTATGGACGAAGACAGGGTGGTACACGAGCACCATATAAAGACCTACAGCAAGAACAAAGACATCGACTTTACCGTGGAACTGGAGCAACCCATTTCAACCACCACAATTCACAGCCTTCGACTGATGGTACGCACATAAGCCCTTAACCATCCAGTTCTGATTGGCAGCCTGAAGACACTGATCGCCTGCCGCTGCCAATCAACGCATCTTCCGCCTCACCAACGCGCAGTCAACCTGCTGCCAGGCACTGAACGAAAGCGAAAAATAGGGCATCAGTCAGCCAAACCATCTCACACCACACTCAACCCAGCATGTTTTTCGCTTTAAACACTCGCGTATCGATTTTTAAGCGCGCGATGCGCGAGGCGAGCGTCGTGGGCTTTACACCCAATAAGGCAGCCGCGCCCTGCTCACCAAATACTTTGCCCTGACACTGCTCCAGGGCCCGCAAAATATTGCGCCGATCCTGCTCTTTCTTTTCGGCCTCAGTAAGCACCTGATGCGCCGCCGCGACCGGCGTCTCCTCCTGGGCACCGCTGACAGACGCGCTGCGCAACCCCTCAAAGCGTATCGACTCACCGCGCGCCAGAATTACCTGCCGCTCAATGACGTTCTCAAGCTCACGAATATTGCCGGGCCAGTCGTAGTGCTCCAGCTTTTGCACTTCACTCAATGACACCTTAAGGCCCGTGCGCCCTGTGCGGACCGCCGCTTTCTTTACAAAATGCTGGGTGAGCTGCGGAATATCCTCTTTGCGCTGTCGCAAGGGGACCGAATAAATAGGAAACACATTGAGGCGGAAATACAGGTCTTCGCGAAAACGCCCGGCCTCCACCTGATCTTTTAAATCACGGTTCGTGGCGGCAATAATACGCACATCCACCTGACGCGTGCGCTCCTCACCCACCCGCTCAAAGTGCTGTTCCTGCAACACTCGCAATAGCTTGCTTTGCAAGTGCAGTGGAATTTCCCCCACCTCATCCAGAAACAGCGTGCCGCCATCGGCCAACTCGAAACGCCCAGCGCGATCGTGACTGGCGCCGGTAAAAGCCCCCTTCACATGGCCAAAGAACTCGCTTTCGAACAGTTCCTCAGGAATGGCGGCACAGTTCACTCGAATCAGTGAGCGGCCGGAACGCTGACTCTCCTCATGAATGGCCCTGGCGATCAGTTCTTTACCCGTCCCCGACTCACCATGAATCAGTACCGTCGCATCCGTTGGTGCCACCATATTGATTTGCTGCAGTACAGTCTGAATAGCCGGACTGTTGCCAATAATATGGTGGTGATTAAACTCCGAATTGATCTCATCCTGCAGGTAGGCATTTTCAAGTTCGAGGCGGTTCTTCAGTTCTTCAACTTCGGTAAGGGCGGCCAGCAGTCGCTTCTGATCAGCCTTGCGCTGCGTAATGTCACGAAACATCACCACCGCACCAAGAATTTCGCCGTTTTCGATGATCGGCGTAGAGGTGTACTCCACATCGATGGGCTTCCCCGCCTTACTCCAGAAGATGTCGTGCTCAATGCGATGCACACCACCATCCTTGAGCGCGGCAAAAATCGGGCAGCTCTCCACATCGTAATGGCTACCGTCGGCATGACTGTGGTGCACCGTGCTATGCATGTTGCGCCCCGACATCTCACTGGCCCGGTAACCCAGAATGCGTTCGGCAGCGGGATTCACAAAGGTCGTGTTCCCCTGGCCGTCCACACCATAAATGCCCTCGCCCGCGGCTTCGAGCAACAAGGCATTCTGGCGCTCAAATTCCTGGAAGACGCTGGCCACCCGCTGCCAGTGACCAAGCCCGGAACGGTAGTGATGCTGGGCATCCGACTGTCCACGCAGACGATCAATATCCTTCACACACTGCAGACTCAGATAAACATAGAGCTCATCGCCCGCACTGGAGCAGCGCCCCCACACCTCAACCGCTTCCAAATCACCGCCTCGCTCAATGGACAGGGCATCGGTCCAGGCGCGACCATATTCAATCAGCTCCTGCGTGAACACCGTCAGATTCGCCAGACAATGCCGGAACATAGCACTGGCAGCCCCGCCGTTCAGCTCTGTCGCCGCGCAACCCAGCAACCGGCAGGTCTCCTGATTAACGGCCAGTATCTCGTCTTTAACGGGATCCATAACGAGCTGCGCCGTGGCCGCATAATTGAAATAGCGATTGGTGAGCATGGCGACGAATAACAACCTGAGTGACCAGTGAATACCTGAATCACATCAAACTTCAGGCCAACTACGAGATTTAGTGTTTTTCACTACGAATACTCGTGTATTACGAACTTTCGTAGTTAAAAAGGAATCCCTCAAAAAACTTTCTTTACTTATATTTCAACATCTTACGGATTTTTAAGTGGATGGCACCCTGCTTGCAAATGCAATGGAGCGCATGGTCGTTTCTCGCATCCGCGCCTCTGCCCTGCCTCAGCAGACCGGATCGTGCACCGCACACTGACACACCATGCACCAAAATGATGCCCAATTAGATTCAGGGCTGGATTAGAGACACACAAACAGGACGCACATCATGGCTTCAAAAAGTTTGGGAAATCCCTTTGATGGTGATATTCGACTCACCCACACCAAAACCTGCGACTGCGCAGCCTGTGAGGCGGAACGCACTGCCAGCGGCCCGCTGAGCGATTACGATCGGCAACATGCGCTCGAAACGCAAATTGCGCACAATGAACAAGCACAACCCCGTGCCGCCGAACATGCGCACACACATGCGGCCACCGAGTCACTGGAGTCCAGTGAAGACATCATGGATCGTGCCGTAGAGAGCGCCATCGTGCGCGGTATGTTTAACCACAACGACAATTCCCGCCGCGAATTCATCAAACTGGTGGGTGGCGGCACACTGGCCGCAGCACTGGCCAGCGTTCTACCTATGGATAAAATCAAGGCTGCCGTCAAAGACGGTTTTGGCCCTCTGGAGAAAACCAAACTCAAAGTGGGCTTTGTCCCCATTACCTGTGCCACCCCCATCATCATGGCGCAACCGATGGGCTTCTATGCGAAATACGGTTTGGATGTTGATGTCATCAAGACCGCTGGCTGGGCCGTGGCGCGGGATAAATCCCTGAACGGCGAATACGATGCCTCGCACATGCTCACCCCCATGCCGCTGGCCATGACCATGGGTGCCGGCTCCACCGCCACGCCGTACATCATGCCTGCCGTCGAGAATATCAACGGTCAGGCCATCGTGCTGCACAACAAGCACAAGAACAAACGTAACCCCAAAGACTGGAAAGGCTTTAAGTTCGGCGTGCCGTTTGACTATTCCATGCACAACTTCCTGTTGCGTTACTACGTTGCCGAGCATGGTATCGACCCAGACAAAGACATTCAGATTCGTGTCGTACCACCACCCGAAATGGTGGCCAACCTGCGTGCCGGTAACCTCGACGGCTACCTTTCTCCCGACCCCTTCAACCAGCGCGCGGTTTACGAAAAAGTGGGCTTCCTGCACACCCTGACCAAGGACATCTGGGAAGGCCACCCCTGCTGTGCCTTTGCCTGCAGCCAGAAGTTCGCCACCGAAATGCCGAACACTTACGCAGCCCTGTTCCGTTCGATCGTGGACGCCACGCACTTCTCGGCCAAAGCCGAAAACCGCAGTGAAATTGCCAAGGCCATTTCGCCCAAGAACTATCTCAATCAGCCCGAAATCGTGGTCAAGCAGGTACTCACCGGCCGTTACGTGGATGGCCTGGAGCAGAAGGTCTACGACGTACCCGATCGCATCGATTTCGACCCCTTCCCCTGGCACTCAATGGCCGTGTGGATTCTCACCCAGATGAAGCGTTGGGGTTACGTGAAAGGCGATATCGACTACAAGGGCATTGCCGAGCAGGTATATGTGGCATCGGAGACCAGCAAGGTCATGGAGGAGCTGGGTTACACGCCACCCTCAAAAACCTACGAGAACTACACCATCATGGGCAAGGAGTTCGATTACACCAAGCCCGACGAGTACGTAAACAGCTTCGCGATCAAGAGGGCATAAGCCATGGCTTCTTTGAATGTGAGAGCAATACTCGTCTCGCTGAGCCTGCTGTTCGTGTGTCTGGGACTTTGGGAGGTGACGAATCAACCTCCCGAAGCCTCGGGTGCCATGTCGGAATACGAAATGCTGATGGGTGGCGCGGACCAGGAGGCCCGCGTTCCACCGCCATCCCAAGTATTCAGTCATGCCTGGGACGAGCTCAGCAATCCCTTTTATGACGCCGGCCCCAACGACAAGGGCATTGGCATTCAGCTGGCCTATTCCCTGTATCGGGTATTGACCGGTTATTTCGCTGCCGCACTGGTCGCGATTCCCCTTGGATTTGTGATTGGCATGTCGCCACTGATGTATCGGGCCCTCAATCCCTTTATACAGGTGCTGCGGCCAATTTCACCTTTGGCCTGGATGCCGCTGGCCTTGTTCATCATCAAGGATTCGGAGCAATCGGCCATCTTCGTGATTTTCATCTGTTCCATCTGGCCCATGCTGATCAATACGGCCTTTGGTGTGGCCAGCGTGCGCAGTGATTGGGTGCGCGTGGCGCAAACCCATGAACTTGGCGCGCTGCGCACTGCATGGCAGGTGATTCTGCCGGCGGCGGCGCCCACCATTCTCACCGGTATGCGTATTTCCATCGGCATCGCCTGGCTGGTCATCGTGGCGGCAGAGATGCTGGTAGGCGGTACCGGCATTGGTTACTACGTGTGGAACGAGTGGAACAACCTGGATCTTAATAGCGTGATTTTCTCGATCCTGATGATCGGTCTGGTGGGCATGTTGCTCGACCTTGCGCTGGGCAGCGTCGCCAAGCTAGTACAGTACGAGGAGTAAACATGAGTAAGGCATTTGTAAACGTCGACAACCTAAGCAAGGTGTTCCCCGCCAAAGATGGCGACCTCACGGTATTCGAGAACGTCAATATCGATATCGAGAAAGGCGAATTTGTGTGCATTATCGGCCATTCCGGTTGTGGCAAATCGACCATTCTCAACGTACTGGCGGGGCTCGACCAACCCACCACCGGGAATATTGTCATGGATGGCAAAGAGGTCTCCGGCCCCAGTCTAGACCGGGGCGTGGTGTTCCAGAACTACAGCCTGCTGCCTTGGCTCACGGCCCTGCAGAACGTCTGTTTCGGCGTACGAGCTCGTTGGCCCCAGTGGTCACGCGAGCAGGTGCGCAAGCATGGCAGCGAGTTCCTGGAAATGGTCGGATTGGGGCACTCCCTGCACAAAAAGCCTTCGGAGCTTTCCGGCGGCATGCGTCAGCGGGTGAGCATTGCCCGTGCCTTCGCCACCAGCCCGAAACTGTTACTGCTCGACGAACCCTTCGGCGCCCTGGATGCGCTCACACGGGGCGTCATTCAGGACGAGCTGATCAAAATCTGGAGTGAAACGCGACAGACCGTGTTCATGATTACTCACGATGTGGACGAGGCCATTCTGCTGGCCGATCGCATTCTGCTCATGACCAACGGCCCCAAGGCTCAGGTCGCCGAATCGGTGAAAATTGATCTGCCCCGCCCCCGCGATCGGGCACAGATCATTGAGCACCCGGCCTATTACAAGATTCGTAATCACCTGGTGAACTTCCTGGTGAAACGCTCGGGTGAAATTGCCAAAACCGATGGCAATGGCCAGACCGTTACGGTCAACCCGGCATTGTATGCCGAGGCCGAACCCACCTCAGAAACTACCCAAACCAATACCGCAGCCATCCAAGCTGCAATTTAAATACGTAATATGCCCGATAAAGGAGGCACCATGGATAAAGTAAGCATGACCGAAACCATTGTAAGCGCCAAGCTGGAAAAAGGCCTGAGCTGGGAAACCATCGGCCAGGACCTGGGCATGTCGCCCGTCTGGCTCACCTCAGCCTGCCTGGGGATGAACAGCGCACCGCCGGAAAAAGCCGCCGCGATCGCCGAATATCTGGGCCTGGGCCCCGACGTCGCGAAGGCGCTCGAAGCCTACCCCACCAAGATCTGGGATCAGGCCGTGCCGACCGACCCGCTGATTTACCGCCTCTATGAAATTGTGGGCGTGTATGGCGAAACACTCAAAGAGGTGATTCAGGAGAAGTTCGGTGACGGCATCATGAGCGCTATCGATTTCTCGATGGAAGTGGATAAAGTGGAAGACCCCAAGGGCGACCGCGTACTGCTCACCCTGAACGGGAAGTTCCTGCCTTACAAGAGCTGGTAAGACTTACCCTTATTGCGCTAACCGGAACAGAAGGATTGCACCATGACAGAAGCCCCACGCCCCCCCTTGCCACCATTCTCCTATGCCGATGCGGTGGTGAAAGTACGCAAGGCCGAGGATGCCTGGAATGGCAAAAATCCTTCTCTGGTCGCACAAGCCTACACGCCGGATTCGGTCTGGCGTAATCGCTCCGAGTTTCTTAACGGCCGCGATGACATCGTGGCCTTTCTCACCCGTAAGTGGGAGAAGGAACACGACTATCGGCTGATCAAGGAAATCTGGGCACATGGCGATAACCGTATCGCCGTGCGCTTCGCCTACGAATGGCACGACGATGCGGGCCAATGGTACCGCTCTTATGGCAACGAAAACTGGGAGTTTGATGCCCTGGGCTATATGCAAACGCGCCACGCCAGCATCAATGATGTGCCCATCGAGGCGTCAGAGCGAAAATTTCATTGGCCGTCCGGCAGACGCCCGGAAGATCACCCAGGCTTGAGTGAGCTGGGCTTATAGGCAAAGCGGCTAGCCCGCCAGCCATTCCCTTGCTGCCTGCGTCACCGCGAGCACGGCAGGGTGCTTGAGCTTGCGTTCAATGGATATCGCATAAAAGCGTTCGCGCACCGCATCGGTCTCACCGACTACCTGCACATCAAAATGCTCCGCCACTTCAGGGGCGATTGCGGTGGGCACAGGAAACACCCCCACGCCAGCCTGGCCGAACACTTTCATCAAGGCGCTGTCATCAAACTCGCCCACCACTCGCGGGTACACCTGTATGTCCTCAAGCCAATCCAGAATATGCACGCGCACCTGATTATTCGGATCGGGCAGCAACATCGGGGCATCATGCAGACTCTGCGGAAAGTCCTTGCGATATTGCCCGGCAATCGGCGCCGTGGCCATGAAACTGATACCGGATTCGCCTAATAGGTGATTGAAGCCCTTAATACTCACATCGGCAGGTATCGGGCCGTCAGCAATCACCATATCCAAGCGATGCAAAGCGAGCTCGGCCAGCAGTTCATGCAGACTGTTTTCGCGACACACCACACGATTGGCAGCGCCCTGCTCGAGCGCAGGCGCAATCAGCTGGTAAGCGATGGTTTTGGGCACCACGTTAGCGATGCCGATATGAAAGATTTGCTCGCGCTGGGTGAAGGTTGTGCGTACCGTCTGCTCCATTTCATTGCCGAGCGCAAAAATATCGTCGGCGTAGCGCAAGACCTGCCGACCGGTAGGGGTGAGCACCAGATTCCGGCCCGCCTTTTCGAATAAAGCCTTACCGAGGTGCGCCTCCAGCAGACTGATTTGTGCGCTAATGGTCTGGGGTGTGATATGTACACGCTCGCTGGCGCGGGCAATACTCCCCTCCCGGGCCACAACCCAAAAATAGTGTAAGTGTTTGAAGTTGAGCATATCCACACCTCGAAAAATTCTGAGAATAACTCATTATTATGCGAATAAGCTTACATCGCCAGAGCCACAGCGCCCTGCAATTCATCAGTTTTAATCTGATTATCTAAGCCAAATAGTCGAAGTACTCTCTTAACCCCAAGATGCGTGCTCTTGTGGACGATCCAAAACAGAGGCTGACATGCAGGTCGAAATACCAGCGCGCAAGGTTTCACTCACCCGAGCCCTGCATGCTTTTACCATGCGCAGAGTAGATACGGCCTTTAGCAAACACGTCACATGATTGTGCGCCTGATGGATGTGAACTGCCCCAAAGGCGGCACCGACAAGCGCTGCCAGATGCGGGTAGTCAAGCCCCACCTTTTTCGACAATATCTACGTCTCCACCGGGAATCCCTCCCTGCATAGTGCTACAGTAATTGCGATATCTTTGAGGGAAGGAAAATATGACGCTGCTGTTTGTTTATCTGGCGATAGCCATTGGGGTCTCGTTTTTGTGCTCGGTACTCGAAGCGGTGCTGCTATCCATCACGCCCAGCTACACCGCTACCATTCAAGACACCAAACCACGTCGGGGCAAGATGCTGGTAAAGGTGCGCGACAGGCTCGACGAATCTCTGTCGAGTATTCTGATTCTCAACACCTTCGCCCATACCATGGGCGCCGCAGGCGTGGGTTCGCAGGCATTACAAGTATTCGGTGCCGAATGGGAAACCCTGATTGCCGTGGTGCTCACGCTCGCTATTCTCTATTTTTCCGAAATCATCCCCAAAACACTCGGCGCAACCTTCTGGCGACAACTCGCAATTCCAGCGGCCTACGTGATCGATTGGCTGGTCAAAATCACTTACCCCCTGGTGTGGCTGGCCACACGTCTCACCAAACTATTCAGTGATTCGAAGGAAAACGAAATTACGCGCGAAGAAATCATCGCGCTGGCCTCTCTGGGGCACAAAGATGGCAACCTCTTCACACAGGAAAACGAGTACTTGTCCAACTTACTGAGTCTGCGCGAAATCACCACCGAGCAAATTCTTACTCCGCGTACCGTGGTGCATATGCTGCCGCTGAACATGACCATCAGTGAGGCGCTGGATAACACCGAAACCAAACAGTTCACCCGCATACCGATATACGGCGAGGGTCTGGATGACATTCAGGGCAAGGTGATTCGCGCCGAGCTTTATGAAGCCGAACGTACCGGAAAAGGTGACCACGCACTCGACAGCGTGCTCAAACCGATTACGCGCGTGTCGGAAAAACTACCTGTGCAACACCTGCTCGATCAGTTTATTAAACAGCATGCCCACCTCTTTCTGGTGGAAGACGAGTTTGGCCAGACCGCCGGCGTGGTCACCCTCGAAGACGCCATCGAAACCTTACTGGGCAGGGAAATCGTGGATGAAAGCGACCGCGTGGAAGACATGCAGGCACTGGCGCGCTCAAAATACCGCCAACGCCTGCGGGAAGAGAAAATCAAGCAGGATTAAGATGTAAACGTCAGCACGCGACCTTGCCGATTACCACGAAGGATTCGCCTAGCACATACAAACGCTAAGCGAGACAGCGCCGTAAACGCGCCAAGTTCAGGCCTTATATGTTCTCGGCAAACATGCCTGGAAAAAGAGGAAAGCGGGCGTAACGTGGCAGAGCTCTTTATTACCGCAGTGAGGCAAAAGCGAAAA
>JBFHUL010000012.1:0-49035 GCA_041590075.1 Oleiphilaceae bacterium
CCGAAGGTGGCCGGCACCTGATGCTCGAAGCACGCTATCAGCTTTAAAACGCACACTGGTCCGGATGGCTGACCGGTTTGGCCTGGCTGGGATAAAAGCACAAGGGGCTTTGAGACAGGCCGCAGCGAATCAACGATTGCAACAGTGTGATGGCCGCATGGCTGGGATCAATAATCGGCGCGGGCAGGCCTTTTTGCTGCAAAGCGCTGCGCACTGCATCAACAACCCCGACCATGCCGGTACACCCCAGAATGATGGCCTGTGCACCTTGCGTCGTGATGGCCACCTCGCTTTCACGCACCAGGTGCTCAATCAGTGTGTGGCGATGCTTGAGGTCTTTGACCGGCATGTTCACATTGCGGATAGACGCGAGATTATCACTGATTCCCAAGGCCCGGGCCTGTTCCTCAAGCATGGGGCAGACTTCCGGCAGCACGGTAACAATCGAAAAGCGTTGTGCGATGGATGATGCCATCAACACGGCACCGTCAAAGCCGCCTACCACCGGAATGCGCACCAGTTCCCGCACGATCGATACGCCGGGAGAACCAAAACAATCTACAAAGATACCGGCGCAACCGGCAAGTTCAGCCTGTTGAGCAATTTCGATGATCGCTGCGGTATTCAAGTATTCGGCATAGCGACTTTCAATAAAACAGGTACCGCGCTGCACGTTCTGATACTGCGCACTAAAATCCGGGGCGAGCACTTGTTCTACCTCATTTCTCACATCGGGCAGTACTTGCGTAGTAACAATGGGAATAATGACCTGAATGACTTTTTTATCCGTCGTTTGCTGCGATATCGGCATAAGAGGCTCCGTTCGATTTCGGGACTGCTATAACTACCTAGCAGGGCTCGTTTACTGAGCTTAGTCCATTCGTGCGCTCTTTTCGGAGCGGCGATACTAGCCAAAAGGAAAAGACTGAATGACAGATAAAGTGCGAAAACTGGATCGTAAGGCGGTAGAGAAAGTGGCTAAAGGTGCCTGTTTTCTAGGTAGCGGTGGTGGCGGTCCGCTCTCGATCACACCGGTCATCATCGACACGATCTTCAAGCATGTAGAACATATCAGCGTGGTGGATATATCGCAGGTGCCGGACGAGGCAGGCGTTGCGATTGTGGCGGGTATGGGCTCGCCGGAAAGTTCGGAAGGTATCACCTTCGATACCGCACCTGCGGCGGCGTTCGATGAGCTGGGCAGACTGAGTGGTATCGATCTGGACTATGTGGCGGCTGTCGAGGTGGGGGCGGCAAACAGTGTGATTCCCATGCTGGTCGCCGCCCAGCGGGGCATCCCATTGGTGGATGCTAACGGTGCAGGCAGGGCGGTACCCACGCTGCCCACCACAACCTTTGCCAAAGCCGGCGTGCGTGCCGGGCCGGCCGTGTTATCGGCGGTAGGTGTGCCACACAACCCCTGCCAGCATTCGCCTCTGGATGCCAATGCCGAACAGGTGGAAGACTGGGCCCAGCAGGTGCTTACTACCAACCCGGACTTCACCCGCTACAAGGCCGGCGCCGTTTCACTCTGGGCGATGCGGGGTGCAAAGCTGAAATCCCAGGAACCTCAGGCGACCGCAATCGGGGGAGATCTCTGGTTGGCAGAGCAGATTGGCGCGGCCCTGGCTTCCCCGGCGCCCCTGCAGGCAGTGGAGGAAGTGCTGCGCGCTCAGCGGCGTAAAGTTGCTTTTTTGGGTACAGGTAAAGTGGTGTCGGTCAGAGAGCGTGCGGTCGGAGCGCTGGATGGGGGCATGGTCAGTGTGGTGATGGACGACTACCTGCTGCAGCTGCCCTTCCTCAATGAGTTTCTTGGCGCGTTGGCCTGGGATGCATCGCCGCCCCGATATCTGTTGGGCCCGGATATGATTTGTTGCATGACGCCGGATGGCGCACCCTTATCCAATCCCGAGATCAGGCGTCGTTTCAGTCGTCAGGGCGCATTTGAGATGAGTGTGTTCGGCATTGAGGCAGATGCGGTGATTCGTCAGCCTGACATGTTTGAGTACTTTGCTTCGCACATTAACGCCTTGTGCCCGGCTTTTGATGGCGCCTATTTGCGCCCGGGAGCCTTGGCCATGAACTGGACGCAGGTCGAACAGTGGTGATTACGGTGTGCTCTCGACAAGGTCACTAACTGCATCCAGCGCTGCCGGATTAAGGTGCAGCTGATAACGGCGCACTTTGTCCATATTCAAGGTGAGGCTGCTCCCGGCCGGATACTGGATGGCGGGGAGTTGTTTGTCTTTGCGCATGAGTTGCATGAGCGTCACGGCGGCTTGTCGGCCGGTAGTGGCTTCGTCTGCAGTAATGCTGAGCGTGGCGCCATAATTTACGAACAGGCGTTTGTACGTGAATATGGGTACCTGCTTACTGTCGGCCAACGTAAACAGGTTTTCGATACCTTGAGCGCTCGACAGCACGAGGGGGTCCGAGATCAGCCACAAGGCGTCCACCTCATTGAGTAGATTCTGTGCTTGCGTAGCGAGCATCTTGGACTGCGGAATGCGTTTGGCCACGATGTGCAGGTCCATGTGTGTGGCAGCAGATCGGGCACTTTCAAGCACGGGTTGATTCGCATCGCTGTAGAGTACGCCAAGGCGTTTGATGCGCGGGAAAAAGTGTTTGAACCACAGCAGTTGCGCGTCGGGCGCAATATCACTGGCGATACCGTAGGCATTGCTCTCAGGCAGAAATTCCCGCCATGCCATGACGGCACTGAACACCACGGGCATCTCCGGTGCCAGGTAGTTCACTGCGCCCAGTGCTTTAGCGCCCACCGCGTACACACCTGCAATCGGATACGCGTTAAGATAATCCTGCAAGGTTTCAACCGGATCATTGCGGCCATGTAAATCCAGCCTGACGATGGGGTGACCGCGAACGGCGCGAGCAAAACTCGCGGCAGGAACCTCATAGCGGGAGATATTACGATCGCTATTCACGATAAGAACAGGGCGTGCAGCCTGACTCACCGGCTCTGCATTCTCCGGTATTCCCAGAGGCAGGGGCGCACACGCGCTCAGAATGGCAAGGCTCAAGAAAATAACCGGTGCGAACAATCTTCTGGACATTGCAGGCATTCTTTTCATTGTTGTGCTTGCCCCCCTTTGTTGTTCGGTGAACGCTCCGATTCCCAGGCATCCAGCCCCAGCATGTTCAGTCCAAAACGGCCGTCTTCACTGCCGGGCATATCGCTCAAGGCGCGGATGGCGGCTTCAAGTCGCGCGTCGTCGGCACGCAAGCTTGCCACCAGCAGGCCCGGTATGGGAGGGCTCCGGCCAAGCTCGTTAAGTTGGCCCGCCATGTCGTGATGCAGCGCCAGAAAAGTGCGCAGGCTGTTTTCGCGTGTCAGCGCCGCATCGGCAAGGCCGAAATTGAGCGACATCAATGCATCGATATCTTTGGGTACCAGCAGTAGCTGCACACTGCGCAGCTGTTCGGGACGTAACATACTTGCCAGCATGCGTTGACCATGCGACTCGGTACCGGCGAGCGCAACAACAATATGTGTTTCAGGCAATGGTTGCCCGGCACTGACCAGCACCTTGTGATAAAAAGCGCGCGACTGTTTGATGCCGTGCAAGCGGGGCGTCAGTCCCGGTGCCTGGCGACGCAGCTGTTCAAAATACCAGCTGGGCAACATAAACAGGGCGCTGTCTTCGAGCGTGAGCAGTGAGGCAAAGGTGTCTGGCTGCGCGACCGGCTGAAAAGTGAAGTTGCCATGCTGCTGCAGATACCGGTCGAAGACCGTTTTCAGCACTTCATTGCGTACCGTGCTCACTTCGGGGTTATGGAAATATATGGTGAGGGCGGCCTCGCTTCGGGCAGGCCCGGGCAGGGTCAACAATACACATACCAGCCCCACGAGGGCAGCACAACTCCGGAACGACCATGAGGTCGTGGATTGCGGTGCGTTGTTTGGCATGTTGTCGCGGGGCATCGGCGAAAAGCGGTGTCACTAATAGTTATAAAAAATTTGTTTGTGCCAATTTGGAAAGCTAACAGCATACGCTATCCTGTGTGCAGTGTAGGTGATTTTTGCCGGGGAATGAATGACCAAGCCGCTGATATTATGCGTCGATGATGACATTACTATCCTGCTGAGTCTCAAAGCGCAGCTCAAATATACCTTTGGTGCCCGGTTCGACTACGAAGTTGCGGAAAGCGCCAGAGAGGCCTGGGAGGTCTTAGAAGAAATGGAGCGTCGCGATCAGGATTTGGCCGTGGTGATTTCCGACTGGCTCATGCCCGAAACCAAGGGGGATGCGTTTTTGATCGATGTGCACGCCCGATATCCCGATTCCATGAAGCTGATGCTTACCGGGCATGTCGAAAACGAAGCCGTTCAACGCGCAAAGCACAAGGCAGGATTGACCGCCTGCTTGACCAAGCCCTGGCAGAAAGACGAACTTGTTGCGTTAATTAGTCAAGCAGTGGAGGCATAGTGACTAAACCCGTAATTTTATGTGTTGACGATGAACGTATCATCCTCGATGCACTCAAAAGCCAGCTCCGACATCAGTTCGGCGCTCACTACAGAATTGAAGTAGCGGAGTCCGGAGAAGAAGCGCTCGAAATTTTTGAAGAATTGCTTGAACAGCGCGTCGTCGTGCCTCTGGTGATAAGTGATCAGATCATGGGGGGCATGTACGGTGATGCTTTGCTGGCGGAAATCAAACAGCGCTCACCTCACACCTTGAGTATTATGCTGACCGGCCAGGCGACGGCGGAATCCATCGGCAAAGCGGTGAACACCGCGGGTCTGTTTCGCTACATTTCCAAGCCATGGAATGAAGAAGATTTACTCATGACGGTGCGCTCCGCGCTGGATGCGTACCTGCAAGCCGAAGCGCTGAAACGACAATCCGCCTACCAACAGATTGTTAACGAAGTGCTGCAGTTGGCCTTAAGCCGGGATAGCTTGCGAGAACAGATGGCTCATGCACTGGAGCATGTGCTGCGTGCTCCCGACTTTCAGCCACACGCACTGGGTGCACTGTATTTGTCTGCAGCGGTCAGCAAAGAGGACAACCAGGCATGGAGCTGTGCGGCAATGCGCGGGCGCTGCGATATTGAGGCGAGTATGCTGGTCGCGTCGGACGCCGGGTTTGAGCACTGCGGTAGGGAGTCTGGCACACAGCTGGATCTGTTCAAGATGCCCATTACGACCGGTGATGCGTGTCTTGGCCTGTTATTTGTTGGTCTGGAGCCGCGCCCGGAGCACGCCGATAATTTGCGTTCGTTCATGCAGGCAATCGCGCACGCTCTCGCCGGTATGATTCGCATGGCTGAATATTATCAGGCATTGGAAGAGCACAGCGCGTCACTCGAAACCATGGTGGCCGAGCGCACCGATGAACTGCATGAGGCCTTGCGTCAACAGGCGCGACAAAACGAGTCTCTGCAAACCCTTAATCGTGAATTGGAGTATTACGCCACCACCGATGACTTGACCAGCCTGTGGAATCGGCGTTGCTTCTTTGAACATGCCGATAAAGAAGTGGCACGCGCGCACCGTTACCAAAGGCCCACGGTGCTGGTCATGATGGATATCGACTTTTTCAAGGAAGTGAACGATCAGTATGGTCACCAGGTGGGCGACGAGGTACTGCGAGCCGTAGCGCGTATCGTGAGGGAGAACGTACGTAGCCATGATATTGTGGGTCGGGTTGGGGGCGAAGAATTTGCGATTGTGATGCCCGAAACGCAACTTGAAGAGGGGCGGGAGTTATGCGAGCGGCTGCGAGGGGCGATTGCGACCAATAAAGTCGAGGCTCATGGGCGCTCCGTGATGGTGACCATCAGTATGGGAGTGAGCAGCGTGGAAGCAGAGGAACGAGGTGTAGGGGGGGCCATGATTCGGGCGGATCAGGCACTTTACGATGCCAAGAATCAGGGGCGCAATCAGATCGCCCTGGCTTAGCCTGCCGGTTACTGAGGCGTTCAGCGAGATGGAAATGGGAATTCGAAGCAAACTTCTGCTGATCTTTGCCGGCGTTATTGTGGTGGTTGTGGGAGTACACACTTATTTGCAGTTAACCCTGCAAAACCTGGCCTTCAAAGACGAGCTGCAAAAGCGCGGTTATCTGATGCAGGAAAACCTGCATCAGCGGGCATTGCTGCAGGCCGAAACGCTCGAACGGGTGGTGGCGGAAGATATCGCGTCCTACAACTTTTATGCCCTGTCGCAGAAACTGCAGGAGGCTGTAGGAAGCAGCCCAGACCTGGAATATGTGAAAGTGCTGGATAACAACGCCACGGTTTATGTGAACACGGCAAAGAATCAACTGTCGTCTGCCCAGAGACAGTCGCCGGCGGTGTATGTGTTACCTGGTGAAAGCCTTCCCGACAAACTGACGCAGGCTGCGCGTGACTATTCGCAGGTTGAGTATCGTTGGCCCATACATTTAAGCGATGCCCTGTGGGGGGAATTGCAACTCGTTTACTCGCTGGAAACGCTGAATGAAGCCTTGCGTCAGGCGCATCAGAAAAGCGAGGAAAAACTGGCTTCGCTCGCGCGGACCACCTTTTACATTGCGGTGAGTTTGCTGGTCGTGGCCCTGTTGTTTGTGTCGCAACTTTCGCGGCGCATGATTGCACCGATTCTGAATCTCACCGACAAGACCCGTGCCTTGGCGGAGGGCGACTTTGAGGTGGCGCGTGAACTCAGGGCAATGAGTGATGACGAACTGGGTAAGCTGACCCAACACTTTATTGACATGGCTGCGCGACTCGAACGCAGTTACGGGCAGCTTGCCGAATACAGCCAAACGCTCGAGCAGCGGGTGGGTGAACGCACCCGGGAGCTGCACGAAAAGAATCAGGCCCTGCAAAACGCAATGCGTGACCTGGAGGAAAGTCAGCAGCAATTAATTCACTCGGAGAAAATGGCTGCGCTGGGTCAACTCATTGCCGGCATCGCCCACGAAATTAACACCCCGTTGGGCGCGATACAGGCCTCGGTGGGGAATACCAGTAAGAATCTCGAACAGTTCTGTGCGGCCTTACCCGGGTTTCTGGAGCACGCGAACGCCACTCAGCAGGCGCTGTTCAGCGGGCTGGTGAAACAGGCGCGCGTTGTAAGTAACCTGTCTACCCGAGAGGAGCGCCAGTTGCGCCGCAAGGTGCTTGAGCAGCTCGAGGCGGCCGGGATTCCCGAAGCCCCCGAGCTCGCGGATATGCTGGTGGATATGCACCTTCATCAGGCCTTGGAGGCACTGATACCCGCTCTGGGGGAAGATGATGCGGTGCAAACCGTGGCGCTGGCGCACCGTTTGTCGGGAATTGGCCGACAAAGTGAAACCATTCGCACAGCAATCGGACGCGCCTCGAAGGTGGTGTTCGCCCTCAAACATTTTACGCACCACGATCAGAGCGGGCATGCCATTCAGACCGACGTCAACGAAGGCATTCGCACGGTGTTGGTGCTGTACCACAACCTGCTGAAGCAGGGGTGCGAACTGGTGGAAGACTACGGTGATTTGCCCGAAATACAGGCGTTTCCCGATGAACTGAATCAGGTCTGGACCAATCTCGTTCATAACGCTCTGTATGCCATGCAGTATCAGGGGGTGCTTGAGGTACACACGCGGCGGGAATCCGCTGACTGGGTGAGTGTGAGTATCTGTGATAACGGCGAGGGTATTCCCGAAGCCATACAAAGCAAGATCTACGATAGCTTCTTCACGACCAAGCCTGCGGGCGAAGGCAGCGGTTTGGGCCTGGGCATCTGCAAGCGTATAGTGGATAAACACGGTGGTCAGATGCACTTCGAATCGCGTCCTGGCCGCACCTGTTTCACGGTTCGTCTTCCTTTGAAGGTGCCTCAGCAATAACGCAGGGGCCGGAGCAGCGCATATGACCCAGCCATGCCATCCTTATCTGCCTGTCTTGTTTGTGTTGATTGTTGCGATGGTTGCGCCCCCGGTGGGTGCCAAGCCGGAACCCCACTTAGTGCTGGAAGGGCTCAATGTACCCTGGGGCATGACGTGGTGGAGCGCCGAGGAGATGATCATCAGCGAGCGCAAGGGTCGCTTGTGGCGCTGGAATCGTGTCAACGGGCAGCGTTCGGAATTGGCCGGACTTCCGGCCATCGCGGTCCATGGGCAAGGCGGGCTGCTGGATGTGCAGGCCTACCCGCCTCTTCACTGGCAGCGTGGTGCGGCGCAGTGGTTGTATCTCACGTACAGTAAAAAAGTGCCTGGTGGCTACACCACAGCGCTGGCCAGAGCGCGCGTCGCATCAGGACAGCTGGATGACTGGCAGGACCTATTGGTGAGCCGGGCGGTGAATGACGGTGGGCGACACTTCGGTAGTCGTATTGCCTTCGATGGCGAGGGGCATGTGTTTGTCAGTATTGGCGATCGTGGCGAGCGTGATTGGGCTCAGCAGCGCGATCGCCATGCCGGCAAGGTGCTGCGGCTCCGGCTGAATGGCGCCGTGCCCGACGCCAACCCCTTTGTAGGGCAGGCCGGTACCCTGCCGGAAATCTACAGCCTGGGGCATCGTAATCCCCAGGGGATGGTTTTTGACGAGCAACGGCAACAGTTGTGGGTCATGGAGCATGGCCCGCGGGGCGGGGATGAATTGAATCGGGTGGAAGCGGGCAAGAATTACGGCTGGCCGGTGATTTCCTACGGAAAGGAATACTGGGCGCCCATCGCCGTGGGTGAAGACACGCACAAAGCGGGCATGGAGCAACCTCTGCACTATTACGATCCCTCCATTGCGCCGGGTAGCCTGCTACTGTATCGAAGCAAGGCCTATCCCGCCTGGCACGACACGTTTTTCTCCGGTGCGCTCAAACTGACGCATCTTAATCAGCTCACTCTAAATGCTGCGCGGAATGCGGTAGAACGCGAACAGCGCTGGTACGAAGCGCTGCAGGAGCGTGTGCGTGCCTTGCTGGAAAGCCCCGAAGGCTGGCTATATTTTTCCACTGACAGTGGTCGCATTTATGTCGTGAAACCGGGTTCCTGACTATGTGTGGCCGTATCAATGTGAATGACGACCGCTTCACGCAGGCGCTCATGCGCAGCCTTGGGCTGCCGGACCAGCGTTTACCCAAAGCGCCAGATGTGGCCCCTGCCTCGACGCTTGCCATCGTGTGTGATCGTGAGGGCGAGCGTCGGCTTGCGACGGCGGTGTGGTGGTTATTGCTTGATCCCCGAACGCTCAAGCCCAATTACCGTTACGCCTCATTTAATAGCCGTAGCGACAAGCTGCACGTTCCGCGTTCCGCCTCCTATCAGCCCTTTCGTTCTGCCCGCTGTGTCATCCCGGTTTCGGGTTTTGTTGAGGGTCTGGGCGATAAAAAGCATTATTTTCATTTGGAGGGGGTGGATGCTGCACTGGCCTTAGGGGGGATTTATCGCGAATGGGTGCAGCCGCAGACCGGCGAGAGGCGTGTGTCGGCTTCGGTCATCACCTTGCCCGGGCATCCCCGTTTAGAGGCGATTCACCCCAAATCCATGCCGCTGATACTGCCACTGAGTCAGCCCGATGTGATCGCGTGCTGGCTCGATGTGGACAACACGGATGTGCAGGTACTGAATACGCTGTTACAACCTCATTTGCCTCAGGCGCTTCGGGTGACTCCGGTTGACCGTCCGGCGACGCGCCGTCCGGTTGCCGAGAGCTTTATTCTGGCGGCAGACGCCTAAGCTTACTTCTGAACGGCCTTCAGGCAGAACGTGGTGATGCCATCGATGAGTTGTTGTTCGTTGAACTGGCCGGAAGCGGGCGCGCCAATACCCAGTGGGCCGACCAGTGTTTCGGCCAGGGCGCCTACAATGGCAGCGGCGGTAAGCACCGGGTCCTGCAGGGCAAATTCCTGTCTATCCATACCCTCTTCAATCAGGCTGGAAAAAATACCCGCATAGGCATGACGGTATTTCAATCGCTCGGCTTCCACCATGGGGTCGACGGGTTCAGCAATGAGCGCATAGGCAAACCGGTGCCCCGCCAAGGCGCGTTGCGCAAAGATCGTGATGGCATCACTCAGGCGCTCTCTGCAGGATTTGCTGCGATCTTTCGGGAAGGCTGCCGCCTGCACCTGTTCGACCTCTCGGCCCGAACCGGCGCGAAACACTTCAGTGCACAGGTGGGCTTTGTTTTCGAAATATTTGTAGACGGTACCGGTGGCGACGCTGGCTTCATCGGCAACGGCCGATATGGTGAGTGCCTGAAAGCCCTCTTTAGCGACCACTTTGATGGCGGCATCCAGTAGGCTTTTGTTGCGCGCGCGCTTGTGAGCTTCGGTCTTTTCTGTCGGGCGGTACGCCATGATTATCCTTATATTTCTACCGATTACGCAGGGCGAATGGGCTGCCAGCCCGGAGCGTGGACGCTAGTGTAGCGAATCTGAATTCAATTGACTATGTGCCTGAATCATGGTTCACTTTCAATAATATGAACCTATATTCACTTTATTGGATCGGATGTCCGGATTTGGCTGCTCACTTAAAAGGAACGCGCTCGCAGTGAGTCAGCAGGAGAGTCCCATGAGCCACGCTAAACCACAGTTCGATACTGTCTCACCCTCACCCTCACCCGCGGCCGAGTTCGCACCCAGCAACCGTTTCTGGGCCGAGACGCATGCGGTGACGAATCTGCCTGACCCACTCGAAAACTACAACACCTACAGTGAGGATCTGGCCCTCAAACAAGCGGTGCGGGCCAACGGCGCCGACTGGGCCGAAGCCGATCTCACACGTTTTGGTGCGGTATGTGGCTCGCGGGAGGTGATCGAGTGGGGGTTTCAGGCAAACGCCCATAAACCGGAGCTGTTTACCCATGACCGTTATGGTCAGCGGGTGGACGAAGTGCGCTTTCACCCGGCATATCATCAGTGCATGGCCTTGTCGATGAAAGAGGGCATACACGCATCGCACTGGCAGCAGCCCGGGCCCGGTGCGCAGGTGGCGCGTGCAGCCAAAAGCTATCTAATGACTCAGGTGGAGGCGGGCCACGGTTGCCCGATTACCATGACCTCGGCGGCCATTCCTACCTTGCGGCAGCAATCGGAGTTGTATGACGCGTGGGCAGACAAAATACTGCACCGCCATTACGATCCCCGCAATATCAGTCATGAACAGAAAGAAAGTGTGACCATCGGGATGGCCATGACCGAGAAGCAGGGCGGCTCGGATGTGCGGCTGAACAGCACGCGGGCCTTTCCGCTGGGGCGGAGTGGTTCCGGGCAGCTCTACGAATTGGTCGGGCATAAATATTTTGTTTCCGCCCCCATGTGCGATGCGTTCATGGTGCTGGCGCAAACTGCATCCGGCGTGTCCTGTTTTCTGGTTCCGCGCTGGCGCCCCGACGGGACTAAAAATCCGCTGCAGATTCAGCGACTGAAAAACAAAATGGGAAATGTGTCCAATGCCTCCAGCGAAACCGAATTACGCGGTGCTCTGGGGTGGTTGATCGGTGAAGAGGGGCGCGGGGTCGCGACCATCATCGAAATGGTGGCCATGACCCGCTTTGATTGTATGGTGGGCTCGTCGGCCCTGATGCGGCAGGGTATTGCCCAGATTACGCATCATTGTGCACAGCGCGTCGCGTTTGGAAAAACCCTTGCCAGGCAGCCGTTGATGCAGAACGTGCTTGCCGATCTGATTCTCGAAAACGAAGCGGCACTTGCCTACACCATGCGCCTGGCGCGTGCGCTGGATAAGCAGGACGACGCGCACGAACGTGATCTGGTGAGGCTGGGCACCGCGATTGGTAAATACTGGATCTGCAAGCGTGCACCGGGTCATAGCTACGAGGCCATGGAGTGCATCGGCGGATCGGGTGTGATGGAAGACAGCATCATGCCACGCCTGTTCCGTGAGTCGCCCATCAACACCATCTGGGAAGGCAGTGGTAATGTGCAGTGCCTCGATATGTTGCGCGCTGTGCAACGCAACCCCGCGTCATTGGATGCCTTTATGAATGAGTTGCATCGTGTGCAAGGAAGGCACCCTCTGATGGATCAGATGCTCACCAAGGTACAGGCGGAACTGGCCGATCAGAACGAGGTGGAATACCGTTCGCGCCGTATTGTGGAGTGCATGGCGCTGGCGGCTCAGGCAGCAAGTCTGCTGGAATTCGGTGATGAACAGGTTGCGGCGGCCTATTGTAAGGCCCGACTCGATCCGGCTAACAGCGGCTGGGTTTATGGTACCTTGCCCCGCGGAATTGATTGTGCCGCCCTGATTGAGCGCGCGCGGCCCAAACTCGATTAGGCGAACCGGGGCATGCCCCGGCGAGGTTTTCGGGTATACTCCCCGTCTTTGATTCGAGCAACAGAGTGGGCGCCGTGGAGTTCTGGATTTATTTGGGGATTGTGGTGGGGCTGGTGTTGAGTGGCGGTCTGGTGGTGTACATTGTGCGCACCGTACGCAACATGCGCCGCATGCAAGCTGAAATTGTGGCACGGCAGCAAGCTCAGGAAGATGAATTGCGCGCCCATCGCGCACGGCTCAAAGAAAGTCTCGAAGTGATTACCCGCACCATGCTGGATGACCAAGTGGAGTTGTCCGAAGCCTGCATCCGTTTGAAGGTTCTGATCGACAACTACGATCCGGATATGCACCAGCAGTCAGGGTTTCAGGTGTTCAACGAGTTATATGCGCGCCTGCAACACATGCCTACGCACCAGGCCCGCAAAGATGCCGATCCAAAATGGATTCGCAAATTGGATCAGGAACGGTTTCGTCTGGAACGCGAATACCGCGAGGATTTGCGCCTGGCGGGAGAACGCTTGTTGCAGCATCTTGATGGCCGGCATTTGCATTAAACAGTACATTAATCAGTGGTTGGGGCGATTGTCTGCGCGCGCGAGATTCACGGCGGATGCAAGGGTGGTGAAAAAGTGTTCATTTTGACTTGGCTTTTCGCAAGTTTAAGTGCTAAATTTTCCCGGCAGTCCACAACAACTATAACAATTTGGAGCATGCTCTATGGCTAATTCAATACCGATGGATGAAGTAATCGTTGTTTCCGAAGATGTGGAAAAAGGCTATTTTTATCTCGAGAATCGTCAATTCAGAGGGCCCTTTGCCAAAAGCGAAGAGGCCATGCAGGCAGCCCTGACACAGTGCCAAATGACCGCACCGGGCGAGTGCCGCGCCATTTACCATGGCTCGGTACGCATGAATCACGAAACACAATTGCGCGAACCGTTAACCGATATGCGTCAAATAGATAGTCTCGAAACCATTAACGAAGTGGCGGTGTAATCTCCACCGTCAGTTTATTGTAATAGCGGCCACGCAAGGTGGCCTTGCAGCGCGGTTAGGCTGTCGCGCTGTCTCCTTTAATCGCCATCCAGATTGATAAAAAAACGCTTCCGAATTTCACTTACCAGCTCATTGGTTTCTTCCAGTATGTTGCTGTGAATGATGAAGCATTGCTTGCGTTCATCGCGCGTCAGCGGATCGCGGTGGGCAATCTGACTGTCTACGATGCCGAGATGGGCATCCGAGACGTCCTCTTCTTCCCGGCGCCGCTTCTGTATCCACTCCTTGATCACTGACATGCTGGCTTGGCAGTAGGCAATGCACAGAGGTACGCCACGGTGGTCGGCGACTTGTTGCAGGTGGGCGCGTTGCCAGTGTTTGAGATTGGTCGCGTCAACGATCACCGACAGGCCTGCGTCGAGCACATAGCCGGTGAGCTCTGCGAGCTTTTCGTAGGTCTGGAAGGTCAGGTCGTCACTGTAGAGCTGATCGGCGAGCGCGCCCTCCGGATGACTGTGCGCATCCACGTGCATGAGGCGCTTGCGTTCCACGTCGGAGCGGATACGCACCATGCCGAGCCGGTCTACCAGCCGCATGGCGACGGTGCTTTTTCCGGTACCCGACAGGCCATGCATGGTGAGCACGAGGCGGTTAGGCAGGGCGCTGCAGGATTCCGCCAGTTCCATATAGCGTTGGTATTGTTGAAAAAGATGTTCACGCTGCGGTGCCTGATGCGTCATGCCCTGCAAGGTGAATAAAGCAATCTTTGCCCGCACCACTGCCCGGTATGCGGTATAGAATCCGAGCAATCGCAAACCCGCATAATCGCCGGTGATTTCGAGATAGTTGTTTAACAAGCGGTGCGCAAAGCTGTGCTGGGCGTGGTCGCTCAGATCCATCATCAGGAAGGCCAGATCGCTGATGACGTCTATCCAGCGGAATTCATGATTAAACTCAATGCAGTCGAACAGGGTCACCTGATCGTGAAACAGGGTAATGTTGCCTAAATGCAGGTCGCCATGACATTCGCGTACATAGCCCTGTTCATGCCGTTCGACGAGTAAGGGTTGCAGGCGCTGGAAGCTGGTTTCCGTCCAGGCCTCCACCTGCTCCAACTGCATGCGCCATGCGGCGGGGAGTGACGCCAGCTCGCTACTCAGAAGTGCGCGTATCTGGGTGAAGTTCTGCCGCATGGGCAAAATAATCTGCTCAGGCAGGCCGTATGTGGCGTTCGGCGGGGCAACGGCGACCTGCTGATGAAAATCGGCGACCTTGGTGGCGAGTTGGTTGATGTGTTCCGCCGTTAAGGTGCCGCGTTGGCAGCGCTCGCTGAACAGGTCTGTTTGCTGGAATTGGTGCATCTTGATGGCATATTCCAGAGTGGGCCCCGCGGAATCGTCGCAAATCTCTGGGGAGGAAGCTGCCCCCCGGATCGCGACGAGTCCAATGTAAATGTCGGGGGCTGAACGGGCATTTAAGCTTAATTCTGCTTCACAGTACTGCTTCCGTTTGGCCAATGACGTAAAATCCAGAAAGCCCAGATTGACCGGTTTTTTGATCTTGTAGGCGTAATCGCCGGTGAGAATAATCCAGGAAATATGGGTTTCGATCAGTTCCATATGATGGCAGGGGTGTGGGTATCGCTCGGCCTGCAACAGGTTCTGTATCAGTTCGTGGCTCACGCTGGCTCCTGATGTATTGGGGCGGACGGCGCATTATGAGGTTTGCGGACTGGAGTTCAACAGCATAGTTCAATCGCGCAAGGAATACATCCGCATTCATGGCTGCTCGCAAGACGCCCTCTCCAGCTCCCTCGCCAAGGCGGTTATCCAGACCCTACATCTGGAAGTCTGTGCTTATTCTTTTACTGGTGGTCGGCGCCTGGCTGATTTATCTGGATGCACAGGTGCGTTACAAGTTTGAGGGCAAGCGTTGGGCCTTGCCGGCACAAGTGTATGCACGCGCCCTCGAGATCTACGATGGGCGGGCCCTTAACGCCCGTTCGCTGGAACACGAGCTGGGCCTGCTGCACTATCGCGCCGTTGCGCGACTCACGGGGCCTGGGCAGTATCGGCGCCAGGGCGCGCAATTTGAGATCTGGCGGCGACGCCACACCCTGCCGGATGGCGAGCAGGAAGATCTGCGCGTGTCGTTCCGCCTGCAGAATGATGTGGTGGTGGGGCTGAGCAGTCCCGATGCCGCGGCCAGCTTTGTCACGCTGGAACCCTTCAAGATAGGTGGTATTTATCCGGCCAGTCAGGAAGAGCGTGAAGTGCTGCGTTACGAAGAGGTGCCCGAGCTGCTTATTGCGGCCTTGCTGGCCACCGAAGATCAGCATTACTTTGAGCACTGGGGCGTCTCTCCTGTGGCCATCGCACGCGCGATGTGGGCCAATTTGCGCGCGGGTCGCGTCGTGCAGGGGGGCAGTACGCTGACCCAACAATTAGTGAAAAACTTTTATCTCAGTCGTGAACGTTCGCTCTGGCGCAAGCTGAACGAGGCGGCCATGGCACTGATGCTCGAAGCGCATTACGACAAGCAGGCCATACTCGAAACCTATATTAACGATATATTTCTGGGCCAGGCCGGCAATACCGCCATTCATGGTTTTGGTATGGCGAGCCGCTTCTACTTTGGCAAAACACTTGAGGAATGCCACCTCGACGAACTAGCCCTGCTGGTGGCCATCATAAAGGGCCCTTCCTATTACAATCCACGGCGTTATCCGGAGCGGGCCAAAGCGCGCCGCAACCTGGTGCTGCGCCTGATGTACGAACAGGGCTACATTGCCGAAGGGGCCTATCAGGCATGGGCAGCATCACCATTGGAGGTCATGGCTCGGCCGCAATTTCAGCATGATCGCTATCCTGCCTTCATGGATTTGGTCAAACGACAATTGCGCGCTGAATACGATGATGAGGTGCTGCGTAGCGAGGGCCTGCGCATTTATACCACCCTTGATCCGCAAGTACAGGAAACGCTGGAACGTGCTGCCGGATTGACGCTGGCAGGCTTACAGGACGACACCCTGCAAATCGGTGCCGTGATGGTTGGCGTGGGCACCGGTGAGGTACAGGCTGTGTTGGGCGATCGCGACCCCCGGTACCAGGGATTTAATCGTGCCTTGGACGCAGCTCGCCCGGTGGGCTCTTTGATCAAACCGGCCATTTATCTGCGCGCGCTCATGGAGCCTGATCGCTATCACTTGCTGTCCCCTTTGCAGGATCAGCCGTTTCGGCTGGAGTTCAGCAATGGCGACACCTGGACCCCCAGTAACTTCGATGGAGAATCGGAAGGCGCGGTGAGCTTGATGTCGGGTCTGTCGCGATCGCTGAATATACCCAGCGCGCGTCTTGGCTTGGAGTTGGGTGTGCCTGCGGTGCAGGCCATCCTGCGCACCTTGGGCGTAAGCGGCGAAATGAACCCCTACCCCTCTTTGTTGCTGGGCGCCCAGTCGCTTACGCCCTTTGAGGTGAGCAAGTTCTATCAAACCATTGCCAGCAACGGATTCAATATGCCCCTGCGTGCCATACGTGAAGTCACCACGGCGGAGGGTGAAAGTGTCTCGCGCTACAGTATCGAGATTGCGCAGGTGATTCCCCCCGAAGCAATCTATTTACTGCAATATGCCATGCAGCAAACCATGCGTACAGGTACGGGAAAATCGGCCTATCGCAAGCTGCCTGCCGAGCTCAATGTGGCGGGCAAAACCGGCACCACAAATGACTTTCGTGACAGCTGGTTTGCCGGTTTCTCGGGCGATTATCTGGGGGTTGTCTGGATGGGACGCGATGATAATGCACCGACCCGCCTGACAGGCGCCAGTGGCGCACTGCAGGTGTGGTCGGAGGTATTCAGGCGATTGCCGCAATATCCCCTGAGCATGGTCAAACCGGGTGCGGTGGAGTTTGTCTGGTATGATGCAGAGCGACAGGTTTTGACCGACCCGGAATGCAGGGGGGCAGAGCCGGTGCCCATGTGGGGGCGGGCGCATCACATGCCGCACGAAGCCTGTCGCAATGGGTTCACGAGTTTCAGGAGTTGGTTGAAATCATGGTTTTGAGAGTGATGTTACTGGGCTGGGTGCTTGCCGTCCTGTTGTCGGGCTGCGCCTCGCAACCGGAGCAAGGCGTGGTGCCGGGCCTGGCCGACGAACCCGCAGCCGAGCGTCGCAAAGCCGACACGCAACCCAAGCCGTCTGCACCACCGGTAGAGATACCCGCTCAGCCTGAGGTGAATGCAGCTCCCGACGGTGCACAACCCCCGGCGGTGACCTCGGTGCTGGATCGCGCTTCGGCGGCGTTGACGCTACAGCAATGGAAACAGGCCAGCCGTTATCTGGATCAGGCGCAACGAATGGCGCCGCGTCACCCTCGGGTGTATTTGCTGTACGGCGATTATTATCGCGCGTTGCAGAAGTGGGCGCAGGCGCGTGCGATGTATCAGCGTTGTCTGTCGTTGTCGCAGCCCGACTCAGAATGGGCGCACCAGGCGCGTTTCCGTCTGGCAGATCTACCATGACAGGATCTTGACCATGGCCTTGAATGCCACGATGTATCGTTTTCATCTGGATGTGAGCGATATGGATCGTCACTACTACGGCTCGACGTCGTTGCATGTCGCCTTGCATCCCAGTGAGACACCCGCCCGTATGCTGATGCGCGTGCTGGCCTATTGCCTGAATACCGAAGAGGGGCTGGTATTTACCAAGGGGCTGAGTACCGAGTCGGAGCCTGATCTCTGGAAGCTCGATTTGCATGGCGAGATAGCCCACTGGATTGAGCTGGGTACGCCCGATCTGAAACGCGTACGGCGGGCGGTTTCGCGCGCGCGCAGAGTCAGCGTGTACAGTTACGGCGGGCAGGCGGCCGATCAATGGTGGCAGCGCCATGCCTCGGAATTCCGTAAGCTCGAAAAGTTAGCCGTGTGGTCCTTGCAGGAGGACGCCTTCGCACCGCTCGTGCAGGACCTGGAAAGGGGGATGCGGCTGTCCTGCATTATTGACGATGGCGAATGCAGTCTCTCCTGGCAGGGGGGCATGATGAGTGTGCGGCCAGAGCGACTGACTGCGGCAGGCCGCTGATGTCGCTGCGTTCGATTTTACTCACGGCCATGGTGGTCGCGGTGGTGTGGGTGTGGCAGAACAATCGACGCTATAAAGATCGTGCATTATTGCGCGCGCGGCGCTATTGCGAAGAGCTCGATGTGCGTTTACTGGATGACACTGTGGTACTCAAACAGATGCGTTTGCGGCGCAATCGCAGCGGGCACTGGGTATGGGCAAGGCGTTATGTGTTTGATTTCAGTGCCGATGGTCCCCGGCGCTATCAGGGTGAAGTGCTGATGTTGGGAGCCCACATAGAGCGTATTCAGTTGCAGCCTCACCGTATCGATTAGTCACGCTGCAGGTGGATGCCCGGAAATTGCTCCAGCCAAGCGGAAAAACGGGAGGACTCCGCTTCCGGAAAGCTAACCTGCATCTGAACGGCTGCGCCGTAGGCGATGTCCTTCACTCGCCCCTGATGCTTTTCGAGCCAATGCCGAACACTTTGCTCGTGTTGAAAACTGCATTGCAGCGTGCGCGTGCGATGCGCCACGCGCTCATCGAAACGCGCGGTCTCGTAGGCCAGTTGCGCGGCCTGTGAATAGGCCCGTACCAGTCCCCCGGCGCCTAATTTTATTCCTCCAAAATACCGGGTCACGATCAGCATCACATCTCCAACAGCCTTGTGCTGTAACACGTTCAGTATCGGCTTGCCGGCCGTACCTCCGGGCTCTCCGTCATCCGAGCAGGCTTGCAAGGGTGTTTGCACGGGGTTGCCAATCAGATAGGCCCAGCAATGGTGGCGGGCATCTGGGTAGTGTTTCCGGGCTTCGGCCAGATAGCTGAGCGCGGCCTCGCGGCTTTCAGCGGGACCAATCCAGCTGATAAACCGGCTTTTTTTGACTTCCAGAGCTACTTCGTGGTGAGCGGCGGGTCTTGTGTAACTCAAGGTCTACCTCCGTATGACATGGAGTAAGCCCCGCTGTGCGCCAAAGTCGAGCCATAAAGAGTACTGATCGTAGTGGATCGAAAGTGTCTGCCACACGTTATTGTGAAAACCAAAATGCAGATCAATCGGGCGCTCCTGACGCTCGGTCGTGCCCGAACCTGCGGTGACAAAATCCAGTCTAAGCTGCAAGGCATCTGCGTGGATTGAGGGCGCCGGTTTTATTCGGGAAAAAAGCCTGATGATGTCTGCTCGCGACGGGAGCGTCTGAACAGGCATGGCAAGCGTCATGGGTACGGAGACCTCCTGCAGGCCAAACTCGGGAGCTTCGGAGCAGGCCGCGCGTAACACGGCATCGGCAAATTTGGCGCCAAAGACGGCGCTGAGCTGCGGGTCGAGTTGGCCTCCGGCGAGATAAGCCGTGCCGGGTATGTCGGTGAATTCTGCGATCACCTCAAAGCTGGGGGAGTCATCGGCGGTGCCGGCCACGCGATAATGGTGCCGACGAAGCGGGGCGTGCCGGTTGTCGATGAGAAAGGGGGCGGCTTTGAAATAACGCATAAAAACCGGCTCGGGTAGCACGGGATCATGAAAGCTCAGGTGTACGCGATCCTGTAATTCTGTGACGGCAATATGCGCGTCATAATCGCAGAACTGGTGCGCAAAGCGCACCATGGACCAATAGCGGCAGCCGCAAAGTAAACTGAGTAAGACGATCAGAGCAATGAAGCGACGAGACAGAGACATCCGTTTAGCTTAGGGGTCGCAGGGTCTGCCGGCAAGATCGGTGTGCCGAGAGGGGCTTGTCGCCCCCAATCAGGACTTTGCTGACGCTGCCTTTGCCGCTAGCCCTGTTGAGCGCTTCTAGCTCGTTCGGCTTCATTCAAGTGCTGTTTGATTTGAGCGTTGTCAGGGTCGAGTTGAGTGGCTTTGCGCAGGATAGAGACCGCTTTTTCTGTTTCGCCGTTTCTGACGAGCATTACGCCATACGTGTCCAAGATGGCTGGATTGTCGGGTGCCAGCTCGTAGGCTTTTTCGGCGGTTTCCCGAGCGCGGTTATCGCCGATTTCGTGATAAAGCCAAGCCAGGTTATTCAATACTGCCGGTGAGCTGGGGTGCTTCATAATAGCCTGTTCATAAAGAGATATTGCTTCTTGGGGTTGGCCGGCATGTTGGGCAAGGTAGGCCATGCGGGCATCAGGTTCAGGCGAACGCGGTAGTTTGATTTGCCAATCTCGATAGAAGCTGTGCAAGGCGTCTTCGCCTTTGGTCATTCCCAGGATCGACGCCAATTTCGCGCCAACGAAATCACCGGGTTCTTTGTTCCAGGCACTCTCATAATGACTGAGCGCTTCTTTCAGCAAGCGATTTTTCACGGCAAGATCACCCCACAACTCGTCTGAAATACCGGTATCAGGAAAACGCTTTGCCAGTTGCTGGATCTGTCGTTCTGCGTCTTCGTTTCTACCCTGCTGAATTGCAATACGCGCCTGCGTGGCAAGGTAGGTGTGTTTGTTACCGTTGAGTGTGACCGCCTTGTTAATCAATTGAGCGGCGTTATTAAAATCCTGTTGCTGTATGCGCTGCATGGCATGCTGGTAATAGTTCTCCGCATGTAGTTGTTTTAGGTAAAGAGAACCTGGGTGCAAGGAGCGGGCTAAGCCAATCAAATCGTCCGCTTTAGAGAAGGCTTTTTGAGTCAGCCAGTACTCTCCAAGCACTGCCTTGGGAGCCCAGGCGTTAGGGTAACGGCGGGCTTCTCGCTCAATGACTTCTACGCCCTCGTTCTGTTGCCCTTTTAGCCAGTATGCGGTCAGCAAGCCTTTGTAGGCATTAAACTGATTCTGATCATTGGCGACAATGGATTCGAAGTGTTGAGTGGCGCGTTGCGCTTGTTTATGTTTCAGCGCGTCGTTGGCGAGCCCGTAATGGGCGGCCATGTTATCCGGTTCAAGTTGCAACGCCTTGGTCAGCAGCTGGCTTGCTTCTTCCCGGTTATTTTCTGCCAGTAAGACACTCCCTGCCAACACATAACTGCTCGCCTTATCCGGATAGTTTTGCAAAATGTTTGCAGCGATAGCCTTTGCCTTGTCATGCTCCCCGTTCAGAAAAAGCAAGTCTACAAGCTGCGACTGCACTTGTGTGTTCGAAGAGTCTATTTGGTAGGCGCGCTGAATTTCTGCTAGAGCGGCGTCTCTCGAACCTGTAGATTCATAGTATTGCGCGAGCGTGATGCGCAGGTGGGTATTGTCAGGGTCGATTGCCAAGGATTTGCGAATGGCTTCCAGTCCTTTATCGGTGTGCCCTTTGGCCATGGCCGCCAAGCCATATAAAGATAGAATGGTTGGGTTGTCCGGTTGTGTTGCGATTTCCTGTTCCAGAACGTCGACGACCTTGTCGTGCTTGTTTAAACGCAGGGCGGTCAGGGCATAAGCGCGTCTCGCTTCGCCGCTCGCCGATTCCAGATCGATCTCCTCAAAATAGCGATGTGCTTGCGCGATTTCTCCTGTAGCGAGGGTGGTGATACCCAGGGCTGCGCTGATTTCAGGTGCGTGAAACTTTTTCTGTAAGGATGCCAGTAGTGCCTCTGCCTCTTCGTATTGTCCGGACTGAATCAATGTTTCGGCTTGCAGGAATTCCTGTCCCGCCCGATACGCTTCCGGATTGGCCTCCTGAATGATTTTTGTATAGGCATGCGCCTGAGCAAAGCGTCCTTGGCGTGTCAGCACTTCTGCCAGCATCGACACTACCGTGGCTTTTTCGGGCAGGAGTTGGTCTGCCTGAGGCATATTGGCCAGGGCTTCGGTCAGAGCATTTTCAGCGCTTTCCCAGTCGCTTTTTACAAATGCGATTTCGGCTGAAACGATCAGGACTTTGGTATCCTGCGAATGCAATTCCAACGCGCGCTTTACGAACGTATCGGCAGTATCCAGTTTACTTTGCGCCAGCGCCACACGTGCAGCACCGACCAACGCAGGCAGATACGTTTCTTCCTCGGTCAGTGCCTTTTCAAACTGACGGGCGGCTTCCTCAAAGCGCTTTAAACCTAAAAAAGCCTCACCACGTTGCACCATTGAGACATGCGGCATTTGTCGTCCGGGTGTTTGGTCGTAGATGTCGAGGGTTGATAACGCGGAGCGAAACTTACCGCTTTGCAGCTGGGCCTGAATCAGAGTGTGGGCGATTTGATGTGTCTCGGGTGCGTCTATCGGCTGCAGTAGGTCAATCACTTCGCGCGCGTTGCCCATCGCCAGCAACACCTCTGCCAGCCTTAGCTTTGCCTCGATAGAGGTGGGTGCTTGCTTGACGGCGTTTTTTGCTTCAATGAGTGCAGCCTGATATTGGTGGGCGTCTTGATAAACCTTACTGCGTGATAGGTGGTTTGCACTTTTATTTGCGTTGTCTTCGCCACAAGCGGAGAGAACTATGAAGCTGAAACAAAGAACAATGATTAGCGCATGCCTTGCCATGGTGAACACTCCATCCCGGTCATGTTGGAAAATACCTTTTAACATGCCTTTCTCCAAAGGTCGATGCCAAAAATTGGAACGCCCGCAGCGCACCGCAAATGTAGGGTGGGCTTCATGTTGAGGCCCGCTGTGCGTGGTGTAGCCAAAGGCAGAATTCGAGAGTGGAGCTGTTGCTCATTGATCGGTGTGAGTGTCGGATAAATTAACACTTATCCGCCCTTCTTTCTGGGTAGATAAACGTAACCTTATGAATTTTATAAGTAAAAAAAAATTCGGCTCGTCTGATGCTTAATCAATTACGCTCATTGCGAACACCCTGCAAGGGATTGAGTTTGAATGTTGAGCAGAAAATATGTGGCTCAGATAAGAGGTAGGGACACAATAATTCACTATAACGGAGATACACACATGACTAAGATCAAACTCCGGGTCCTGACATTTTGTGCCTTAGCATTGACTATGCTGAGCGCACAATTCGCAGCGGCCCACACAACCTCTATTGGTTATGTCCCGGGTGCCAACCCTGGTGAGGTGACCTTTTGGACGGGTAGTTACGACCATTTCGGCACTCCCAACAACGAAGGCATTGGTACTTTGGTGGGTGTAGATGTGGCGTACAACCAATCCCTTGCCTTTAATATTACGCCTGTTAGTACAAAGCCCACAGGCTTGATAGATGGCACTAACAATTTTTACTGGGATTCCGTGCCCAGTGGTGCATGCAGTTTGAACGGTGCGCATTTCGCCCCAGGGCTGACCGCTGACCCCGGTATCTGCGGTGGTGTTGTTTGGTGGCAGGGTGTGACGTTCACTGGTCTGGTGGCAGGCACATACGACTTCAGCTGTGGCAATAATTGTGGCTCCACTGCGCAGTGGGAAACCTGGACTGCAGGCAGCGTTCGCCTGACCATTACTGATAGCGATATCGGCGGCGGTAACGGTACCTCAGTGCCTGAGCCTAGTAGCTTGGCGCTTCTCGGTCTCGGTTTACTGGGCCTGCGTTGGAGTCGTCGCAAAGCGGCCTAATGCCAACAGCCATCCAAAGAGCTGATTGTATGACGCAGTCGGCTCTTCCTCCCTACTCCTCTCACTAAAATCTCGTTATTTAGCCTATGAATAGCCGTAGTGAAACAGGTTTTAGGTGATAGCGCATATCTTCAGTTAAGTCGTTCGGATTTGAAGTGTCACCGGAATGAGGGAGGTTTCACCCTCTTCAGGTATCTGTGTTAAAGCTTGCCAATCGAGACAGAATGCAGCTTTCTGAGTCAGATGAAACAATATTGTTGCGCGATGGTCTGGCTATTCCGTACCGATTCTGACCTTTATGTCGCGAGCGTGCGTTCCAGCCGTTCGATAGCCTGCTCCACCTTGCGCAATTCCTCGCTCGATATACGGGCAATTTCGTCGAGTACCTCGGCGTTCTCAAGTTCTACAGCCTGCTCTTCCCAATCGCGATCCAGGCCGCTTGAAATATCATGTTTGATGGCCTTGATGCGGGACTGTAATTCATCACGACGTTGGCATAAGCCGGTGAGCCGTTGCTGCATTTCGCTTTTAGTGGGGGTATTTGGGGCCATAGGTATCCTCCCTGATCGAGGCATCGTTTTCGGGGTTGAGTGGGTCGCCCTCGGGTGGTTGATCGGAGTGCTGGGAGGGGGCTTTTCTTGGCAGGGTGATGGTGAAGCGGCTGCCGTCACCCAGAACGGATTGCACTTCGATGTGCCCGCCCAAGAGTTCAGTGACCAGGTTGTGCACGATATGAAGGCCTAAGCCGCTGCCCCCCTGACCCAGGCGTGAAGTATAAAAAGGATCAAAGATCTTGGACTGCATTTCTTCGGGTATGCCCACCCCACGATCTGTAATACGTATGGTCAACATGTCCTCATCCAGCGTGGCACCGACCAGAATCTCGCCATGCTGGTGGTCATTATAGGCATGCGTCACGGCATTCATGATCAGGTTGCTGATCACTTGCCCGAGCGGGCCCGGATAGGAATCGAGCACAATGCGTTCCGGTACGTCTACCTTGAAGGAAATATCGCGCTTCTTGGTTTGCGGGTGAAGCGTGACCAGAATTTCGTGCACGAGTTCATTCAGCGCAAACTCTCGCCGCTGGGAACTGCTTTGGTCAACCGCCACCTGTTTAAAACTACTGATCAGTTCTGAAGCTCGTTCCAGATTACGGGAACTGATGCCCGTGGCAACGCGGGCATCATCCAGAAACTGTTCCAGAGAGCGGCGCGTCATTTTACCATCCTGGAAGGCCAGCTCGATGCGTTCGGTGAAGTCTTCCAACGACGAAGCGGCCATCAGGGCATTGCCAATCGGCGTATTGAGTTCGTGCGCGACACCCGCTACCAAGCTTCCCAGCGCGGCCAGCTTTTCGGACTGTACCAGCTGTTCCATGGTCGCTTTCAATGCTTTCAGGGCAGATTCCAGTTCGGCATTGGAGCGACTGAGCTCCTGGGTGCGTTCTGCTACCCGGCATTCGAGTTCTGCGTTGAGTTCCCGGATGCTGGCCTCAGCCTGACGTTGCTTGGTGACATCGGTGGCCATGCAGACATAAATCACTTCGTCGTCACTGCCCGGAATGCTGAACAGGGCGCCACGAATATTGCCTTCTTTACCGTTTTTCTGGTGGAAGGGCAGCTCGAATTCGCGATTCTTTTCGCTGCCGCTGGCGACCTTTTGCAGGTGAACATTGAATTCCGCTGTGGGTCGCGGTGCAAAGATCAGTTTGTCGAGGCGCTTGCCCATGGCTTCTTCGTTGCTGTAGCCGAAGATGCGCTCGGAGGCTTCGTTCCAATAACGTACATGACCACGTTCGTCGTACCATTGCACCGCCACATTTGGAGCATTTTCAAGAGTGTTGCGCAGTTGCTGTTCTTTTGTTTGCAGGATGTGTTCGCGGCGTTCGATCGCCTGTGCCATGCTGCCCAGGCTGTTTGAAAGTGCCTGAAACTCGTGAATATTGGCTGGAGAGGCTTCTCCCGTGTATTCCCCGTCGGCAACATCCTGTGCGCGTTGAATCAGTTTGTCGAACCTGCGTGAAAAGCTTCTTGCCCGTCGGTAGGCCAAGATCATTGCGGTGACCACGATAATAAAAATGGAGGCCAGCCAGGTATTCAGCAACTTATAAAGACCAGCCATAAACTGTTCCTGATCCTGAGCCACAATCACGTGCCATGCGGGAGTCTGCATGGTAACCAGCGACCCAAAATAATCCTGACCATCCAGCTCAAATTCGCTCGATAGTGCTTTGTGCAGTTCGTAACGGTCGAAAAAAGGCAGGTTGCTGAGATTCACCTGTTGTTGGCTGATGTCTGGATCGGGATGCGCGATGAGCTGGCCATACTGATCAAGAATCAATACCAGCTGGCCCTGCGATGACAATTTCTGACTCAGTTGTGGCAGGCGATCGATAGCGAGTTCGGCGACCAGGGTGAATTCGTCGATGGGTACCCGGTAGGCAATGGATTGACGGCGCGTTACGATCGACAGGAACACGTCGCTCCAACTGGGATTGATCAGCGCATTGGCGCTTTGTACAAGGGGAGATTTTGACATGTCGATGCCACGGTAGAGATCCTGAGCCAGCGCGGCATCGGCGTCCCGATTGGCGATGTGCGTAATGACGCCAAAATAATCGAGCAAATATACCGAATCAAAGAAGTGATTTGTTTGAACGAAATGGTCCAGATGCGTTAGCAGACTGTCGCGCTCCAGCTGCGAGATGAATGGCAGGAAAAACTGTACCTGTTCTTCTGCGGTCTCTAGATATTCCTGACTGCGCTCTGCCACCAGTTCGGCAAACATCTGTTGTTCGTTGGCAACGTTGTCTTTTAACTGGGGGTATAACTGCCAGATAAAAAAACCCACGGTAACCACCAGAGGCACGGCGGCAACCAGCCCCAGCTGTCGCATAAGCTCAAGGGTAAGTGGGCGGTTACTATTGCTCATTGCGGAGTCGCCTGGACGTGAAAGCGGCCATGCCGGATTTGGGTGATGACGGTGCTGCCGATACCATCGCCAAAGGCATCGATGCGAATGGGGCCGTGCAGGCCATTAAAGTTGCGTATCGCCAGAATGGTTTGTTTGAGTGCTTGCGGGTCCGGATTGCTCTCAAGCGCTGCCAGCACAACGTTCGTGGCATCAAACGCAATGATGCTAGGAAAACCCGGCGAATGGCTGAAACGATCAAGATACCGGTCACGAAAGCGCAAGTAGTCTTGACTGGTGTTAGCCCGGTCGAAGTATTGCGGTACGATGGCGCCCTCCACGTAGCGGCCTCCCAATTCCAGCAGTCGCTCTGTACCGGCCCATTCGGCGGTCGCGAGACGAATGTTGGGGCGTTGTGTGCGCAGTAATTTTGCGAGTATGGCGGCATCCAGCGCGTTGGTGACGAGCACGGTAATATCACCGGGGTCGGGCAGTACTTTTGCGACAATATCCACCATCGCCTGATCGTTCCCGCTGTGGTATTCGTGAACACCCAGCTGTTTCCCGCCTTGCTGTTCCATATACTCGCGAAAATGCGAAATCCAGCTGCGGGTATAGCTCGCGTTACCACTGTCGATGATGGCGGTGTACTTGAGAACAGCGAGCTCTTCGTTAAGGAATCGCGCCATTCTTGTTGCATGGGTTTGGGTGGCGGCCAGGCAGCGGATGAAATAGTCATCCTTGCCGCTGAGCTCATCGGTCGTGACGGTGACGCCCACCATCAAGGTTTCGGCGGCGTTGGCCTGATCAACCACCGCCATCGCAATCACGCTGGTGAGCGGGCCGATAATCACGTCGACGTTCTGCTGCAAGAGCTCCGCGACTTGTTGTTGTGCAACGCCGGGGTCCTGCTTGTCATCACGAATCAGTGTTTCGATGCGTCGCCCGTTGATGCCGCCATCACGATTTTTATCCTCTATGGCCAGCAGCATGGCATTGCGTGATGGGCCGCCAAGGTCCGACACCGGTCCTGAGAGACCTCCGATAAATCCAATCCTGATGGGTTCCTCTTCACCACATGCAGTGATCAGGATGCTGAGCCCTGCCAAGAGGAACACGGCCCAGAAGCGAGCTCGCTTCATTTATCTTTCTCCCGTGTTTGTATGGCGGCACGGTGCGCAGCAAACCAGTCGCTTAATTGATCCACGGTAAGCGGACGCGAGAAATGATAGCCTTGGCCCTGGTCGCAGCCCTGGGTTTGCAACCATGCCATTTGTTCTTGGGTTTCAATGCCTTCGGCCACTACCGAGAGCTCCAGTGCTTGCCCCAGTCGCAGGATCATTTCGCAAATGCGGGTGTCGGGATGTTCTGCGCCAATGCGATCGACGAAACTTTTATCTATTTTGAGGCTGTGGACCTTCAAAGCCTCCAAATAGCTCAATGACGAAAAACCGGTACCGAAATCGTCGATGCTGATACGCACGCCGCGCTTATGAATCGCACCCACCAATGCTTGCACACTGCTTTGATCGTGCATGGCGAACGATTCGGTGATTTCGAGGTCCAGGCAGGATGGATCGGCGTTGCAGTCGTGCAGGGCGGTGTCGAGCATATTGAGAAAGTCGGGATGGGCGAACTGGACCATGGAGACATTCACGGCGATATGCAAATCCATACCACTCTGCTCACGGAGCGCGGTAATACGCGTGAGCGCCTCGCGCAAGGCCCACTCCCCAAGCGGTACGATCAGGCCGGAGCTTTCTGCCACTGGAATGAAATCCATGGGTGAAACGTAAGTCCCTTTTTCGGTGCGCCAACGCATCAAGGCTTCGAAACCGCATACCGCTTCGGACTCCAGCGCAATCTTGGGCTGGTAAACCATGAACAGTCGTTTTTGCTCGAATGCGCGCCGCAAGCCTTGTAGCATTTGCACGCGATTTTCTGTCTCGGCCAGCATATTCTGATGGAAATCCTGAAACCCGCCTCGCAGGGTTTGTTTCGCGCGCTTCAAAGCCACGTTGGCCTGTGCGATCACATCGGCAGCATTGGTTTGATCACCAAGCAGCACGCGGCCCTGAGTTGCACTGAGCAAATGCGGGCTGTCGGCGATTTCGAAGGGGCGGGAAAACACCTGGGATACTTGCTCAGGGGTCAGTTTTTCTGCGTCGCCCAGAATTCCAAAGGTATCCCCCGATATTCTGGCAACGATATGTTCCCGGAAGGACTTTTGCAGGCGAGCGGCAATTTGTTTGAGCAGCAGGTCGCCATTTTGCGAACCGATGGTGTCGTTGAGCGCACCAAACTGGTCAATATCAATGAGAACCACTTGTTGTGCATCAGGAGGATGGCTCAATTGGCGTTCCAGAGCCTGCAGAAACGAAAGCCGATTGGGGATGTTCAAAAGTTGGTCCAGAAAGGCGTATTCATGACGCTGTTCCAGCAGTCTTACATTATCAATGCAGGCTGAAATGTTGGTCGCGAACAAGTCCAGAAGGGCGTTGATCTCTCTGTTTTTCGGGCTTCCAGCCGACAGATATACAACCATTTCGGCATTGTCGGGCGTCGAGAAGTAGAGGCAGGTTGCGTCGCTGGTGAACAGGTGGTCACGCGTGCGTGCGGATTCAAAGACCAACTCGGTAATGTGGCTGCTGGCAAGGCTGGTGAGGGGTTTGCAGGTGTAGCGGCGAAAATCTCCGGCAGTGCCCATCACGAGCAGGTCGGAGCGATGGCTCAAATCGCGGTTGCCTTGCTTGATACAGGCCAGCCCTTCCTCCGGCAGCCGCAACAGTTTCGCCAATTGTGTGATGACGGTAGAGGCGAAATCATGGTAGTTCCTCTGGCACAGCAGTTCTTTGGATGCGCGTATAATCTCGGCATGACTGCGGCGACTGCCGTTCAGGGTGCGAATTTGCGCGTAGGCGCGGATGGCCGCTGTAAGCGCGGTGTAGAGTTTGATGCGAGTGAGATCCGACTTGCTCTTGTAGTCGTTGATGTCGTAGCGGCTGATGGTATTAAGTTCGGGGGCGTAACCGGGTTGCCCGGTGCGCAGAATAATACGGGTTTCCAGCAGCCCGAGTTCTTCGCGGATAAAGTGCACCAGTTGTAATCCGGCGTCCTCGCTTTCCATTACCACGTCTAACAGAACGACCGCGATATGTTGCTCATTGCTGAGAAGGCGGCGTGCTTCGGCGGCGTCGTAGGCGTGGAGGAATTCCAGAGCTCGGTCGCATATCAGTTCTCGCCCAATGGCAAGCGTCGTCGATTCGTGCACGTCCTTTTCATCATCAACGATGAGGATTTTCCAAGGCTGTGGTGCTGAGAGGGTGTTGTCCAGCTCACTCTCATCAGCAAACACCAGGCTCTCTTGAGACGCCATAGTACACCTTATACAGTTCTGCCAAGGGATGGTCGGTTCGGCGTGTACCATCCGGTAAGTTGTGTGGTCCCCGCTAAGGGCTCTATTTGTTCAAACGCGGATCTTAGTGGTGGTGCCTCGTGTATCTGTTGGTGGCCCCCGCTGACCGTGCGCATCATTTGTATTGGTATTCGTTATGGTGTTTCGCTTTTCCGCTTGAGATTCCGCACCGCCCCTGACGGGTAGTTTTCCAGTATCAATAATGCCAAGGCCGCGCTTCTGCGCTTGGCGCGACAGCGCAGCGCGTGTTTGTTGAGAGAATCTGCGAAGCGTGCCCGCTGTGCGCTGTTTATTCGAGGCTTGATGGCGTGCGCTCGCGAGACTGTGCGAATAGCTTCAGGCACAGGAACATTCCGACGAGATGTCGGTAACGCCGTTTGCGGTGTGCCAGAACTGCCCACTTCCATACTGCGATCTCCCAGAATATACGACAGACTACTACCCACCGAAGCCGAGTTGGCGAGGGGATCTCGAAGACTGACATGCTGCTTTATAGTATGAGCGTAAGCGGTGTGGTTTGTATGATTGATTGGAAGTAATGTTGGCAGTTTTAATAACTCAGGTTTATCAAAACCACTCATCTGAGAACGGGCTGCGTCACGCAGCACGCTGCCGGGCCATATTGAACCTAATGGTCCGGCACCACTCACTGGCATGGCGAGGTGGCAGCGGGTTTTTCAATTTATTGTTTCTCGCGGGCTTTGTGCATGTCGCGATAAACGATCCAGCCAAACCCAGCCAAAAATCCAAGCGTACCCATGACGGCTAATAGGCCCGCAATGATGGTTTCGTCCACATACATTTTGCATCTCCTGTGTTGGTCCAGAGTGTCAGTCTACGCCTTCGTGGACGGCCCGCGGATGATCCATATCAAGCCCGACGTGTTTGTCGTTTTTTGTGACAGATTGTAGATAAGGCTTGAGTTTCCAGTGAGATAGCTACACTGAACTATAGAGTCGTTTTTTTGTACGCCCCAGGCTGGTGAAGTTTGCAGTCGATGCCGCACAGGCGCAGACGGGGAATGACGCATATGCATGAAAATATGAGGGCAAAATGTTGAATAAGCATCAGCGAGATGAATCGCAAAGATCGAATACGGGAGTACTGAGTGCTCTGCCGAGAGCGGGTTTCGGAGTGACACTTGTGATGGGTGTTGTTTTGGCCAGCGGGTGTGCCAGCCAGGCAACGCAAGACACTGAGGGGGATGTATCGGAGCAAGCTGCAAGCGCGCCGGCTGCGCAGGGCGAGAACAGCGCTCCTCAAGTAAGCCAGGCCCAGCAGGATAAGGCCGATGCGATGATGGCTAAGGTGTCATCCTCTGCCTCATCAGTAAAAACAGAGGCGCCGGCTGCTGCAGAAAAGTCCGCTCAGGAGGCTACAAAAACCACGGTAACGTCAAAACCCGCGGTACAAAAAGAGGCTCCGGTGACCGAGCCAAAACCTACTACGGTGAACATTGTTGAGCAGGAAGTGGTAGCCAAGCCGGTTGTCACGCAAGTCGCGGCTGAAAAAGAGGCGACGCCAAAAGCAGAAACAAACGTACCGGCACCAACAGAAACCTCAGCAGCCGAAAAAGCGGCGGCCGCCGTTGCCTCACTGGCAGCGCCTACGCAACAGTTGAAGTCGAAAGGCAATGCTTTTGATGTGACAGTCAAAGATTTGCCCATTAGCCATGGTATTTGGAAGATAAAGCGCGGCGAGGCGCTGATGGATAAGGACATTGTTATCGGTACGCCCACCTGGGAAATGGGCAAACCCGGCTACATGTCGCAGATATGGGTCACCGTTATGGATGATAAAATACTGATCAATAGCTCTTCGGATATCGACGTGAAAGCGGGAGCAACGGGCGTGCGCTTTGATGGCGGAGAGCTGATTCCCTTCAGCCGCATAGAAGGCAACAATATCGGCGTACTGGATGGCGACTGGTTGAATACGCTGCAAGCAAGCGAGCGACTGGATGTCTACATGGGCTTCTTCCCCGGACGTGTACCGCGCAGCGATACGTTCGAGAGCGGGATCGTGCTCGAAGGTATTGATCGCATCGTTCCCACTTACCGGAATCTGATTCGATAAGCGCGTCCCGGGCCGGCTCTTCACCTGAGGAGCCGGTTTTTTCGGAGAATATACATTGCGCACAATATAGTTGCGCTAAATATAGGCCTCGATATAATGCGTCGCTGTATCCATGACATTTTAGGAGGCGTTTTCGATGAGTATGTGGTGGTTCACTCTAATTGTGCCGGGTTTATTGTTGGTGCAGAATCTCAGGCAGCCGCGCCTGGGGGTCAAGGATGGGCGCTTGGCTGCGCTGGGTCCAAAACCTAATGCCGTGTCGACTCAAAGCGTTGATCAGCGGAAGCGCGTCGCCACAATCGATTGCTCCAAGGTGGCGTCTCCCGTGACGACTGCCGCGCAGGTGTTAAAGCAGATGTCGGGTGCCAACCTGGTTGAGGAGAGTGAGGACTATCTCTATGCCGTTTTCAAGACGCCGCTGATGCGCTTTCGCGATGATGTAGAAGTTTACTTTGATCGTTCTGCGTGTTGTCTGCATTTCCGTTCAGCGAGTCGCGCGGGCTACTCTGATCTGGGTGTAAACCGAAAGCGTTATCAGCAATTTGTAACGCGTTTTGAGCAGGCGGCGACAGCGTAAGGAGATTGCTCTGCATGGCCGGGAACTGCTTGCTAAAGTGGCTGTCTCTTGTTGATCTCAAGCACGTTGATCTGGCTGCGATGAGGTCGGCGGAGCGAGTCGCGGTCCAGGCTTATCAGGCGATGATGCGGGGAGAGCCTTTCGTCGTGCATGGCATGATGAACCGTATGTGTACGACTGCACCCAAATGGCTACCGTCGCGTTAGGTGCCCGGTATCGTGGGTCGCGTGTTGCGCTGGGAGGGTTGATGGGAAGAAAACTAGGCGCTTGCCTTTTATTTCTGCAATTCATCCCCACTTACAGCCCTTCCACTTTTTAAAACGAGAATGACTATGTCTGATATAGACCTGAGTAATGACGAGGCCAAGGCATCTTACGGGATTGGCTTGCAAATGGGGCAGCAATTGGCGTCCGTATTTGAAGGCGTGAGTTTAGAAGCTGCTTTGGCGGGTGTTAGCGATGCATTCGCTGGCCAGCCGCCGCGTATTCCGGGAGAGGAAATTAACGCTGCCTTTCAGGTTATTCAGGAGCGTGTTCAAGCTGCACAGGCAGAGGCGGCCAAAGAGCATGCGGGCGAAGGCGAGGCGTTTCTGGCAGAAAATGCGAAGCGCGAGGAAGTTCAGGTGACTGAGAGCGGATTACAGTATGAAGTGATCGAAGAGGGCTCGGGCGCCACGCCCACTGCCGAAAGTGTGGTGCGCACGCATTACCGGGGCACCCTGATCAGCGGCCAGCAATTCGACAGCTCCTACGACCGGGGTGAGCCAACAGAATTTCCCGTAGGCGGCGTGATTGCAGGCTGGACCGAAGCCCTGCAGAAAATGAAAGTCGGCGCGAAATGGAAGCTCTATATTCCTTACCAGCTTGCGTATGGTGAGCGCGGCGCCGGTGGTGCAATTGGGCCTTATCAAGCACTTGTGTTCGAGATTGAGCTGCTTGACATCGTAGGTTAGTGTTGCGCTGAGAGCGGATGCTATATCCGCTTTTCGCTCCCCGCATGTTGCTTGCCTTTTTATCGTTATATATGCAATTATTTGCATAAAAATTAATGGTTGCGCAACATGCTCTTTTCACCAGCACGCTACACTTCTTGCTCTCACCGAGAGCACTTTTCTCAGCCGATCTCAGTGCAAAGAGAAGCGCTTGTTCAGTTTGGTCGACAGTCCAGCGCCTACTTCATCTTTCAACCCGATGTACGGTGCTTTAAAGGCCGTGACGGCGGCTTGTTGCATTATGGGCGACAGCGTACCCCGCTGGGGCCGGTCAATCTGATCTTTACCAATCCGCTCACCAGCGGAGCGCAGATGCCTCATCTCATTGAAGAGTTTGAGTGTGGGCAGTCCTGCCCCAACGTGTATCTCGCTGTCGATCAATGTGTAGCCGATGTCTTGCGCGGGCGTGCCTATCACGTCAATCAGATTGGCGCCGAGCATAAGCTCGATCTGACTTCATTCACGGTGCAGGGCAAGGCGAAAAAGCAATTGCGTCACGCATCCCACTTTGGACAGCGGCAGGGGGGTGAGGTGCGAGAGTTGCCGTGGAATCAGGTGAACGCGAACGAAGTCGTCGCAGTATCGCGGCGTTGGCTGGAAAACAAGAGTGTGAAACAGCGTGAGCTGCGTTACGTGACGCGCCCTCCGGTTTTTGATGAGGAATGGGGTGTACGTAAATTTTACTGTTATCAAGGTGGACGGCTGCTGGGTTTCATATTTTTCGACCCCTACTTTGAGCAGGGCGCATTGCGCGGATATTGCGCCAACATCCTAAGGGCTCTGCCCGAAAAATCCGCCAACGGCGTGCTTGATTTTATTATGCTGGCAGCTATCGAAGTGTTTCAGGCTGAGGGCGTGCAGGAGTTATCGCTTGGTGTTGCGCCGCTTCAGAATATCGAGGCCGAGCCGGGTGAGCGGGCCTCGATTCGTCTTATTTCCCGCCTGCTTTTTGAGTACGGCAATAGTGTGTATGCCTTTAAGGGCTTGGCCTATCATAAAACGCGTTACCGTCCGCAGCTGACGCCCTGGTATTTATGCAGCAAAGACATTTCCCTGTTGCGCTTGTACTGGTCCATGCTGTCGGGCTTGCGGGTTGTGGGGGCTGCCGGGCCCTAACATCAGGGCGACTCGTCGTAGATGGTTGGAATCGGTTGCCGCTTGTGCTGTGTGGCCTGGTAGATGCCAATCAGTTTATCGCAAACCCACTGCTCCACCTCCCGCCCTTCAAGAAAATCGTCGATTTGGTCATAGCTGATCCCCAGTGCATGTTCGTCTTCCTTGCCGGGGTCGTGGCATTCCAGGTCGGCAGTCGGGGGTTTCGAAATCAGCCGGTCTGGCGCGCCGAGGGTTTTGGCGAGCAGGCGCACTTGGCGTTTGTTTAAGCCGAATAAAGGAATCAGGTCAACGGCACCATCGCCATATTTAGTGTAAAAGCCCGTGACGTTTTCGGCCGAGTGGTCTGTACCCAGAACCAGTCCGCCAATCAGTCCGGCCACATAATACTGTGAGACCATGCGCACCCGCGCTTTGGTGTTGCCCTTGGCGAAATCGAGCGCATAGGTGCTGGAATTGAAGGGGCGAACTTTGCTTAGCGCGTTGAACACTTCATCGTGGATCGCGTCGGTACCGGGTTTGATATTCACCGTAATGGCGCGCGTGGGAGCGATGAATTCCACCGCCTGTTGGGCGTCCTGTTCGTCGGCTTGCACGCCGTAGGGCAGGCGAACGGCGATAAACTCGAACTGCTCATTGTCTCCAAACTCTTCGTTCAGTTCATTCACGGCGAGCTGTGCGAGTTTTCCGCAAGTGCAGGAATCAATGCCGCCACTGATACCCAGCACCAGACTCTTCAGGCCCGATTGTAACAGGGTGTGTTTGATGAAATGCACGCGCCGAGTGATCTCCATATGGGGGTCAATGTCAGGCAGAACACGCATTTCTTCGATAATGGATTCGCGGGTGGCGCTCATGATTCACTCCTTCCTGCTTTCTAGGTTATTCGTCCAGCAAGCCGTAAGTCACGACGCTGGATAAGCTGCGGCTGTGCTTTTCGATAAGCTGGGGCTGAAAGCGCATGTGTTCATCGAAGCCTTTGCCCTCAGGAAAGTTGGCGGCCAGCACGGCCAGCGCGTCGCTCGCCTGGTCGGAAAGGTCCAGCAGGCGATACAGCTCAACCATCATAATCAGGGCGTCTTCCACCACAGGCGTATTGGGGAAATTTTTGACCACATAAGCCGCCCGGTTTGCGGCAGCAACGAAGGCCTCGCGCTTGATGTAATACCGCGCAACATGCAGTTCGTAGGCGGCGAGGCGGTTACGAATCTGCAACATACGTTGACGTGCATCGGCTGCATAGCGGCTTTCGGGAAAGCGGGAGACCAGCTCGCTGAAGTCCTGAAACGCCAAGCGCATACTGCCGGGGTCGCGCGCGCCGACATCAACCATCGGAAAATACTGGCTGGCAACCCCTAAATCAAGGTGGTAGTTGGCGATTCCTTTGATGTAATAAGCGTAATCTACATGCGGACTTTGAGGATGCAGGCGAATAAAGCGATCGGCCGCGAGTATGGCGCCATCCAGATCCAGGCTGCTGTAGCGGGCATACACTAGGTCGAGTTGCGCCTGCTCGGCATACTTTCCAAAAGGAAAGCGTGACTCCAGTTCTTCGAGTGCTATGGTTGCTTGGGAAAAGTTGCGCAGTTTGATGGCGCGGCGCGCTTCTTCGTACAGCTCTTGTTCGGTGGCCTCTTTTTCGGGTGTTGAGGCACAGCCCGTGAGTAATCCGGTTACTACCGCCAGCAGAATAAACAGTGTTCGCATCAGTCTCATGGTGAGGAAATTCTTACGCTGTCAGCCATCATAACCTTGCGGTGAAATGGCGGTGAATGGTTCGAGTTAAGAGCGCAAGCGCGTATAATCGCTTGGCGCAAGCATTATAGGGGGCGACGCATGAAAAGGCGACTCCTGCAAACAGAATGCACATATGCATCCGTATGTGTGCGATGAGCATATCAGGAGAGGCATGACACAACTTGTAGAGGCAGATTTTGTAGTGGCGTTGGAACATTCTGATCTGCGCTTCGATCAGGTGCTGGCGGAACTGATGCCGGATTATTCGCGCTCTCGCCTACAGCAATGGATTAGGCAGGGAGGCGCAAAGCTCAACGGTGCGATCGTCAAACCCAAAGAAAAGGTCAAGGTAAATGATCTGATCGAGGTGTGTGCGGAGCAGGAAGCGCAGGGCGACTGGTTGCCCCAGAATATCCCCCTCACAATCGTGCATGAAGATGCAGAGATTATGGTGATCAATAAGCCAGCGGGTCTGGTGGTGCATCCGGCGGCGGGCAATCCCGATGGCACACTGGTCAATGCCCTGTTGCATCACGATCCTGAGTTGGCCTCCGTGCCTCGCGCGGGGATTGTGCACCGACTGGACAAGGAAACCACCGGCCTGATGGTGGTGGCTAAAACCCTGCGCGCGCATGCTCATTTGGTCGACCAGCTGCAATCGCGGAGTATGGGGCGAGAATATGAGGCAGTGGTGTCGGGAGTGCTTACGGGTGGTGGTACGGTCGATGCACCGATCGCGCGCCACAGTCAGAATCGTAAGAAAATGGCCGTGACACCGCATGGCAAACCAGCCGTTTCACATTATCGATTATTGCAGCGCTTTCGGGCGCACAGTCACGTGCGGGTAAAGCTGGAAACCGGACGTACGCATCAGATTCGCGTCCATATGGCACATATCCATCATCCGCTACTTGGAGATCCGGTTTACGGTGGTCGCCTGAAAGTGCCGGCGGGGTGCTCGGATGCCCTCAAAACCCTGCTGCGCACGTTCAAGCGACAAGCATTGCACGCCAAGGTCCTGCGTTTGATTCACCCCGAAACACAGCAGCTTTGTGAGTGGGAGAGCGATCTACCCGATGACTTTTTGCATGTGTTAGGGGTGCTGCAATGCGATCTGGATGGTGAGGCTTGATGAGTGCCGCGCCGGATGCCTGGATAAGGCCTGACTGGCCAGCGCCAGCCAATGTGCGAGCACTGGTGACAACCCGCGATGGCGGCGTGAGTTCAGGGCCTTATTGCAGTATGAATCTGGCGCTTCATGTGCACGATAATCCTGCTGAGGTGGCACAGAATCGAGCGCGATTGGCGCAGTATCTGGGCGTGGAGCACGACGATGTGTGCTGGCTTGAGCAGGTGCACGGCACGCGGGTCATTGAAGCACGACATAGCGACGCGCCGCCACGGGCTGATGCCGCGTTCACCCGCGCGCCGGGGCGGGTATGTGTTGTCATGACGGCCGATTGCCTGCCGGTGCTGTTGTGTGATCGCGCGGGTCGCCAGGTGGCAGCGGTACATGCGGGTTGGCGCGGTCTGGCAAACGGCATTGTCGAAGCTGCGCTCGACTGTTTTGTTGATCCGGAGCACGTGATCGCCTGGTTGGGTCCGGCGATTGGTCCGGAACAGTTTGAAGTGGGGGGCGATGTGCGGGATCTGTTTTGTGCAGGGAGCCCGCAAGCGGCACGAGGCTTCAACGTCCTGCCAAGTGGAAAGTTTCTGGCGGACATTTACCTTCTTGCGCGGCAACGTCTTGCAGCGCTTGGGGTGCACGCCATATACGGTGGCGGCTTATGTACAGTGTCAGATGCTGCGCGGTTTTTTTCCTACCGGCGCCAAGGCGACGCCTCCGGCCGCATGGCCAGTCTTATTTGGCTTGAGTCGGCGTGCGGCGAAGGCTGATGTTACCGAGGTAAAACTTTAGGGGTTCGGCAGGCTGGGCGATAAATATTCCCAGCGACTGCAGGGCAGCCAAGTCCATTTTTCGCTGGTTTGGCGCGCGCCTTATTTCGTCCAATGCAATTACGATTTCACTCGCTCCGGGTGGCAATGTGATGCGCCGATTGAAGCGATCTTCATACTGCTGATTATGGCGTGCGTCATGGATGCGCAGGTTGAGTGGGAGTGGTGCGGGGCCAGCGTGCCAAACCTGGATGTGCAGGGAAGCATACGTGCGCCAGTCGGGGTGAAATTGGCCGATGCGAATGCCGGGATATTGTCCGCCCAGTAGGTCTATCTTGGCGACTTTCTCGGGTGCATCACGCCATGCTGCCGGCGCATCAATGATGGCAATGTGTGTGTGCGAAGAGGCTTGCCAGTAAAGGCGATGCAAGGGCGTGGCGAACGAAATCAGTGTGGGCAGTCGTTGCTGTTGTTGATTCAACTCAAGGCCGTAAATGAGCGGCTGCACCAAGCTGCTGCTCAGCAGAAGCGTCGCAAGCGTAGTGGCCCAGAAACGACGCAGAAGTGTATGGCGCAGGTGCCAACAGGCTGCTGCGCAGCATCCTGTCAGGTCGTACCATGCATCCAGCAGACTGGCTTGCCGGCCGAATGCCGGCTGCACAAGCTCCACAACAATTCCCGTGACGAAGGCAAACAGGGTGATGGCGAAAATCGCAGCGGGTCGTTGCCTGATTGTGTCTTTAAAAAGGTGGAGCAGTAGCAGGTTGAACTGAAAAAATACCCAGGCATGACTGCTGTCACGCAGGCTTGCCCAAAAAAAGTGCTGACTGGGAAGATTGTGAATCAGCGCTATGCTTGCAAGCAGGGTCGTGCCGAGCATCGCTGCTGGCCACGACATTGCGGGTAATAAAAATATGTCAATTTTTTGTCGCTTCATCTTGAATTTGCCATTCGCAGACTTATTTATTGTGTAGTTTGATTTTACCGGACATCTCGGGATGTCCTTGCTTTGAGGGCTTTTTACAATGCGAATTGATCGATTAACCAGTCGTCTACAGATGGCACTTTCCGATGCGCAGTCGGTGGCATTGGGTAAGGATCACCCGTTTATTGAACCGCTCCATCTCTTGCAGGTCCTGTTGGATCAGCAAGGCAGTGTAACGGCCTTGTTGCGTCAAGTGAACGTTGATGTCAAAGCGCTGCGCACCGAAGTGGGTCAGCTGGTGGCGCAGTTGCCGACGGTGGAGGGTAATGATGGTGATATTCACATGTCCAATGAGTTGGGACGCTTGCTGAATATGGCCGACCGCTTGGCGCAAAAGCGCGGCGATCAATTCATATCAAGCGAGATTGTGCTGCTGGCGGCTATTGATGACAAAGGCGCACTGGGCGCTTTGCTGAAAAAATTCGGGGTCGAAAAGCAAGGTGTAGAAGCGGCCATCGAGCAAGTACGAGGAGGAGAGGCTGTGAGTGATCAGGGCGCTGAAGAGCATCGTCAATCGTTAGAGAAATTCACCGTTGACCTCACTGCGCGGGCGGCAGAAGGTAAGCTTGACCCCGTGATCGGGCGCGATGACGAAATACGCCGTACGGTGCAGGTGCTGCAGCGTCGACGAAAGAACAATCCGGTGCTGATTGGTGAGCCTGGCGTGGGTAAAACGGCGATTGTCGAAGGTCTGGCGCAACGCATTGTTAACGGTGAGGTGCCTGATGGTCTGAAAGACAAGCGCGTGCTTTCTCTGGATATGGGGGCCTTGATTGCAGGGGCTAAATTCCGTGGTGAATTTGAAGAACGATTGAAAGGTGTTCTCAATGAGTTGGCCAAGCAGGAAGGGCAAATTATTCTTTTTATCGATGAGATTCACACCATGGTCGGTGCAGGAAAAGCGGAAGGTTCGATGGATGCCGGAAATATGCTAAAGCCAGCCCTCTCGCGTGGTGAGTTGCATTGTGTCGGAGCGACAACGCTGGATGAGTATCGTGAGTATATCGAGAAAGATGCCGCTCTGGAGCGACGTTTTCAGAAGGTCATGGTCAATGAGCCGACGGTGGAAGATACCATTGCGATCTTGCGAGGCTTGAAAGAGCGTTACGAAGTGCACCATGGTGTCGAAATCACCAATGGTGCCATTATCGCGGCGGGCAAGTTGTCGCATCGTTATATTTCTGATCGGCAGCTGCCCGACAAGGCCATAGATCTCGTGGATGAGGCGGCCAGTCAGATCCGCATGGAGATGGATTCCAAGCCCGAGCAGTTAGATCGCCTGGAGCGTCGTTTGATTCAGCTCAAGATCGAGCGTGAAGCATTGAAAAAGGAAAAGGATGACGCGTCCAAGAAAAATCTCAAAGACTTGAACGCTACGATCGAGAAAGTGGAAAAGGAATTTGCTGATCTTGAAGAGGTCTGGTTGGCAGAGAAGGCTGCATTGCAGGGGTCGCAAAAGGTGAAAAGCAATCTCGAGCAGGCGCGGGTCGAGTTGGAAAACGCGCGGCGCAGCAGTGATTTGGCGCGCATGTCGGAGTTGCAGTACGGCACTATTCCCGAGCTGGAAAAGCAGCTGGATATGGCTAGTCAGGCAGAAATGATGGGCATGACGCTGTTACGTAATCGCGTCACGGAAGAGGAAATCGCCGAAACCGTATCGAAGTGGACGGGTATCCCTGTGTCGAAGATGCTGGAAGGCGAAAAGGAAAAGCTGTTACGCATGGAGGAAGCGCTACACGAACGCGTGATTGGTCAGGATGAGGCGGTACGGGCTGTGGCCGATGCCGTGCGCCGTTCACGTGCGGGCTTGGCGGACCCTAATCGGCCCAATGGCTCCTTCCTGTTTTTGGGGCCAACCGGGGTGGGCAAAACCGAACTGTGTAAATCTTTGGCGAGCTTTCTCTTCGATACGGAAGAAGCCATGGTGCGCATTGATATGTCGGAATTTATGGAGAAGCACTCTGTCGCGCGATTGATTGGTGCACCTCCCGGCTATGTGGGCTATGAAGAGGGCGGCTATCTCACGGAGGCGGTACGGCGACGCCCCTACTCGGTGCTGCTCCTCGACGAAGTGGAGAAAGCGCACCCCGATGTGTTCAATATATTGTTGCAGGTGCTGGAAGATGGGCGGCTGACCGATGGCCAGGGGCGAACGGTGGACTTTCGCAACACGGTGATTGTGATGACCTCTAATCTGGGTTCCGACATTATTCAGTCTCTGGGTTCCAAAGAGAGTGACTATGAGGCCATAAAAGGGGCTGTCATGGAGGCTGTGACGGGCCACTTCCGTCCCGAGTTCGTGAACCGGATTGACGAAGTGGTGGTCTTCCATCCGCTTGGCTCCGAGCAAATTCAGGGCATTGCGAAAATTCAGTTGAGCAATCTGAATCGACGTTTGGATGAGCAGGGCATGGCTCTGGAGTTTGAAGATGCGGCCATGAGTAAGTTGGCCGAGGTTGGCTTCGATCCGGTGTATGGTGCGCGGCCGCTCAAACGTGCTATTCAGCGCTGGGTCGAAAATCCATTGGCAAACAAAATACTTGCCGGAGAGTTTGCGACGGGAGATCGCATTCGGGCACAGGTTGCCGATGGTGAGATTGTCTTTTCGAAGGTGTAACGGGAGATTGAATGCGGGTAGACGAAGACCGGAGGGTGCGCCTTCCGGTCTTTTTATTGCTGTGAAGCATACAGGATTGGTTTGGGTGATTTACTGTCCGACTAGGAGCAGTGTTCTGCCAGCATGCTTTGGTATTTGGTTTTTTGCGCCTCGATTTCGGCAGTGTCCAGATAGCGTTGTTCACCCTCTTCTATGATGCTGATACGGCTTGTGCTTTCTATCTTTTTCAGGTTATCGCGAATGACCTGACATTTGGCATCGGCTTCACGCTTGGCAGTTTCTTCCTGTAAGCGTTTGGCCTGTTCATTGAGGCGTTGTTGTTCTGCTTCGTCGATGGCTTGAGCTTTCTGTTGCGGAGAGTTGCTGCCGCGGGAAGCGCCTATGCCCTGAATTTTCAGTGATTGTGCTTTGACATTATTGGGCCGCGTGTCGGAGTAGTGCACCGTGCCCTCTTCATCGACCCACTTGTAAACGCCGCTTGTTGCGGAGAGGGGAAGCGCACAGAGTGCGGAAAAAATGAGGCTGCGCCCCAATATCGATATAGTGTTTGCTGCCATGATACGCCCGCTTATCTTGCTCCTTCGTAAACCTTTACTATAAACCAGAGCGCCAGATTTGCTTTGTTTTGCCTGAATTATGGCGGATATTTGCCAAAATTTCGCTTTGCGTATTGACTATGACGGCTTAGGTGTCAGAATTGTCGGTTGCTTTGATCCGGGGGTTTAAGAGTAGTTGTATCCCAACGGTTAATATATCCCCCAGCGTAAAAGGTCGGTTTCGAAGTAGTCGGAGCTGGCAGAAGACGGACACAAAGCTGAATATCCACATCACATGTTCAGCTTGGCGACACTCCCCGCCAATTCCCGTCGCCAAAAACTGTAACGCTATATTGCATCGTGCGAGCTTCCAAAAGAAGTGATGGTTAACCCGGACCAAGCTTCCAAGACACTTTATTAAGCTGAGAAGGTAATTATCGTGGAGCTATTATCTGGCGCCGATATGATCACTCGTTTTTTGCAGGACGAGGGGATTGAGTATATTTACGGTTATCCAGGGGGAGCAGCGCTTCATATCTATGACGCGTTGTTTCGTCAAGACAAGGTAAAACACATTCTGGTTCGGCATGAGCAGGCTGCCGTGCACATGGCAGACGGTTACGCGCGAGCCACAGGTAAGGCTGGAGTGGTGTTGGTCACCTCGGGTCCTGGCGCAACAAATACGATCACTGGCATCGCGACAGCGTTCACTGATTCGATTCCCATGGTTGTGCTGTGTGGTCAGGTGCCTTCCAATCTGATTGGCGAAGATGCTTTTCAGGAGACGGATATGATGGGCGTATCGCGCCCGGTCGTGAAGCACAACATGGCGGTGAAGCATCCTGCGGAAATTCCAGAAGTGCTCAAGAAGGCGTTCTATATTGCCCAGTCCGGTCGTCCGGGCCCTGTTGTGGTGGATATTCCCAAAGACATGACGGCGCCCAATGAGCGTTTCGAATACGTCTATCCCAAAAAAGTAAAGCTTCGTTCCTATACGCCGCCTGTGCGTGGCCATTCCGGCCAGATCAAGAAAGCGGTGGAGATGCTGCTGAATGCACGTCGCCCGGTGATATATGCGGGTGGTGGTGTTGTGTTGGGGCGAGCGTCGAGCCAGCTTACAGAATTGGTGACAAGCCTGAACTTCCCCGTGACGTGCACGCTCATGGGCTTGGGCGCATACCCGGGCACGGGTGAGCACAGTTTGGGGATGCTGGGCATGCACGGGTCGTTTGAGGCGAATCAGGCGATGCATCATGCGGATCTCGTGTTGGCAGTAGGTGCGCGCTTTGATGATCGTGTTACCAATGCTACCGACAAGTTTTGTCCGGGTGCGCGCATCGTGCACATCGATATCGATCCCGCCAATATCGCCAAAACAGTAAAAGTTGACGTGCCGATCGTCGGGCCGGTTGATTCGGTGTTGAACGATATGCTGGAGTTGCTTAAAGAAGCTGACAAAAAGCCGGATGAAGGTGCGCTGGCTACGTGGTGGAAGCAGATAAGTGAATGGCGCCAGCGCCATGGTGGGCGATATGAGCCTTCCACGCAGGATGCTATTAAGCCCCAGCACGTGATTGAGATGTTGCACAAGGTGACCAATGGTGATGCCTACGTGACATCGGATGTGGGGCAGCACCAAATGTTCGCGGCGCAGTATTACAAGTTCAATAAGCCCAATCGCTGGATCAACTCCGGTGGCTTGGGCACCATGGGCTTTGGTTTTCCGGCGGCTATGGGTATTAAGCTGAATTTTCCGGATGAGGATGTCGTGTGTGTCACGGGCGAAGGAAGTATTCAGATGAACATTCAGGAACTCTCAACCTGCAAGCAATACGATTTGCCGGTCAAGATACTGAACCTGAATAACCAGGCTCTAGGCATGGTGAAGCAGTGGCAGGATATGAATTATGAATCCCGGCATTCGCATTCATATATGGAGTCTTTGCCGGACTTCACCAAATTGGCCGAAGCCTACGGGCATGTGGGTATTGAAATTCGCACTCTGGATGAACTTGAGCCGAAACTTCGTGAAGCTATGGCGATGAAAGACAAGCTGGTCTTTATCAATGTCTATGTTGATCCCAAGGAGCACGTATATCCCATGCAGATCGCACGGGGTTCCATGAACGACATGTGGCTAAGCAAGACGGAGAGGACCTAAGCACGATGCGCAGAATTATTTCAGTCCTGTTGGAAAACGAGCCGGGTGCCCTGTCACGCGTTGTGGGTTTGTTCTCGCAGCGTAATTACAATATCGAAACGCTCACCGTGGCGCCCACCGAAGATGCGTCGCTGTCACGTCTTACGGTGACCACAACGGGCTCCGACAAGGTCATTGAGCAGATTACCAAGCAGCTTAACAAGCTGATCGAAGTGGTGAAACTGGTGGATCTCACTGAGGGGTCGCACATCGAGCGCGAATTGATGCTGATAAAGATCAAGGCGACGGGCGCACAGCGTGCAGAAGTGAAGCGTACAGTCGATATTTTTCGCGGCCAGATCGTTGATGTGAATAGTACTGTCTACACCGTTCAGGTTGCAGGTAATAGTGACAAGCTGGATGCGTTTATTCGTTCTATTACCGAGGGTAGTGTGCTCGAAGTTGTGCGCAGTGGTGTATCGGGTATTGCGCGTGGTGAAAAAGTACTAAGTTTGTAATGAATTGGGCGGTCTGCCGTGGGCAGGCTGGTTCGAGTTGAATTGAATGGCCTTGGGCCAAAGATAACGTAGGGGAAAGCAATGCAAGTTTATTACGACAAAGACTGTGATCTGTCGATCATCCAGGGCAAAAAGGTAGCCGTTATTGGTTACGGTTCTCAAGGACACGCACATGCGTGCAACCTGAAAGACTCGGGTGTGGATGTGACGGTAGGTCTGCGAGAAGGGTCTTCGTCTGTGGCCAAGGCTGAGGCGCATGGTCTGAGTGTTAAGTCTGTTGCCGAAGCGGTTTCCGGTGCCGACGTGGTAATGATCCTCACGCCTGATGAGTTTCAGTCGGTTCTCTATAAAGAAGAAATTGAGCCCAATATCAAGCAAGGCGCGACGCTGGCATTCGCCCATGGTTTTGCGATTCACTACAATCAGGTGGTGCCGCGTGCCGACCTGGACGTCATTATGATTGCTCCGAAAGCGCCGGGCCACACCGTTCGTTCCGAGTTTGTGAAAGGTGGTGGTATCCCAGACCTGATCGCGGTATTCCAGGATGCTTCCGGTAATGCCAAGAATGTAGCGCTTTCCTACGCTTGTGGCGTGGGTGGTGGGCGTACCGGCATCATCGAGACAACGTTTAAAGATGAAACCGAGACCGACCTGTTTGGTGAGCAGGCGGTATTGTGTGGTGGCGCGGTTGAACTGGTCAAGGCCGGTTTTGAAACGCTGACCGAGGCGGGTTACGCGCCAGAGATGGCATACTTTGAGTGTTTGCATGAACTTAAATTGATTGTGGATCTGATGTACGAAGGTGGCATCGCCAACATGAACTACTCAATCTCCAACAACGCCGAGTATGGCGAGTATGTGACCGGCCCTGAAGTGATTAACGAAGAGTCGCGTAAGGCGATGCGTAATGCGCTCAAGCGTATTCAAGACGGCGAGTATGCCAAGATGTTCGTGAGCGAGGGGGCTTCCAACTATGCGTCGATGACAGCTTATCGTCGTAACAACGCTGCTCACCCCATCGAGCAGGTGGGTGAGAAGTTGCGCGCAATGATGCCTTGGATTGCTTCCAACAAGATCGTAGACAAAAGCAAAAACTAAGCTTAAGCGCTTAATTGCGTTACACTTAAAGCGGCTCGCAGCAATTGGTGCGAGCCGCTTTTTTATTGAACATACTGTCTGTGAGCAAAGCGGAAATGTCTGAACGGGAATCGGAAGAAAAAGTTTTGGAAAGTGTGGCTGAAGAGTCGGAAGGTGCAGCCTCCAAACAAAAAGTAAAACGGGGGCGTGGCATCTATTTGCTGCCTAATCTGTTTACAACTGCTTCGTTGTTTTCGGGCTTTTATGCAATCGTTGCGGGCATGAATGGCCACTTCGATAATGCGGCTATCGCGATATTCGTGTCGATGGTGTTGGATGGTCTTGATGGTCGGGTGGCGAGATTAACGAATACGCAGAGTGAGTTTGGAGCGGAATACGATAGTTTGGCCGACATGGTGGCCTTTGGGGTGGCGCCAGCGCTGGTTGCATTCTCATTGAATTTACAAGAATTGGGTAACCTGGGTTGGATCGCGACGTTCATTTATGTGGCTGGCGCGGCCTTGCGCTTGGCGCGCTTTAACACGCAAATCGGTTCGGTCGACAAGCGTTATTTTGTTGGTTTGCCAAGCCCTTCAGCGGCTGCGGTGGTGGCTGGTTTTGTGTGGACGGTGCATGCCTTTGATCAATCGCGATTGTTGAGCATTTTAACGGTGATTCTTGTTGCCGGTGCGGGCGTGTTGATGGTTAGTAATGTGCTTTACTATTCCTTTAAAGAGTTTGATATGAAGCGCAGAGTGCCTTTTGCGGCATTGCTGGTCGTTGTGCTTGTTTTTGCGGTCATTGCCATTGAGCCGCCCTTGATCTTGTTGGGCGGTTTTCTGATCTATGCTTTATCCGGGCCGTGTAATGTTCTCTTGCGGAAAAAGAAATCGCCACCTGCTGGGAATTAATTTATTTAGGGCGGTCTAAGGGCGTTCGGCAAATGAGAGCAGGGGGATATTATGCTGATCAAGGTGCCGGCGCCTTCCGCGCCCCGTTCCAGTGAGATCACTTCCGAATCAGTCTATTTGCGTCGACGGGAGTTTTTCCGTGCTGCGGCGCTTGCAGGTGCGGGCTTAGCTTTTCCTTCGTTGGCGGATGCCAGCACATGGCGGTCCAATATCGCCCGTGCGACCAAAACAGCGTGGGGGCAATCTGAGTCGCTCACACCTTATGAAGATGTCACCCGTTACAATAATTTCTACGAGTTTGGGGCCGATAAGTCTGATCCGGCGCGCTATGCCCATGAGATGCGTGTTGATCCCTGGTCGATAGCTGTAGAGGGGCATGCTGATAAAACGGGCGTCTATGCTTTGGAAGATTTAATGCGTGCGCAGCCGCTGGAAGAGCGCATCTATCGGTTTCGATGTGTTGAGGCATGGTCGATGGTTGTGCCTTGGGTGGGCTTTTCTCTTGCCAGCTTCATTAAACGCTTTCAGCCGACATCCAAGGCAAAATATGTGCTCTTCGAAACACTTTTTCGGCCTGAAGAGATGCGTGGGCAGCGCTCGCGTTTTTCAACGATAGATTGGCCCTACGTGGAAGGTTTGCGTATGGATGAAGCAATGCATCCGCTCAGCTTTTTGGCCGTGGGGGTCTATGGCAAGGTAATGCCAAATCAGAATGGGGCCCCTATACGATTGGTGGTGCCATGGAAGTACGGATTCAAAAGTATCAAGTCTATTGTAAGGGTGCGCTTCAGTGAGTCGCGACCCAAAACCACGTGGGAGCAGTCGGGGCCGAGTGAATATGGTTTCTACTCTAATGTGAATCCGGAGGTTGATCATCCGCGATGGAGTCAAAAAACTGAACGGCGTCTGCCCAGCTCGCTGTGGTCGCCCAACCGTATTCCTACGCAAAAATTTAATGGGTATGGTGAAGAGGTGGCAGCTCTGTATGCGGGAATGGATCTGAAGAAGTTTTTTTAGAAAGGGGAAAGTGCATGCACTACCTGAAGTGGTGGAGTTTGTTTGTCATGCTTGCTTTGCCCTTGCTGTTGCTTGGTGTACGGGTTGCTAATAATCAGCTGGGCCCAGAGCCGGCGGAGTACCTTGTGCATTATCTGGGTGAGTGGGCGCTGTATATTCTATTTTTTACGCTGAGTGTCTCGCCGCTTAATCGTTTGTTTCGCAAGTTGGGGTTGGTGCGCTATCGCCGTATGGTGGGTTTGTGGTGTCTTGCTTATGCTTTTCTCCATTCCTTGGCATATCCAGTTTTTCTCGCTGATTGGGCGAACCTCGTTGAGGACCTGGTCCAGAGGCCTTACATCATTGTGGGTGCCTTGGCGCTAGTAGTGCTGGTGGTTCTGGGAGTTACATCGCCACAGCGTATGGTCAGAAGAATGGGGCGTCGTTGGAAGTCCGTGCATCGTGGTATCTATGCTGTGCTGTTTCTGGTTTTGTTGCATGTGTGGTGGCAGGTTCGCTCAGATTATACCGATGCTTTGGTATACACATGTGTTGCGGTGGTCTTGATGTATTATCGCCGGGTATGGTTGCGGCAGTTCGTTTTTTCTACGCTCCGTTCATCCTGACTTTGTTGGGGTTACATTCGCTAACACAAAAAAATGACTTTTTTGTGGTTGTGCTGTTGACCCCCAAGAAGGCATCTATATAATGCGCAGCTCTTTCGGCGGAGCCGGTCAAAAACGGGCCCAGTCGGAACTGGTGCAAGGTTAGATTTTAATCAATAAAATCAAGCGTTTGTTCCATGAATATTCGAAAAGTCA
>JBFHUL010000013.1:0-48227 GCA_041590075.1 Oleiphilaceae bacterium
ACCACCGCATGCCCGTCGTCGACCTCAATCAACTCACTATTGAGACGCTCATCCAGCAACTCGGGAGAAAATAATACTCGCTGCAACTTCACATTGGAAAACAATGGGTCTTGCGTATTCTCCGACACACCTGCGAGCTCTTTAATTTCGAGCTCCAACTCATCTGCTGGCTCCTGCAGGTCGGAAGAGGAATAGCTGATATCGGCCAACAACTCAGACTGCTCCGCATATATCCCACTTGCCTTCTGCTCCTTGAGGCGGGATTCCAGAGCAAAACGCATCTCATCAAGCGGAGGGATATCGTTCTGGCGCACATCGATAAGACGAATCAAATGATAGCCAAACTCGGTTTTAACTGGCCCCGATACTTCTCCAGGCTCCAGATTGAAAAGCGCCTCTTCAAAGTCCGCAACGTACACACCTCGCGCAGAGTATCCCAGCTCGCCAGAGTCAGACCTGGACCCTTCGTCTTCTGAATACTCTGACGCAAGCGCTCCGAAATCCGCACCCTGTTCAAGTTTTGCCTGAACCTCTTCCAGCAGCGCTTTGGCTTCCTGTTCGCTACGCTGGTCATCGATCTTAATCAGAATATGCGCCGCATTGCGCTCTTCCTCTCCCACATACTCTGCTTTTTCCGTTTCGTAGGCGATTTGCAATTCTTCCTCTGAAATATCCAAATCAGCACCGAGATCCAAACGCTTCAACTCCACATAGGCTACATCGACATTGCGTGGCTTTTTAAAAGATTCTTTATTCTTCGCATAGTATTCCGCGATCTCATCATCCGAGACGACAATGACATCGAGATAGTCGCTTTTAAATACAGTGGCAACCCCAAAATCTCTCTGTTGCCGATCAAGGGCCAACAACTCCTCTTGCTCCCCATTTAGAACGAACGCCGACGCAATCAGCCCTGAACGCGGCTGGCCGGTAAGAAATTCCCGTTTGAGAGAGTTACGATAGTCTTTTAGCGTGAGACCTGCGTTGCGGAGCAACATTTGTAAGCGCTCATTACTGAATTCACCATCAACCTGGAATTGAGAAATATTGCGAATATAGGCATCGACATAGGCATCCGGCACATAAAGCCCCTTGCCTTCCGCATCTTGTGCCAATATGGCCTCCTCTATCATCCCCTCCAAAACAGATGTCCGGAGCAGATTTTCATTGATGAGGTCAGGGTCTGCGCGCTCGCCCATTTGGGCTAATATCTGGCGACGCTTGCCCTCTACGGCACGAAGAAAACGCATCTCTGTGATATCCTCTCCATTCACGACAGCGACCTCAGGTTCACCACTTAAGCCGCCCACGATGGATTCCACTCCAAACAGCGCAAAAGTCACCACTATAAGTCCTACCACTATCTTAGCCGCAGCACTTTGCGTACTGTTACGAATATCCTGAAGCATGTTTTCCTCTATTTGTTCTTTTCTCTGGTTTTGTCGCTCGGCTCACAAAGGGCCCTAAAACCCACAGAACCGTATCACTCAAATACAAAAAAGGCGCATTCCTGAGAACACGCCTTTTTGTTATTTAAGAGCAGACGCTCTTTGGTGGGCATGATGCACCACCTTTGCCAAAAAGACCCTTAGTTAACAGCGTCCTTGAGAGCTTTACCTGCTTTGAAGCTTGGAATCTTCGCCGCAGCAATCTGGATCTCAGCACCTGTCTGAGGGTTACGTCCAGTGCGTGCTGCACGCTCTTTCACCGAAAACGTACCAAAGCCGATCAGAGTCACCTGATCACCCTTTTTCAACGCATCAGTCACTGAATCTACAACTGCATCCACAGCACGACCTGCCGCCGCTTTGGAGATGTCTGCAGACTCAGCAATTGCATCAATTAGTTCAGACTTATTCACACTAAACCCCTTACGTAGTATCTGGTTTGAAAACTAAATTTATAATGATTTTATGCGCTCAGTTTTACACATTCTCAGCGCAGATTTATTTCTAGTTTTTATGACTAAAGAAATAAAGAAGAGAGGTCGGAGCCCCCAGTATTACTGCTGCCTGACGTCAGACTGCTTTATACCAACACCGAGAAAGTTATGTCAAGCAACCCTCCCTGCTAATGCGTATTTATTCGGTCTGCACCCTCTTGATCCTCTTCTTTTGTCTTCTGCTCGGCCTCGACCGGCACTTCACGCTCATCCGGCGCGTACGACAACGCAACATCAAGCACCTCATCGATCCATTTTACTGGTATCACTTTCAAGGACTCCTTGATGTTATCGGGCACTTCCTTCAGATCTTTCTCGTTTTCCTCCGGAATCAACACCGTCTTGATCCCCCCCCTGTGAGCGGCCAGCAACTTCTCTTTTAAACCACCAATGGCCAATACCTGACCGCGCAGCGTAATTTCACCCGTCATTGCCACGTCGGAACGCACGGGAATACCTGAAAAAGCCGACACCATGGCCGTGCACATCGCAATACCCGCACTCGGACCATCCTTAGGCGTTGCACCTTCTGGAACATGGATATGTATATCATGCTTTTCGTGGAAATCATCCTCGATTTTCAGCGCCTCGGAGCGACTACGCACAACCGTCATAGCGGCCTGTATCGACTCCAGCATGACATCACCCAGCGATCCCGTACGGATAACCTTACCCTTGCCTTTGACCTTACTGCACTCAATGGTAAGCAATTCACCCCCTACCTGAGTCCAGGCAAGCCCCGTGACCTGCCCTACACGATCCTCCTCATCTGCCACGCCAAAGCGGAATTTCTTAACGCCCAAGTACTCTTCAAGATTTTCATGACTCACAGTAACGGCATCAACATCCTTGCTGGTCGCAATCTCTTTTACCACCTTGCGGCAAACCTTCGCTATTTCACGCTCAAGCCCTCGCACGCCAGCTTCGCGCGTGTAGAAGCGGATTACATCCCGAATAGCGCTCTCTTCAATACTTAACTCACCATCTTTCAGGCCGTTATCCTTGACCTGCTTGGGAATCAGGTAACGCTGCGCGATGTTCACTTTCTCATCTTCGGTGTAACCTGGAATGCGAATTACTTCCATGCGATCAAGCAAGGCTGGCGGGATATTCATCGAATTGGAAGTACACACAAACATCACATCTGAAAGATCATAGTCGACCTCCAGATAGTGATCATTAAAGGTATGATTTTGCTCAGGATCCAACACTTCCAACAAAGCCGACGCGGGATCACCGCGATGATCCATACCCAGCTTATCGATCTCATCAAGCAGAAACAGAGGGTTTTTGACCCCCACCTTGGTCATTTTTTGGATCAGCTTACCCGGCATCGAACCTATATAAGTACGTCGATGCCCTCGGATCTCAGCCTCATCCCGAAGCCCTCCCAAAGCAACGCGCGTGTACTTGCGATTCGTGGCCTTTGCGATCGACTGCCCCAAAGAAGTTTTACCCACTCCTGGCGGCCCAACCAGGCACAAAACAGGACCTTTGAGCTTCTTAACACGGCTTTGCACCGCCAAATACTCAATAATGCGCTCTTTTACCTCATCAAGGCCATAGTGATCGGCCTCCAGTATTTCTCGCGCCTTATCGATGTCGTGTCGTACCTTACTGCGCTTTTTCCAAGGCAGGCCAACCAACCACTCAATGTAGCTGCGTACCACTGAAGCTTCGGAGGACATTGGCGACATCATCTTGAGTTTCTTAAGCTCCGACTCAGCCTTCTCTTTCGCCTCTTGCGACAACCCGCCATTGGCTATCTTTCCTTCAAGCTCTTCAAACTCGTTGCCACCCTCGCCTAGTGCCCCCATTTCCTTTTGAATAGCCTTCATCTGTTCATTCAGATAATACTCTCGCTGGCTTTTTTCCATTTGCTTCTTAACGCGACCGCGAATACGTTTCTCGACCTGTATCAGATCCACCTCTCCCTCAATCACAGCAAGCAAAGCCTCAACGCGTTGCGTGACGTCCGTTTCTTCCAGCAATTCCTGTTTGTCCGAGATCTTGAGTTCAAGATGAGCGGCAATGGTATCTATCAGACGCACAGGATCATCAATACCAGAGAGCGAACTTACTATCTCAGACGGTACCTTTTTACTCAGCTTGGAATACTTTTCAAATTGAGTCATGAGCGTTTTCACCAAACCGGCCAACTCGGAATCTTCCGGCCTCACATCGGCAATCGCTTGTACCTTAGCGCTCATAAACGCTTCCGACTTAATCTCCGACACAACGACCCGGTGCTCACCCTCTATCAATACTTTTACCGTACCATCGGGCAATTTAAGCATCTGAAGTATGGTGGCCACGGTCCCGACCTGATAAAGCTCATCAACTGAGGGGTCATCATGCACGGCGTCTTTTTGAGTGAGCAGCAGCAGCTTTTTATCCTGCTCCATTGCAGCCTCAAGCGCCAAAATAGATTTTTCTCTTCCTACAAAAAGCGGGATGACCATATGCGGAAAGACCACAACATCCCGCAACGGCAACATGGGCATGTGCTCACCAATCTGAACTGAACTTGTGTCTTTCTCGCTCATAATTATCCTCGGGGGTCGTTTATCTTTAGAGTTCTTTTAGTGGGGGGCAATTCATGAAATACAAGGAAACACCGAAAATATGCCCCAGCTTTCAGACATCTTCAAACAAAAAAAGCCATGAACAATCATGGCTTTTTGTTGCATCACTCTCTTTCAACCCTTCAATCGTCAGGGACAGCTTTGGGTTGATCGGTATTGTTATATATCTTTATGGGATCTGAGTCGCCATTAATAACACTCTCGTCAATCACCACTTTTGAAACATTGCTCTCGGAAGGGATGCTATACATGGTATCCAACAGCACATTTTCGAGAATAGACCGTAACCCTCGAGCGCCCGTCTTGCGCTCCATGGATTTCTTGGCAACGGCACGCAGTGCATCTTCGCGAAAGTCGATTTCAACACCTTCCATTTCAAACAGCTTCTGGTACTGCTTCGACAGCGAGTTCTTGGGCTCGGTAAGGATTTGCATCAGCGCTTCCTCATCAAGCTCATTCAGGGTCGCAACAACCGGCAAGCGTCCTACAAATTCAGGAATAAGACCATACTTCACCAAGTCTTCGGTCTCCACATCCTTCAAGGTATCGCCGACAGACCGACTGTTTTCCTTGCTTTTCACCGTCGCGCCAAAGCCTATACTGCTCTTCTCCGACCTATCCTGTATCACCTTATCGAGGCCAGCAAACGCACCACCACAGATAAACAGAATATTAGAGGTATCAACCTGCAGGAACTCCTGCTGTGGATGCTTACGACCGCCTTGCGGAGGTACCGATGCAACCGTCCCTTCTATCAATTTGAGCAAGGCCTGCTGCACACCCTCACCCGACACATCGCGCGTAATGGAGGGGTTATCCGACTTACGTGAAATTTTGTCGATTTCATCAATATAGACGATACCGCGCTGTGCTTTTTCTACGTCGTAATCACATTTCTGCAACAGCTTCTGGATAATGTTCTCAACGTCCTCTCCCACGTAACCCGCTTCTGTCAGGGTTGTGGCATCGGCGATGGTGAAAGGAACATTCAGCAGGCGCGCCAACGTTTCGGCCAGCAAAGTTTTACCGCTACCCGTGGGGCCAATCAGCAGAATATTACTTTTACCGAGCTCGATATCGGACTTGGGATTTTCATATCTCAACCGCTTGTAATGGTTGTATACGGCGACTGACAGTACAACCTTAGCCCGGTCCTGCCCAATCACGTAATCGTCAAGTGTTGCTTTGATTTCCTGCGGTACCGGCAGCCGATCGCTGCTTTCTTCGGTCGCACTTTCCTGTATTTCTTCGCGAATGATGTCGTTGCACAAATCAACACATTCGTCACAAATAAATACCGATGGCCCGGCAATCAGCTTACGCACCTCATGCTGGCTCTTTCCGCAAAACGAACAGTAAAGCAGTTTACCGTTATCTTCGCCTTTGCCGTTTTTGTCGTCGGTCATTGGAATTCCTACGTATTACAGCGCACCCGCGAACACCCACGGGCACCAATTAAGCCCCTCACATATTTTAGGGGCGCTTATCATTTAGCTTCAATCAGCTTCTATGAGACAGTATTAATTGCTATCCGTTCTTTTTTCAAGTACGGAATCGATTAATCCGTAATCAACTGCGGCCGCCCCATCCATGAAATTATCACGATCGGTATCTCGCTCGATTGTTTTCATGTCCTGTTCGGTGTGACTCGCCATGATACGATTGAGCTTATCACGAATTGTGAGAATCTCTTTGGTGTGAATCTCTATATCCGTGGCCTGACCCTGATAGCCACCAAGCGGCTGGTGAATCATCATTCTGGAGTGCGGCAGACAATAACGTTTACCCTTAGCACCACCCGTGAGCAGGAGCGCCCCCATGCTACACGCCTGACCAATACACAGCGTCGACACATCGGGCTTAATGAACTGCATGGTATCGTAAATCGACAAGCCAGCAGTCACGGAACCTCCGGGAGAGTTGATATACAGATGGATATCTTTGTCGGGATTTTCCGACTCAAGAAAAAGCAGCTGAGCAACAACCAGATTGGCCATATGATCTTCTACCTGCCCAACGAGAAAGATAACACGCTCCTTCAGAAGGCGAGAATAAATATCGAATGAACGCTCTCCCCGTGCAGTTTGCTCGATGACCATCGGCACCAAACCACTGTTAGTGATAATAGAAGAATCGCCCATGCTATTGTTGTGAACCATATTGATTGTGTACCTCAAGCTTCTTGCTGTGTCTGTGCGGCATGAGAAAAACCACACTCCGAAGGACAGGCTTTCAAGGCCCTAAAGTGAAAACAGCCGGAACATGCCGGCTGTTTTAAGTGTAGCTGAAAAAATCCGATCATTCAGATTTTTGCTGCCCAATTAGGCCTCTTCTTGGGAGGCCGATTTTGGTGCTGCAGGCTTCACTGCGTCCTCATAGGACATTTTCTTTTTCTTAACCTTAGCGTTTGCCACAACGTGGTCAACTACCGCCTCTTCAACTACTACGGCTTCAACCTGAGAACGGTTTTCCGGCTGACTGTAATAGGCAGTCACCTCTTCAGGCGACTCATAGGTTGCAGCGATTTCCTGGATCTTGGCCTCAACCGCAGCATCGTCTGCTTTAATGTCATTCTGCTTCACTAGCGCCGCGAAAAGCAGCCCAGTTTTAACGCGCGCCTCAGCCTGATCTTTGAACAATTCCGAAGGCAGCTGAGAAAGATCCATCTCCTGACCACCACCAAACTGCTGCACAGCTTCTTGCTTCATTTTATTGATTTCCTGCTCCACCATGGCCGAGGGTACGTCCACCTCGTTCTGCTCCACCAGCGCATCAATAATTTGCTGCTTCATCTTGCCCGTAACAGCCTGCTTGAGCTCACGCTCCATGTTCTTCACCACTTCTTCACGAAACGCTTCTTCAGATTCCGCTGTGATGCCGTACTTGGAGTAAAACTCCTGATTCATTTCAGGCAAAACCACTTCTTCGACTGTCTTCACATCAACTTCAAACTTGGCGTCTTTGCCTGCCAGGTCTTTGTTGGAATAATCTTCCGGGAAGGTCAAGTCCAGCGTGACAGACTCGCCCGCCTTGGCACCAACCAGCCCATCTTCAAAGCCAGGGATCATTTGACCGGAACCCAGCGTAATTTTCTGATCTTTGCCTGTACCGCCTTCAAACGCTTCGCCGTCGATATAACCCACATAATCAAGCGTTAACAGATCTTTCTTCTTCGATTTGCGTTTCACTGACTTCAATGTACCGTGTTGACGACGCAGCACATCAATCATGTTCTTGACGTCTTTATCCTTTATTTCGGCTTCCGGCTTTTCGAGCGCGAGACCTGCCAGATCCTTCACCTCAACTTCCGGGTAGACCTCAAATACCGCAACAAACTCGAGATCCTTACCTTCATCCATATTTTTGGGCTCAAAGCGCGGATAACCAATGGGGTTGATACCCTCTTTGGAAAGCGCCTCTATATAAGAGTTGCGCATCACTTCGCCGAGCACTTCCTGCCGAATACTTTGCCCATAACGTTTTTTGACGACTTTGGCAGGAACTTTCCCTGGTCGGAAACCGTTAATCTTAATGGTTTTTGCGGTCTGTTGCAGACGCTGCTCCACCTCACGGTCCACCTGCTCGGCAGGCACGCCAATAGTCATACGGCGTTCGACGGAAGACGTGGTTTCAACAGAAACTTGCATGAAAATTCCTCAACTCTTTTGTATCAATCGCATCTAAACTGGCCACACCTTCTACCAGCTTTACGAAGCAATAGGCGCACCAAGGGAAATTATAGGGGGACGAATAGTAAGAGCCTGCCCAAAAGAGTGCAAGTACTTTATTCACATAACGGGGACATTCGGATATAAAGGAGGATTTACTAAGGCCAGCTTACATCAACTTGGTGCGAAAGGAGAGACTCGAACTCTCACACCTTGCGGTACTGGAACCTAAATCCAGCGCGTCTACCAATTCCGCCACTTTCGCATTGTCGATGTGCCGTTAACGCTGCAGCAAGACTGGTTCCAATTTGCTAGCAATATGCCAAGAAAATTGGGGTGGGCGAAGGGGATCGAACCCTCGACCGCAGGAATCACAATCCTGAGCTCTACCGACTGAGCTACGCCCACCACGACTCGGGTCGCCCATCTGCTGATGGCGCGCCCGGTAGGATTCGAACCTACGACCCACGGCTTAGAAGGCCGTTGCTCTATCCAACTGAGCTACGGGCGCTCGAACCCTAACTTGCCTATTTACTCTTACCTCGACACAACTAGCCGGTAAAAATAAATTGGTCGGGGTAGAGAGATTCGAACTCCCGACATCCTGCTCCCAAAGCAGGCGCGCTACCAGACTGCGCTATACCCCGACACCTCTCGACAGATCAGACCAGCTGACCTCCTTGAGATGGCGCGAATAATACAGCCGGATTTTTGCATCGTCAACTGATTAGCCTCGGCATTTTGTCTTTTTTCTGTAAACCCCGATTTGTATACCAAGCCACCTATTGCCACGCCCCTGAACAGCCAGACAAAACGCTTTTTTATTGCGCTCTGTCATGAGAAAATGCCGTCCTTTTTTTGAGCAGCGGACAACTAGCAGCAACATGAGCGCAACCATTATCGACGGCAAAAGCATCGCAGAATCAGTCAAGCAACATATAACAAAACGGGTAAGCGAGCGCATTGAAAAAGGCCTGCGCGCGCCAGGCCTTGCTGTCATATTGGTTGGCGACGATGCGGCATCACAGGTGTATGTACGCAACAAGACCAATGCCTGCGACAAAGTCGGCTTTAAATCGGAGGCGGTCATTTTGCCGTCCGACACCAGCCAGCAGCACCTGGAATCGCTCATCGACAACTTTAACAACGACGACAGCATTGACGGCATCTTGCTTCAGCTACCACTCCCCGAGCACCTACAAAGCGACCCCTTGCTGGAGCGCATTCGCCCCGATAAGGATGTGGACGGGTTCCACCCATACAACCTGGGTCGACTGGCACAGCGACTCCCCCTGCTGCGCCCTTGCACACCGAAAGGGATCATGACGCTTCTGGAAAGCACCGGCCAAACACTGAAAGGAAAAGATGCCGTTATTGTAGGAGCATCCAATATTGTTGGTCGCCCCATGGGACTTGAACTCCTGCTCGCAGGGTGCACCGTCACCACCACCCACCGTTTCACTAAAAACCTTCCAGAAAAAGTAGCTCAAGCAGACATCGTAGTCGTTGCTGCAGGCAAGCCTGGCCTGGTAAAAGGCGAGTGGATAAAGAGAGGCGCCATGGTGATTGACGTGGGCATCAACAGAACCCAGGAAGGAAAACTGGTGGGCGACGTCGAATACGAAGTCGCCGCAGAGCGCGCCGGGTGGATTACACCTGTTCCGGGAGGGGTCGGCCCCATGACGGTTGCAACATTAATGGAAAACACGCTCTACGCAGCAGAAAAACTGCACAACTAGCAACATAAACATAAAGACTGAACACAAACCCGATTCAGAAAGCGAAAAAACCGCGCGTTATTCTCAGCAGCTCGCGCGGCACTACTGCCTTCGCCAGGTAGTACCTTCGCGACTATCATCCAGCACAACGCCCTGCTCTGCCAACTGGTCTCGAATACGGTCCGATTCTGCCCAATCTTTCGCCTGCCGCGCCGCCCAGCGTTTGGCAACAAGAGCGTCAATCTCCGCATCGTCGGGACCCCCGGCTTGCGCAGAGCCCGCCTTGAAATAATCCTCGGCATGGTTCTGCAAGATACCCAACACGCCAGCAAGATACCGCAAAGTCTCAGCCAGATCCCCCGCCTCTGCGGCACCCGATTTGGCAGCCAAATTCAACTCCTTCACCACCTCAAACATCACCGAAATAGCGCCCGGTGTATTGAAGTCATCATCCATTGCAGCCTCAAAGCGCTCCCGATAACCGGAGATCACCCGCCCGCCTTGCGGCGCTCCGCGCAGGGCATGATAGAAACGATCCAGCGCCGACTTAGCCTCCGCCAGACTGCCCTCGGAATAATCCACCTGACTGCGGTAATGGCTTGAAATCAGAAAATAACGAATCACCTCGGCCGGGTACTTTTCCAGCACTTCGCGAATGGTGAAAAAATTACCCAAGGACTTGGACATTTTCTCTTTATTCACCCGCACCGCACCGGCATGCATCCAGAAATTCACATAGGCTTTACCCGTCGCCGCTTCAGATTGTGCAATTTCGTTTTCGTGATGCGGAAATTTCAAATCGGGGCCGCCACCATGGATATCAAAGGTCTCACCCAGACAACAGGTCGACATGGCAGAACACTCGATATGCCAACCGGGACGCCCCCTGCCCCAGGGCGAATCCCAACTCTCCTCGCCGGCCTTGGCCGCCTTCCACAACGCGAAATCCAGCGCATCCCGCTTGGACTCACCGGCATCCACTCGCTCACTGGCACCGGAAATCAGATCTTCGATATTCTTCTTACTTAATTTGCCATAACCCTCAAACTTGCGCACCGCATAGTAGACATCGCCGTTGTCGGCCACGTAGGCATAGCCTTTGTCGATCAATGTCGCAATCAGAGCCAGAATATCCGACATATGCGCTGTAGCGCGCGGCTCCTGATCCGGCGCGATATTGCCCAGAGCTTCCTCATCCTCATGCATGGCATCAATAAAGCGCTCCGTGAGCGCAGTGAAGTGCTCACCATTTTCGCCCGCACGCCGGAAAATCTTGTCGTCCACATCGGTAATATTGCGCACATAGGTCACATCGTAGCCCCGATAACGCAGATAACGCGTAATCACATCGAACCCCACCATGACGCGTGCGTGACCGATATGACAGTAATCGTAGACCGTCATACCACACACATACATGCGCACTTTACCCGGCTCGATCGGCTTAAATACTTCCTTTTTACCACTCAGACTGTTGAACAGCGTGATACTCATTAGACCTTGTCGCTCCATACATCCCTCAAGCCAATGGTCCGGTTAAACACCGGGTGCCCAGCCTTGTGGTCATGACGATCTGCCACGAAATAGCCTTCGCGTTCAAACTGATACGCACTCTCGGGTGCGCACTCGGCCAAGTCAGGCTCGATCACACCACGCACCAGCTCAAAGCTGTTCGCATTCAGGTGCGTGAGAAAGCTCTCCTCACCTGCATCCGGGTTAGGGTGGTTAAACAGCCGGTCATACAATCTTATTTCCGCTTCAACCCCCTTACTGGCCGACACCCAATGAATCACACCCCGAGGTTTCACTCCCTCTACATTATTGCCCACGGTATCGGGCACCAGAGAAGCCAACACCTCGACCACTTCTCCCTCACCATCCTTGACGACCTGATCGGCACGAATAATGTAAGCACTGCGCAGGCGCACGTAGTCACCCATTACCAGGCGCTTGAACTTCTTGCGCGACAGCGTGGTGTCTTCACTGAAGTCGTCACGATCGATATACAGCTCAGCAGTGAAGGGTAACTGACGACCACCCATTTCAGGCTTATTAGGGTGACAGGGTGCCTCCATGAGCTCTTCTGCGCCACCGGCGTTATTCTGATCAAAATTCTGAATCACCACCTTCAAGGGGTTAAGCACACACATGGCTCGCGGGGCATGCTGATTCAGATCATCACGAATAGCGTGCTCCAACTGGGCCACGTCCACATCACTATTATTCTTGCCACTGACCGGGATCATGTCGCAGAAATGGCGAATAGCGCGCGGCGTAAAGCCCCTGCGACGCATACCGCAAATGGTGGGCATACGCGGATCATCCCAACCAGACACATGACCTTCGTCCACCAACTGCTTCAGCTTGCGCTTGCTGGTCACCGTATAGTTGAGATTCAGACGGCCAAACTCATATTGCCGTGGCTCGCTTGGCACGGGCAGATGCTGAATGAACCACTCATAGAGTGGTCGATGCGCCTGAAACTCCAGTGTACAGATAGAATGCGTCACGCCCTCAATCGCATCCTCCTGCCCGTGTGCAAAATCGTAGCTGGGATAGATGCACCACTTATCGCCGGTCTGATGATGACGCACCTTGCGAATGCGGTACATGATGGGGTCGCGCAGGTTCATATTGGGCGATGCCATATCGATCTTGGCACGCAGCACACACTCGCCTTCATCGAACTCGCCGTTCTTCATTTGCTCAAACAACGCCAGATTTTCTTCCACTGTGCGATTGCGGTACGGACTTTCTTTACCCGGCTTTGTGGCCCACCCGCGGTATTCACTGGCTTGTTCTGCCGACAAATGACAGACATACGCCAAACCTTGCTGAATGAGCGCTCTTGCCCACTCATAGAGGGTATCGAAATAGCTGGAGGCAAATTTTGGCTCACCAGACCATTCATAACCCAGCCAACGCACATCTTCCTGAATCGCGTCGATGTACTCCTGTGACTCTTTCTCGGGATTGGTATCGTCGTAGCGCAGGTTACATTCCCCGCCGAACTCCTGCGCCAAGCCGAAGTTCAGCCAAATAGAGCGGGCATGACCAATGTGGAGATAGCCATTCGGCTCGGGAGGAAAGCGTGTAATTACCCGCCCGTCGTGACGCTGATTAGCCACATCCTCGGCAATGATGGTGCGCAGAAAATGGCTGGATTTGGCGGTTTCGTGTTCAGACATGCTTGCGTGACTTCCCGGCAGAGTAAAACGCGGCATTATAGCCAAGAGGCCGCGTTATACGGAAGTAGCTGAAGTCATCAAGCCCGGCTTTAGGCCTGAATTGCACGCGGAACGTGCTGATCAATACGATTCAGGAAGCGCGCCAGTGAGGGAATATTGTTCGCTACGATCGGAATACCCGTATTGAGCAATGCCACCGAAATGTCACGCTCCGGATCCGCCCAGCACATTTTATTGATCAAGCCAATGTGGCCATAGGCCGAGGCACTGTGCTTACCCCATAAACCGAAGGGCTCCCCGCCCAGCATCAATCCCGCACTGTAACGCATCGGTAGCATCAGGGTCCGGTCAAACTGAATCGAACCGAACTCATGGGTCAGGCGCTTGACCGTCATGGGATCACACACCCGTGTGCCCCGCCATTCACCACCATTGAGTAGCATCTGGAAGAAATTACCAATTTCTTCGGCTGTCCCATAAATATTGCCGGCCGGAATCACAGCCTGCTTAAAGCGCGGGTCGTTGCTGACCTCCTGCACCATATCGAGGGAGCCCCCCAAGGCCCGCTTGATAATCTGTGAAACCGGAAAGAAGGGTTTCATGCCCGTCACATGATTCTCTGCAGCCCGATGCGCATAGCGCTGCTCAATACCATAGCGGAAATACTTCATTCCCATGGGCTTGCGCAGACGCTCATCAAGGTACTCCTGTATCGAACGTCCGGTCACCTTGTTCAACACGCGCTCAAGAATATAACCACCGGTCAAGGCATGATACGCGAGCTTATCGCCGCGCGGAGAATTTGGCGCCGACTCGCACAACAAGCGCCAAATCGTTTCGTTATCCCATAACGTATCCACCGGCAAGCCTTCCGGCAAACCGGGAATACCACTGCGATGGGACAAGACCTGATGAATCGTGGTGTTCTTTTTACCGTTCTGCCCAAAGGAAGGCTCGTAGAAACTGATGGGATCATGCAGATCGATAAGTCGATCTTCATTCAATAAATGAACCAGAAAAGCCGTCACGGCCTTTGAGGCCGAAAACAGACAAACCGGAGTGTCAGGACGCATCAACTCACTTGTTTCATCGGGCTGAGCATGCGGACCATTGCCCTGCGCATGACCAATGGCCCGGTGCAGGATAATTTTGCCCTGTCGGCGCATACACAGCGAAAGCCCCGGGTGCGTACCCGTACGATACACACCTTCGATTGCCTTCCAAATGGCTTCCACACCCTCATGCGTCATTCCCACGCTTGCGGGATCTACCTCTTGAGAGGCTTCCACGGTAGTGACGCGCGCCAACGACTCTGGGAGCCGGATGGTATTGGTACTGCACAGGTGCAGGTGTTTCGGTTCAGGCGTCCAACCAACGCCGGAAAAAAGCTTCGTTCCCATATCCAAAATCATGTGTGACCACTGTTGCTTGAAGGAGTGTACATAAACAAAACCCTGTTACGATAGGCCAGCGACACTGAAAGCTCAATGCTCCAGATCAACACATTGTTCCGGGCCTGCGTCTTTCGCCCCACAGGCATTCAGGTTTAAAGGGCAATCCGCTACAATGCGCGGCGCAAATTCTGAAACACTATCGAGGCAAAGATCCCATGATTTTGATGAAAACCAATTTTGGCGACATTAAGTTGGAGCTGGACTACGAAAATGCCCCAGAAACCGCCAAAAACTTCGAAACGTATGTGAAGGACGGTTTTTACGACGGGGTGATTTTTCACCGCGTGATTAGCAACTTCATGATTCAGGGCGGCGGCTTCGAACCCGGCATGCAGCAGAAAAGCACACGCGACCCGATTAAAAACGAAGCCAACAATGGTCTCAGCAACAAAACCGGCACGGTCGCCATGGCGCGCACCATGGATCCTCACTCCGCCTCAGCACAATTCTTTATCAATGTAAAAGACAACGACTTCCTCGACCACACATCCGAAACCATGGAAGGCTGGGGCTATGCGGTGTTTGGCAAAGTGGTTGAGGGTTTGGATGTAGTCGAACAGATCAAAAAAGTACCTACCACGATGAAAGCCGGCCATCAGGATGTACCGGTGGACGACGTCATCATCGAATCGGCCAGCATTATAGAAGCTGAATAAGCAGGCGCATGCTGTATTTTATATCAGACCTGCATCTTGAAGAGGCGCGCCCCGATATCACCGGGGCCTTCTTCGCATTTCTGGATCAGATTCAGCAGGATGCGGAGGCGCTGTATATTCTGGGCGATTTTTTCGAAGCCTGGATTGGCGACGACGAACATACACCGCTACAGCAAGCCGTTGCTGCCCGGTTACGGTCGCTAAGCAAGCAAGGCGCAGAGATTTTTATCATGCACGGCAATCGCGACTTTCTCATTGGCGATGCATTCTGCACTGCCGCAGGCGCCACACTGCTGCCAGACCCGACGGTGATCGACATTGCTGGCAGGCCTGTCTTGCTCATGCATGGCGACAGCCTGTGCACCCGAGACGAAAGTTATATGAAGTTTCGCCGCATGATTCGTGAGCCCAACTTTCTAAAGACCTTTCTGGCTCGCCCACTGGAAGATCGCAAAACCACCGCCGCCCAACTGCGCGCCATGAGCCAGGCCAACAATAGGCAGAAAGCGGAAGACATTATGGATGTCACGCCGGAAGAGGTGCCACGTATCATGGCGGAGCATGGTGTGCGCACCATGATTCATGGCCACACCCATCGCCCGGCCATCCACAATTTGCAGGTTGAGGGAGAAGCCGCACAACGTATCGTTCTGGGAGACTGGGACCGCGACATCTGGACACTCACCATTGATGCCAAGGGCCAACGGGAATTGACCCAACTACCCTTTCCCCGCGCACCAAAAAACTAAGCCAATGAGTAAACCCGAGCACTATGATGTGATCGTCATTGGCGGCGGTGCCTCGGGCCTCATGTGTGCCAGCGTGGCTGGCCAGCGCGGGCGCCGTGTGCTGGTACTGGACAGCGCCAACAAACTGGGCAAGAAGATACTCATGTCTGGTGGCGGGCGCTGTAATTTTACAAACTATTATGTAAGTGCCGACAACTACCTTTCCGAAAACCCGCACTTCTGCAAATCGGCCTTATCGCGCTACACCCAATGGGACTTCATCGGACTCGTCGAGCGCCATGGCATTGCTTACCACGAACGCAAACACGGCGAATTATTTTGCGACCACTCTGCCAAAGACATTCTCAACATGCTGCTGCAGGAATGCCAGCTCGGCAAGGTCACACTGCGCACGCACTGCGACATTCAATCCGTGCAAGCTGAGCCACAGAGCTATGCACTCACCACAAACCTTGGCCAGTTCCGCTGTGCGTCACTGGTGATTGCCAGCGGTGGCCTTTCGATTCCCACCATGGGAGCGAGTGGATTCGGCTACGATCTCGCCAAGCAGTTTGGTCTATCGATCATTCCTACCCGCGCGGCGCTGGTGCCCTTTACCTTTACCGACAGCATAAAACGCTTGACCTCTGAGCTATCGGGTCTGGCACACGAAGTACGCATGCGCAATACCCAGTGCGAATTTCGCGAAAACCTGCTGTTCACCCATCGCGGCATCAGCGGCCCGGTTGTACTGCAGGTATCCAGCTATTGGCGAGAGGGCGAAACCATCACCATCGACCTGCTGCCCGACCTGGATACCGCCCAGTGGCTGCAGGACAACAAGCAAACCAAAGGCGCGGCACTGTTGCGCAATATTCTCAGCCAGCATTTATCGAAAAACTTTTGTGCGCTCCTGCAACAGGAATGGTGGCCCGATCTCGCCGAGCGGCCGCTGGCAGAATTCAGCGATCAGCGCCTGGCAGACATTGCCGAGCAGCTGCATCACTGGGAACTGAAACCCTCCGGTACAGAAGGTTACCGCACCGCCGAGGTCACTCTGGGAGGGATTGATACCCGGCACATTTCGTCCAAAACCATGGCTTGCCATGATCACCCCGGGCTGTACTTTATTGGCGAAGTGCTCGATGTTACCGGCCATCTGGGCGGTTTCAATTTTCAGTGGGCCTGGGCCAGCGGCGTGGCGGCGGGACAAGTGGTTTAGCAGAAGATGAACAGCGCACGAATGATAGCGTGCGCCTCAACAACCACATCTAGTTAGCGATGTATTCTTCCGAGCACGCCTGCGTGCCCGTGTTACAGACCAAGAAAACCTGGCTTATTTTTTTAAAGTAAGCATAGGTCGCAGTGCTGCCGGCTAGCTGGCCATCAATCAGCTGACCGTTAAAATATACATCAACCGCTTCAGCCTCCGTTGACCACGTTAGTGTCGTTTCAATATTCCGCCCTCTTTTCCTCTGACTCGCCTCTAACACAGGCGGCGCAAAGTCTTTGGGACTCGTTCCGGGAGTGGAGAAGGCAACAAATGCATTTGTGTTGCTCGCCACGATTTCGTGAAATGACGACAACGCCTCGTCAGTCAAATACACCCGACCAAAACGGCTGCCCACAATAATCCTTCCCGTGCCATCGATATCGATATCATGCAGATTTCCGCCGATCTGAAGCGAGTTAAGCAGCCCCCCTTCCGCGTCATACCGCGCAACATAGCCATTCCAGCTCACCATATATATTGAACCATCGGCAGATGCCGCAACACCGCGAGATGACGAGGTATGCCCTAAGTCGATACTGCGCACCACTTCCATTGAATTCGGGTCTATTACATTCAAGTCGCCATAAGTGTTTTTCAACGCATACAGTAACTGATCCCCGCCTAGCGTTATGTCGATATATGCGTCTGCTTCAAAGAATCGCTGGCTGGAAAGCTCAGCAAGATTAACGATTACAAGGCCCTGCGGCTCTCCACCGTTATAAGTAAATCCATCAGTAAGAAAAACCCTGTCCCCTCGCACCGCAAGTCCGCCATAGGAAAGATTATTTGGCACGCTCCAGCCATCTACTGAAACGGACTCCCAACTGCTGCCATTGTAAATGGACAACTCGGGAGCAAAGGTGCCATTAAACACAGCCAATCTTCCATCTTCGAGCACGACTATGTCTCGGGCGACTTCACTCAGGGAATTGGCAGGAATAGGCAACTGAGACAGCAAAGCCCCCTGCGGAGTGTATTCGTAGAGCGTATTATTGCTGGAAACCAATACACTGTCTTCGGCCAACTCACTGACTGCAGAAGCCGAATGAAGGAACGCAGTGATAAACAGTACAACGGAAAATCTTTTACCTGAACTCATATTCTTCCCTAAATGTGCTAAAAAATGCGGCGCCATTCTATCGCAAGCAAAACATCTCAGGGTGTGCCCAAATCCAACTTTTCCAACATGAGTCAGCATTTTTTAAGGCGATGACTGACTCAAACAGGTCAGTGTGGTGATGCCCCGGCGCGGGCACTGCACCGTCATGAGGCAACCTTGTATATCATCTCAAAGCAGATTATTGACCAAGTAAAACCGGTACGACCATCGCTCATGGAGCATGTAACAAGTTGTCATAGTTCGCGCCGTTCACAGAAAATATGACTTGAACATGACCGGGTTCAAAGCTTTCCGACGGCGGCCGGCCTATAGTATGAATTGGGGTTCAACCTTTAACCAAAGAAGAAAAATAATACCGAGCACCGCACCTTCGGGCTCCTAAAGTCGCGTGAGCAAGATGATGAAGAGAGCACTTTTCGCACTGCTGTTGCTATCCAGCCCCTGGAGCACATTGAGCGCAGTAACGACTGTCGATCTCAGCGAAGCGGACTGGCAACAGGGCGAGTCATTCAGTCTGGCGGGCGAATGGGATTTCTTCTGGCAGCGCTGGTTGGAACCCCTGAGTCAACAGCCAGCACCGCAACGCATTGCGGTTCCTGGTGCCTGGCACAGCCATCCATCAGACCCCGCCATTGCACCCAATGGCTTCGGCAGCTACCGGCTGCGCATTCAATTTCCAAAGTCACATTCTGGGCCGTTCTATGTCCACCTGCCCGACATGGCCAGCGCCTATGTACTTTGGAACAATGGCAAAAAACTGGGTGGCAATGGACGCATTGCAGAAGCCGCGCAATTGGAAACGCCGGCTTACCTACCCAGAGTTTATGAACTGGAGGCCGATGAACAGGGCATCGCTCATCTGGTGATTCATACCTCCAATTTTCATTATCAGTGGGGTGGCATCTGGTATGCCCCGCATGTTACCGACACCAGCGGCCTATTTGCCATGCGGGAACTTCCCCTGATCAGCGCCGCCACCGTCGGCAGTATCTTGCTGGCGACCGGTCTCCTTAGCCTGCTCATGTTCCTGTCTCGCCGACAAGACAAAAAAGTACTGTTTTTCAGCCTCTTGTGCTTCGCCATCGGGCTGCGCCGTTTGCTGATTGATGAACGCGTGTTTTACCTGTTCGGCGTCGGCGACTGGGCGACCCTGCAAACCTTTGAAAATCTGACCATCTACCTGAGCCTGCCATTTTTTCTGGGCTACTTCCGCCATCTGTTTCCCGAAGAGGTACCCAAGCAGCTCACGCTTGCGGGCTGGCTCGTGGCTACACCGTTCGTCATGCTCGCGCTCACCACAAGCGTGGCTACCTATACTCGCTTCAACCTGCCATTCCAGATCGTTGCCGGCTGCTTCGTTCCACTGGTCATCGTTTACTATCTGCGCGCCCTTGCCTCGCGTCGACGAAGTAGCCGTATCTTTGGCGTAAGCTTGGCGATTTTCGTGCTGGCCGCGCTGAACGATGCACTGAATTACAACTACATTATCGACACCCCAAATCTGATGCACGTAGGCGCCCTGGCCTTTGTGCTATTCCAGCTCAGCGCCATGATCCGGCGCTATTTCGCCAATTTTAAAACCATCGAAAAGATGTCGTCGGAATTATCCCAGCGTAACGCCGAACTGGAGAAGCTGGACAGCTTTAAAGATGAATTTCTCGCCACCACCTCGCATGAATTACGCACACCACTGCATGGCATTCACGGCCTGTCCCAGCGCCTGCTCGCGTCACCACAAGGGCTCAACCCGGAACAGGCGCATCAGGTTGAACTCATCGAAGCGACCAGCCAGCGCCTGACTTCGCTGGTGAATGATATTCTCGACTTCTCGAGCATCAAGCACGGCGAACTTCGCCTGAATCCGCGCAGCGTACAGCTACCCACCCTTCTGGAAAGTACCTGTAATACCTTGCGCCCCTTGCTCCATGGCAAAGCAGTGAGGCTGGAGCTGAAAATAGAGCAATGTCCCGACTATGTGCTCGCCGATCCTCATCGTCTGCAGCAGATTCTGTTTAACCTCATCGGCAATGCCATTAAGTTTACGCCGCAGGGTGACATCACCGTGCGAGCGAGAGAGCTTACCGCCGGTATCGAGATTGCCATCGAGGATAGCGGCTGTGGCATGCCGGAGAATATGCAGTGCGACGTCTACGAACCCTTTTTACGCCACGACAACGGCACACAGAACAAACCGGGCAGCGGGCTGGGGCTGGCCATCACACAGCAGTTATTAGCCTTGCACGGTAGCGCTTTGGCGATCACCAACCGCGACACCGGAGGCACCCGCGCCGCCTTTATGCTGCCACCGGCCATGCCGCCACAGACATCTGCTTCGAAGAGCCCGACTCCCAACGCAGACGATCAAGCCGCTGCAGAGATCGAAACGGGCGCGCACTTCCCTACCTTGCATGCCTCGCGTCAGGCCTCACGCCAGGTCGCCAATCAGCCTTTCCAGGTTCCCCACGGCGAGCCCGCACGCGTTTTTTATGCCGACGACGAGGAAGTGAATCGCGAACTGGTGCGCAGCCTGCTGCGCAGTGCGGGATATGACGTCGAGACATTCAGTTGCGCACGGGACTTGCTGGTACGCCTTGAAACGCAAATACCCGACCTCGTGCTACTGGACCTGATGATGCCCGACATGAACGGCATTGAAGCCTGCCGAGACATACGTAAACATCATAATCACTACGAGCTGCCCATTATGATGCTGACAGCGCGCTACCAGATTGCCGATATCGTGGAGGCTCTGGGCGCAGGTGCCAATGATTACCTGATTAAGCCCTACCATGAGCAGGAATTGTTGGCGCGACTATTCAGCCAGCTGAGCGTGCGGAGGTTCTGGCAGGCGGCATCGGAAAACGAGCGACTGCGCAGCGAGATCGATCGCCATGCATTGCTTGAACGGGAGCTCCACTGTGCCAACAAGCAATTGCAAACCGTTCTGGATAACGCCGAGGAATGCCTGCTCTTGCTGGACGAAGACTTCAAGCTGGTGTATGCCAATGAACCCGGATTACAGCATCTGGGACTTAGCCCCGCCGCAATGAAGCAGAGCCGTCTCGAAGAAATACTGAGTGCTGCCGATTACACCCACTTTAAGCAACACGCAGAAGGGCGTTCCGATCGCTTCTGCCTGCCGGTCACCATGCCGGGGCATGAGAGGCTGGCCGAACTCGATACTCAACGTTTCGACGAACAGGGAGAGCGCTACTATACCGTATTGCTGCGTGGCGCCGGCGCACCTTCGGCTGAAGATCCACAACAGCTTCTGGCGCGACTCAGCGACGAACTGGCCGCCAGCCGACAACGCATCACACACATAGAATCTGCCCTGCAATGGGTACAAGCCCCCCCCGCCAACAGCAATACAGCAGCACCCAGCCAGCACGACAGCTGCCCGAAAGAGCTGGTCGTAAAAACCCTGCGCACGGCCCTGCTTACTTGGGAGCGCTATACCCATCAGAACAAGGCTGATCTTGCCGAGCAAAGCCGCTGCTGGCGCGTTTACATTGACGGCACAACGGCTAAAACGCGCACGCTGGATAAATACCTGAGCGTAAAAACCCTGCCTGCCAAACCGCGCTGGCGCTCGGTTATCAAAACCGCCAACTTCGTGATTGACCACTGTGCTCTGAGTGAGGAGGACCGCGAGGAGCTCACCACGCTGATCGACGCACTGGACGACGCCTACGCCTGAGTGGCAAAAGTGTGAAATTACACACCTTTTTAGCCGCACATCCTCCCTTTTCAACACGTTTTAACCTGAAATGTTACTGCACCGCGACGCACAGACCGCCAAGATAGAGCCGTCGTGGAAGCCCTTGGCCTGAGAGGCACCACCTCAGCACACGCCACAGGAGCACATGCCTGCATGAATCCGGTGAGCGCGTCGCAATACCAATAAAAAATGGAGAACTAGCATGAAACTCAACCAACCAATGTGGGCGCTATGTGTGGCCCTGCTGTCTGTCGCGGTGTCCTTTTCCAGCCATGCCGATCCGGACGACAAAATCAAAGTAATGTCCCGCAACATCTATCTGGGTGCCGACATCTTCCCGGTACTGGATGCCGCAAACGATCCAAATCCGCTTGCCGTGCCACTGGCCGTCACCGAGGTATTCCAAGCCGTTCAAGTCACCAACTTCCCAGAACGCGCGGAAGCTCTCGCGAATGAAATTTTCCGGTATGAGCCCGACGTCATCGGCCTGCAGGAAGTCTCAATCTGGCGCACGCAGATCCCGGGCGACTTTCTGGCCGGCAATCCGGCGTCCGCCGAAGATGTTGTCTATGATTTCCTGCACATTCTGCAAGCCGCCCTGCAGGCCCGCGGCCTGATTTATGAGGTGGCCATCAGCACTCAGAACGCCGATCTTGAACTGCCATTCGTAGCCGGCTTTGCGCCCGATGGCCAAACCCCCATCCTGGGTGATTTACGCCTCACCGATCGCGACATCATTCTGGTAAAACAGTCCGACCAAATCTCCTGGTCTAACCCCTACGGCGCGAACTTTACAGTGAACGGTGCTCTCCCTCTGGGTGGCGTAACCGTAGAGTTCACCCGTGGCTACAACATGATTGACGTCAATGTGAAAGGTGCCGATTATCGCTTTGTGAACACCCACCTCGAAGTGGGTGGTTCAGAGCCCTTCAAATCTCTGCAAGCCGTGCAGATGAATGAGCTGCTGCAAGTGGTAAGCGCCACGACCCTGCCCGATATGCCCGTGATCATGCTGGGTGATTTTAACAGCCCACCCGACGCACAACCCTTCGTGTCCACTTCAGGCGTTCCAGGGCTGGATGGCTTGCCGCTTGTACCTCCTTACCTGCAAGCCGTGGGTAGCGGATATATCGACCTGTGGACCACCAAGAAGAAGCCAACAGCCGGTTTCACCTGCTGCTTCGACGACTTGGTATCGAACCCCGACGCACAGCTCTATCAGCGCATCGACCACATTTTCTTCGATCCGAAAGCGCGCATTATTGAAAAAGTAAAAATCAAAACGGTTGGCGATTCTAATGCCGACATGACCGACCTGAGCGGGCTGTACCCCTCTGATCACACGGGTGTATTCAGTAAAATACGCCTCGATTAAACAGCGGGCCAAAACTGAAAAGGGCGATCACTGATCGCCCTTTTTTGTTTACAGGAGGAAAAGCCTGCACACTTAGACCTATACTAATCATTTAACATGCGGGGAATGAGAGGGATCATGCCGTTCACCAGCAAATTCCTGAACGAAAAGAAGATCGTCATTACCACCTGGGCAGGCCAACCCAAAGACAATGAACTGATCCACTTCTACATGAGCCTATACAATCATGCTCATTGGCAAAGTGATTTCAGAGAGATAATTGATCTGCGCGAGGCGAATCTGGCGAATATCAGCGACGACGCGCTGAGCGACGTGAGCGAAATGACGACGCAAGCGCTGCAGGGAAACGCATTCCGGCTGGCCATCATTGCACCGTCAATACTCGACCAACATCTGGGGCGTTTGTATGAAGCCTTCACCCATGTACCCAATGAAGACTCCAAGGTCTTTCATCACATGAGTGAAGCGATCGACTGGCTGCAGGAGCAGAATGTCAGCCCGCCCTCTTAGCGCGCAGACGAGACACCTACCGGGCCGCTGTGAAAGCGAAATACACGGTCGGGGCTTGAGATAAGCTCAGCCTCAAGACTGCGAAAGAAGGCCACCCGTTCATCAAGCGCTTCACCCGCATAGTTGCGTGCAAGTTTCAGATAATCCTGATAATGACGCGCCTCAGACTTTAACAGTGAGAGATAGAACTCCGCGAGCGGGGCATCCAGATAGGGGGCCAGTTTGGCAAAACGCTCACACGAGCGCGCCTCGATAAAGGCACCAATAATCAACAAATCAACCACCTTTTCAGATTCGCCAGTGCGCACCTGAGCACGCATGCTGGAGGCATAACGGGCCGCACTCAGTTTTGTGAATGTCACACCGCGATCACGCATGATCTTCAAGACCTGCTCAAAATGGCGCAGCTCTTCGCGGGCCAGCCGGGACATTTTCATCAGCAGCTCCGGATCTTCCGGGTAGCGATGCATCATATTCACCGCCGTCATCGCCGCTTTCTTTTCACAGTGGGCATGGTCGATCAACAGAATATCCTGCTGCGCCAGGGCATTTTCAATCCACTGCTCAGGCGTCTCGCCATCCAGAAAGGCATGAATTTCACTTAGGTCTGTCATTACGCTCGCAAGGGTGCTGATTTCAGGGCGCGCCATTATACGCATTTTGCCCGTGAATGTTGAAAATAAGCGCGCGAGCCGCGCCACAGCTTAACATCGCCGCTAAAAATGCGTACAATCCGTGCGCGAAAATTGACGGTGAACTACACTGAAGCTCGTATTGGCTTGGCGCCGGGTTGTCACTTCATAACCTGATCGTCTGGTTCACCAATTCACTCCGGCAATGCAATCCTGCCGCGCGTTGAACGTTTGGCTGATTACCTGTTATTCAACCAAACACCAAAGAAAACGCAGACAAGCCATAACAAGGTCTGACCAACGCCTGTAGCGGTGCCGGACACCAACTGATGAGGATGAAAAAGTGCTAGAAGCATATCGCGCCCACGTCGCTGAACGTGCCGAATTGAATATCCCACCCAAGCCATTGAATGCGGAGCAAACTGCGGCCCTGGTCGAATTGCTGAAAAACCCGCCGGCCGGTGAAGAGGAATACATTCTTGATCTGATCGAGAACCGTATCCCACCAGGTGTTGACGAGGCGGCCTATGTGAAAGCAGGCTTCCTGACCGCGATTGTGAAAGGCGAGGCAAGCTCTCCCCTGATCGACAAGAAAAAAGCCGTGCAATTGCTGGGCATGATGCAAGGCGGCTACAACATCGCAACATTAGTTGACTTGCTCGACGACGCAGATCTCGCAGAATTGGCAGGTAAAGAGCTCAAGCATACTCTGCTGATGTTTGATGCCTTCAATGACGTAAAAGACAAAATGGATGCCGGCAACACCGTTGCCAAAGACGTAATGGAATCCTGGGCCAATGCCGAGTGGTTTACCAACAAGAAGAAGGTACCCGAAAGCATCAAGATGACCGTCTTCAAGGTCACCGGCGAAACCAACACCGATGATCTGTCACCCGCGCCCGATGCCTGGTCGCGCCCCGACATTCCTCTGCACGCGCGCGCCGCTTACAAAATGACGAGGGAAGGTCTGGAGCCTGAAGAACATGGCGTGACCGGCCCCATGAAGCAAATCGACGACATCAAGGCCAAGGGTTATCCAGTCGCATTCGTGGGCGACGTAGTCGGCACCGGCTCCTCGCGTAAATCTGCGACCAACTCAGTATTGTGGTTCTTCGGTGAAGACATGCCCGGTGTACCGAACAAGCGTAGCGGTGGTGTATGTATCGGCAATAAAGTTGCGCCCATCTTCTTCAACACCATGGAAGACGCGGGCGCACTGGTATTCGAAGCGCCCGTCGACAAGCTGAATATGGGCGACGTGATTGAGATTCGCCCCTACGAAGGCAAAATTTTGTCTGAGTCCGGCGACGTGCTCTCTGAATTCAAACTCAAGTCCGATGTTATTCTGGATGAAGTTCAGGCCGGTGGTCGTATCCCGCTGATCATTGGCCGCGGTCTGACGACCCGCGCGCGCGAAGCCCTGGGCTTGGGTGCAACGGATATCTTCCGCCTGCCCGTTGATCCGGAAGCCGGCAACAAAGGCTTTACTTTGGCGCAAAAAATGGTCGGTCGTGCCTGCGGTCTTCCAGAAGGTCAAGGCGTGCGCCCTGGCACTTACTGCGAACCCAAAATGACCACGGTGGGTTCTCAGGATACAACCGGCCCCATGACACGCGACGAACTGAAAGACCTGGCGTGTCTGGGCTTCCAGGCCGATCTGGTCATGCAGTCTTTCTGTCACACGGCCGCGTATCCCAAGCCCGTTGATGTGGAAATGCAGCACACCATGCCCGACTTCATTCAGACCCGTGGCGGTGTAGCACTGCGCCCTGGCGACGGCATCATTCACTCTTGGCTGAACCGTATGCTGCTGCCCGATACCGTGGGTACCGGCGGCGACTCGCACACGCGCTTCCCAATGGGCATTTCCTTCCCCGCCGGCTCCGGCCTGGTGGCTTTTGCCGCGGCAACAGGCGTTATGCCTTTGGATATGCCTGAATCGATTCTGGTACGCTTCAAAGGCAAAATGCAGCCCGGCATCACGCTGCGTGATCTGGTGCACGCGATTCCCTACTACGGTATCAAGCAAGGCATTCTCACCGTTGAGAAGGCCGGCAAGATCAACGAATTCTCCGGTCGCGTACTGGAAATCGAAGGTCTTGACGATCTGACGGTTGAGCAGGCGTTTGAATTATCTGATGCCTCTGCGGAGCGTTCTGCTGCAGGTTGTACGATCAAACTGTCTGAAGAATCAGTGGCCGAATACCTGAAGTCCAACATCGTCATGCTGCGTTGGATGATTGCCGAGGGCTATGGCGACCCACGCACGCTGGAGCGTCGCGCCAAGGCGATGGAAGAATGGCTGGCCAATCCTTCACTGCTGGCTGCCGATGCAGATGCCGAGTACAAGCACGTGGTGGAAATCGATCTGGCGGAAATCAAAGAGCCGATTGTTTGCTGCCCGAACGACCCTGATGATGCCAAACTGCTGTCTGAAGTGGCTGGCGACAAGGTCGACGAAGTGTTCATTGGTTCGTGCATGACCAACATCGGTCACTTCCGTGCTGCCGGAAAGCTGCTGGAGCAATACAAAGGCGAACTCGAAACACGCCTATGGATGTCTCCGCCCACTAAAATGGATCAGGCGCAGCTGATGGAAGAAGGCTACTACAACACTTACGGCAAGGCTGGCGTGCGTACCGAAATGCCTGGCTGCTCTTTGTGTATGGGTAACCAGGCACGCGTGAGACCGGGTGCCACGGTACTGTCGACGTCCACGCGTAACTTCCCCAACCGTCTGGGTGATGGCGCCAATGTCTACCTCACCTCCGCTGAGCTGGCGTCGGTGGGCGCAGTCATGGGTAAACTGCCTACGGTTGAAGAGTACATGGAATACGCGAAGAATATCGACAGCATGGCCAGCGATATCTACCGCTATCTCAACTTCGACAAGATGGATAACTACACCGAAAAAGCTGCCAAGGCAGTGATCGCGGAAGCGTAGTCGTCTAGCAAAAGCAAAAAGGCCAGCTTTGTGCTGGCCTTTTTTATTGCGCAGAGAACGCACAAAACCCAGACGAAAGGCAGAATAAAGGCACAGCGGCATCATCTGGTTTTCTTTTCTTACCTTCCCCCCGCGCCTTCTTATTTTGGTTGACCTTATAGCTACTCTAAGGTTTAAGCTATCCTTCAGATCATCACAGGAGGACGCGATGAATATCAGTGAGGCAGCCAAACATTGCGGCTTAAGCCCGCAAACCATTCGCTATTATGAGCAGATCAACCTGGTAACCCCTGCACGCCGGAAAGATAACGGTTACCGGGATTACCGCAAGCAGGATCTGGAACAACTCAACTTCCTCCACCGCGCCCGCGAGACCGGCTTCAGCATCGAGGAATGTCGCGAGCTACTGGATCTGTACCAAAACCCCGCACGCCAAAGCCAGCACGTGCACGCCTTGGTGCTCGAAAAAGCAGAGCGTGTCGCCACACAAATCAAACACCTCAATGCGATGCATAAAGAGTTAGTGAAACTGGCGAAAAGCTGCCAGGACGACGGCGCGCCCCATTGCGCCATTCTCGACAATCTGGCCGATCACGACATGGAGACAGCGCAATGAATTCTCCCCACTGCCATGACGACAAGCAGCCCGACACTCAAAAGCACGACTGCTGCAAAACTGCTGAACCGGTAACACAAGCCGCTAGCAGCTGCTGCCCGGATGAACGCACACGTCCCGACTGGCTGCTCTGGATCAGTCTGGGATTGGTTTCGCTGTTTTATGTTGCCGGAGTCATACTGGATAGTCACGACAGCTGGTATGCGGTGATCAGCCACAGCGTGCAGGAGCTAATGAATACCATGTGGTGGGGCATTGTGCTGGGTATCATTTTTGTTGGCATACTCAGCAAAGTGCCACAGGAGTTTGTCATGTCCATTCTGGGCCCGGGCGGCACCTTCAAAGGACGTTGGCGCGCTACCCTGGCCGGCGTTCTGCTCGATCTCTGCAGTCACGGCATCCTCATGGTGGGCATGGAATTACGTCGCAAAGGCGCCAGCCTGGGTCAGGTAATGGCCTTTTTAATCGCCAGCCCCTGGAATTCCCTCTCGCTGACCATCATTCTGGTTGCACTGATCGGACTCGGTTGGACCCTGGCTTTCATCGCACTCTCGGTATTACTGGCCATGACCACCGGCTGGTTATTCGACCGTCTCGAAGCGAGTGGTACCCTGCCGTCAAACCCGCACCAGCAATTACCAGATCCGAATTTCGATTTTTGGCCCGAGTTACGTCAACGCTGGTCGGCACATTCCTGGGACCGCGATTTCCTTGCGGAGATGCTGCAGTCCGGCTTAAGTGGTTCACGGATGGTGCTGCGCTGGCTGTTGTTCGGTGTGCTTCTGGCCTCGGCGATTCGGGGTTTCGTATCACTGGAAGACTTTCAGACTTATTTCGGCGCCAGTCTGCTTGGCCTGTTAGCGACCCTCTTGGCGGCCACCATTATTGAAGTGTGCTCGGAGGGTTCTACGCCGATTGCCGCAGATTTGATGACACGCGCGAATGCCCCCGGAAACAGCTTTGCGTTTTTAATGACGGGGGTGTCTACCGACTACACCGAGGTCATGGTCATCAAAGACACCACGGGATCCTGGAAAACCGCGCTGTTTCTGCCCCTGATTACCGTGCCTCAAGTGGTGGTCATCGCGCTGATACTCAATCAATTAAGCCCCTAGAGTGAGGCAAGCACGGCAGCAATATGGGCTTGGACCTGATCGAGCGACTGCGCCGCGTCGATCACTCGGAAGCGATCGGGCTCGGCCTGCGCGCGGGTGAGATAATTCTGCCGCACGCGCTCAAAAAACTGCTGTTTTTCCTGCTCAAAACGATCGAGTGCACCCCGCTTTTGCGCACGCTGCATGCCCACCTCCGGTGGCGCATCCAACAGCAGCGTACAATCCGGGCGTAAATCACCCTGAACAAAGTTTTCAAGCAACGCGACTTTTTCGGCCGCGACCCCGCGCCCGCCCGATTGGTAAGCATAGGTTGCATCGGTGAACCGATCCGAGATCACCCAAATGCCCTGGCGCAAAGCCGGCAGGATTTTTTCGTGCAGGTGTTGCGCGCGCGCGGCAAACATGAGAAGCAACTCCGTATCGGGCGCCACCGTCTCTTCTCGGCGCGCAATCAATAACTCACGAATCTGTTCTGCCAATGGCGTGCCACCGGGTTCTCGCGTCACTAGGGTTTCAATGCCACGTTCCTTCAGCGCATCGCAGATAAACGCAATATTGGTGGACTTACCCACACCCTCACCACCTTCAATGGTAATAAACCTGCCTCGGATCACGCCTGAATCAGCCTTTTGTAAAGTTAATTAGATGGTTTGCGGTGCACGGAGCGATAATCCTCACGCCGCTTCAGCTGGTACTCACGTACAGCTTTGTTGTGCGCCTCGATAGTATCGGAAAACACATGCGAGCCATCGCCCCGTGCCACAAAATACAAACTGCTACCCGGTTTGGGGTGCAGTGCTGCATGAATCGCGTCTCTGCCCGCCAAAGCGATCGGTGTGGGGGGCAGACCATTGATACGATAGGTGTTGTAGGGTGTGTATTCCTTCAGGTGCGCTCGCTTGATATTCCCCTGATAGCGCTCACCTAGCCCATAGATAACCGTGGGATCAGTCTGTAGTCGCATTCCCATATTCAGGCGCCTGACAAATACGCCGGCAATTTCAGCACGTTCTGCGGGCACACCGGTTTCTTTTTCAACGATGGAGGCAAGAATCAACGCTTCGTAGGGCGAATCGAGCGGTAACTCTGTGCTGCGCTGCATCCACTCCTCAGAGAGCACCTCAGCGAGACGCTCGTGTGCACGCTGTAAAATGTCCAGATCCGTATCACCCTTACGAAAGAAATAGGTGTCGGGATACAGCAAGCCTTCGTAATGCGAATAGTCGTCCAGAGCACTCGCGCTCAACATCGTTCTTACCTTGGCGTCACCGTACTCGGTGAGGGTTTGCTTTACTTTGGGATGCTTGGCGATCGCCGCACGCGCTTCGGAAAATCGCTGCCCTTCCACCAGAGTCACCGAATAACGGATTTGATTATTTGAGCTGATCAAGGCGAAAAGCGCCGGGATGGTCAGCCCGGGTTCCAACGCGAACTCACCCGCGCGAATGCGGGCATCGTAGGCGTTCACGCGACTGTAAAGCTTGGCCACAAAGGTAGAGGGCAATGTGCCATCCGCGTTCAAGCGCTGCAGCACATGATGCAAGGTTTCACCGCGCTGTATTTCCAGCACAGCCCCCTGATCAGGAAGCGACAGAGGCGCCTGAAGCGCTTTATGGTAAAGGTAGAGCGCAAAAAGAAGGCCGAAGCATAACAGCCAAAAACCTTTGATGATGAACGCACGCAACACAGTCATCACACCGGCAGGTTAAAGCCCAGCTGCGCATTCAGGAAGGCATTGATGGCGCGGACATTCCCGTCCTGTGCGAGTTTTTTACCGCCCAGCGATTTCACCGGCCACACGCCAAACACGCTATTGATCATGGCCAGGCCACTCGCATTCTCGATCACCTCGTCATCCACCTCACCCTCTTCCACAGACAGACCGAGTTTACTCTGCTGATCAAGGAGAAACGCCCGCAAAGTGCCTTTCACACCGCAATCACTGATGTGCGGGGTGAGTACGCGGCCGGGCAGAAACACCAGCAGGTTACTCTTGGTGCCTTCAATGTAGCGCCCGTGCTGGTCACACATTAAACCTTCGGTAGCTTTACCCAGCTCAGCAGACGCCAACACCTGATCGAGACGATTCAAATGCTTGATTCCCGCCAGGCTGGGCTGCGACGACAACCGGTGTGCACAACGCACCAGATCGATACCTTTAACGAAATAGGAACGAGGCCACTCCGGATAGTCATAAGCCTGCAGAATCAAAGAGGGGTCGGGTTTCGCTGGAGGCACATAGCCCCGCCCACCATGTCCTCGCGTCATAATGATTTTAAGAATGGCCTCTCCCTGAAGCTGGTTTAGCGCCAGCTTGACCTGATCCTGGAAGCGCTTTTTCAGACTGCGCACACTGCCCAGCTTCAACCGCTCCGCACCATCCAGAAAACGCGCCAGATGATAGCCGAGCAAAGGCACCTTTCCTTTGGTGACGCGCATGGTCTCGAAGATGCCATCGCCGTAACTCAGGCCACGATCACCGATTTCCAATGCAGAAGTTTCGGTACCGTTAACCGAGGTGATATGCGCCTGTCGATGTGTGCCCAATGAAACGCTCCTGTAGGTTGCCCATCTAAAGTTTGCGAAAGATGATGGTGCCGTTGGTGCCACCAAAACCGAAGGAGTTTGATAACACACAGTGGAGTTCTGCAAGGCGCTTTGTATGCGCGACGAAGTCCAGATCGCAACCGTCTTCCGGCTCATCCAGATTAATGGTTGGCGGCACAATGCCGTCTTCCAGCGCCTTGACCGAGAAAATCGCCTCCACTGCACCCGCTGCGCCCAGCAGGTGCCCCGTCATACTCTTGGTGGAACTCACCAGCAGCTGTTCACAGTGCGCCGCGAACAAATCTTTTATGGCCTTGCATTCCGCCACATCCCCCAGCGGCGTGGAGGTACCGTGAGCATTGATATAATCCACCTCTTGCGGTGCGATGCCTGCATCCCTCAAAGCATTGTCCATTGAGCGACGCGCGCCCGATCCATCTTCAACCGGCGAGGTGATATGGAAGGCATCATCGCTCATACCGAAGCCAATCAGTTCAGCCAGGATGCGTGCCCCGCGCGCCTTGGCGTGCTCATATTCCTCCAGCACCATGACGCCAGCCCCATCGGATAAAACAAAACCATCACGCTGTTTATCCCAGGGGCGACTGGCTTTTTCGGGCTCTTCATTGCGCGTTGAAAGCGCCTTGGCATTTGCGAAACCCGCCATGGCAACGGGCGTGGTCGCCATTTCAGCGCCGCCGGCCAACATCACATCAGCATCGCCGTAGGCGATCGTGCGCGCAGCATAGCCAATATTGTGTGTGCCGGTGGTGCAGGCTGTGACCAGCGCAATATTAGGGCCTTTGTAGCCATATTTAATGGCCACATTGCCGGAGATCATATTGATGATTGAGCTGGGAACAAAAAAAGGCGAAACCTTGCGCGGCCCCGACTTTACGAAGGTATCACGCACGTTTTCGATGGTCTCTATCCCGCCAATACCCGAACCGATTGCCACACCCGTGCGTTCTTTTTGCGCCTCGGTCAAGGCACCCAGATTGGCATCGTCTACTGCCTGCATCGCCGCTATCATGCCATATTGCATGAAGGGGTCCATCCGACGCATTTCCTTGCGATCAATATACTCGCTAACATCCAGGCCTTTGATTTCACCACCAATGCGCGCCGGAAAGCCTTCCATATCAAAGCGCGTCACGGCGGCAATACCACTGTTACCCGCCAGAGCGTTTTGCCAGGATGATGCCACATCGTTACCCAGCGGTGACAACATTCCCATCCCGGTCACGACAACTCGTCGTTTTGCCATTGTTTGACTCCCAGATTTCCTTGCAGACACGTTGCTCGTCTATCACCATCCCGCCTTGCAAAAAAAAACCGTCCAAAGCCTGCACTCGGGACGGTTTTGCAATGCAGTAGAAGCGGTTTACTGATTGGCGATAATGTAATCAATCGCTTCCTGAACTGTAGAAAGCTTTTCGGCTTCTTCATCAGGAATTTCAGTTTCGAATTCCTCCTCCAAAGCCATCACAAGTTCTACCGTATCAAGCGAGTCTGCCCCCAGATCTTCAACAAAAGAGGACGTGCTCTGCACCTCAGACTCTTTTACGCCTAACTGCTCGCAGACGATCTTCTTAACACGTTCTTCTACAGTACTCATATTTTCCTCTCTTCGTATAGATCAAGTACTTTCTGTACATCCTATCTGTTGATTGGATCATGCCAGACCCGATCAAAGTACATAACAGGCCATGGAGATATGGCGGCTAGTCTAGTGTAATCCGATTAGCGACACAAGCCGCACAGAAGCCCTTTTCAGGCCATTAAGATTGCGCAAACTGGCCACGGCTCAAGCCATGTACATGCCACCATTTACGTGCAGGGTCTCGCCAGTAATATAGCTCGCATCGTCACTGCTGAGAAAGTTCACCGCAGCGGCAATTTCTTCGGGCTGACCAAGACGTGCCATTGGCACGCTGGCGAGCATGGCGGCTTTGGTTGCGCCGGGCAACTCTTCCGTCATATCGGTTTCGATAAAGCCAGGCGCCACGGCATTAATCGTGATATTCCGGCCGCTGATTTCCTTGGCCAGAGAGCGAGTAAAGCCTTCAATGCCCGCCTTCGACGCACAGTAATTGGCCTGACCGGCATTGCCCATTTGCCCCACCACAGAACTGATATTAATCACGCGCCCCCAACGGGCCTTGGTCATCCCCCGAAGTACTGCCTTGGTGACGCGGTAAACGGAACTCAGATTAGTGCTGATGACCGACTCCCAATCATCTTCATTCATACGCAACAACAAACCATCCCTTGTGATGCCTGCATTATTGACCAGAATGAGCGGCGCACCGTAAGCCTGAGTGACCTGCTGAACACCTTCAAGCACCGAATCCGGATCCGACACATCCATTTTGATACCATCGCCACTCAAGCCCCACTTCGAAAAATAATGGGAAATCGATGATGCACCATCTTCAGTGGTGGCGGTACCGATCACGGTGAGCTCTTCATTCAACGCGAGTCGTTTGGCAATCGCCCGACCAATACCACGGCTCGCGCCGGTGACCAATGCGACTTTTCGCTCCGTAGTCATTTTCCTGCTCCAGATAAGTTCGTATTAATTCAGCGTAGTATGCAAAGCGTCCAGTGAGGCCAGATCATTCATCTGCAAAATATGGCAGTCACGGTCAATACGCTTACCCAAACCTGCCAGCACTTTTCCCGGCCCACATTCAATAAACCGCTCAACGCCCAGGGTACGCAAATAACGAACCGAATCAGCCCAGTACACCGGGCTGTATAAATGTGCCAGAAGGTTTTTCCGAAGCTCATCGAGATCCGCCGGAACACGAGCGGTAACATTCTGTACGACAGGTATGACAGGCTGTTGAAAGGCAATAGTAGCCATCTCATCGGCCAGCGCTGCACCCGCCGGCTTCAATAAATCACAATGACAGGGCACACTCACCGGCAACATTGCCGCTCTGCGCGCACCTGCTTCTTTTGCCAGCGCAATGGCACGCTCAAGCGCAGCATTGCTACCCGATATGACAACTTGTCCGGGCGAGTTAAAGTTGGCCGCAGCCACCACTTCACCCTGCGCCGCCTGCTCACACACCTGCTCTACCTGCGCATCGTCGAGCCCCATCAAGGCGGCCATTGCGCCCTGCCCCAGAGGTACAGCATCCTGCATCAACTTACCCCTCAGATGTACCAGCTTGACAGCATCGCGCAACGTTAATGCCTCCGCTGCCACCAGGGCCGTGTATTCGCCCAGACTGTGTCCCAAGACGTAATCAGGTCGCACAGCGCTTTTTTCCTGCCAGCATCGCCACATAGCCACGCTGGCGGTGAGCACAAGGGGTTGTGTGATGGCAGTCTGATTCATCAGCGCCTCCGGCCCCTGCAAGGCGATCTCTCGCAAATCCAGATCGATGGCGGCGCCGGCTTCGTCAAAGACGCGACTGGCCTCAGCTCTCGCTTCCAGCACATCGGCCAGCATACCCACCGACTGCGACCCCTGCCCCGGAAACATAAAAGCGGTTTTCATTTCACACCCCTTTATCTGTGTTAGTTACACCCGGCAGCACCGGTTATTGGACTTGCAGCAAAGCATCGTCAAGACGCTGACTGATCAAGGCATTGAGATCCGCCTCAATCTCGCGTGCCGCTAACTCCAAGGCGCGCTCAAAGGATTGCACAGATGCGTTACCGTGACTTTTTACCACCACACCCTGCAATCCAAGAAATATAGCGCCGTTATGCGTATCCGGATCAAGCTGCTTTAAACTGCCGGACATCAGAGGCAACATCAAACGCCCCAATAGCTTGCGATACCAGGAACCCTTAAAGAACTCTCGCACACCCTGAAGAATAATCTTCGCCGCACCCTCGGCACTTTTAAGTGCAACATTGCCAACAAAGCCATCGCAAACGATCACATCTGCTGTACCTCGGAAGATATCTCCACCCTCGGCAAACCCGATGTAGTTGATGGCATCACAGTCTTGAATCAAGGACGCGGCAAGCCGCACCTGCTCATTTCCTTTTATGCTCTCCCCGCCCACGTTGAGGAGTGCCACCTTTGGCTCATTAATCTGCTTGATCACTTGCGCCAACGCCTGCCCCATCACCGCAAACTGCAGCAACTGCTCTGCGGTACAGTCAACATTAGCCCCCAAATCAAGCAACAAGGTGCCCCCGCCTTGCGAAGGGAACACCTTGGTAATGGCCGGCCGATCAATGCCCGGGTACGTGCCCAGAATGGCCCGCCCCATAATCATCATGGCACCGGTATTGCCTGCACTCACGCAGGCATGCGCACGCCCTGACTCAACTAGGCGCAGCGCCACTGCCATAGATGAATCCTGTTTGTTGCGCCAGGCAAAGGCAGGCTTGTCATCCATTTGCACGACACTTTGCGCGTGCTCAATTTGCAGGCGCTCAGGACTGAAGCCCTGATATCGGGCGTCCGAAAACAACAAAACCTCCAGCGCAGCCTGGTCACCGACCAGAATCACACCGAAGGTTTCGTGCTTATCGAGAAACTCAAGAATGGCAGGAACTGCGACGTCGGGACCTTCATCCCCACTCATTGCATCAACCGCAATGATCCAGCTCAGCGCCATAACTTGATGAAAAGGAACTTAGTCTTCCAGCTTCTCGATTACTTTTTTACCGCGGTAGAAACCGTCGGCAGACACATGGTGACGACGATGCGTTTCACCTGTTGTGGAATCCACAGACAACGTTGCCGTACCAAGCGCATCGTGTGAACGACGCATGCCGCGCTTGGAACGTGTCTTTTTGTTTTGCTGAACAGCCATACCGGTTCTCCTGAAACAAACTACGTGTGCCGACACGCAACTGCGCGGCAAACACTATTTTTTAACTTTCAATTCCGACAGCACACTAAATGGATTGGGGCGCTTTCCACCTTCTCCGTCTTCAGCTTTACTATCTGACTCTGCCTGGTCTGACCCATCAGAAGCATCGCACGCATCGTGGTATGCAAACATGGGCAAACTCAATATCAATTCTTCTTCGATCACTTCCAACAGGTCGATCTTTTCTTCACTCACCAGCAAGGGTTCATAATGCTTGGGCAAGTGTTTCGCCTGCTCATCACTCAACACAATTCCCAGTGCGAAATCGGAATGAATGTCTTTTTCCACTTTATCCAGACAACGTTGACATTCGAGCGCCACATGGGCATCGAGCGAACCTTTCAACACTCTGAGATTTTGCTCATCCCGATCGAATTTCAGGCTAACTGCAACGGAGCCGTTGGAATCAGCCAGTATATCGACCGCTCTGGGGAGCAAGTGGACCGACAACGTCCCTTCTAGCACTTTGTTTTGATCCGCGTATTTCAGGGGATCAACGGACTTTGGTAGCGAGTGATCGGACATAAGCGCGCAATTTTAGGGACGAAGCCACTACTTGTCAAAAGAAAAAGATCGCGCTACATTCCAAGCCCCCCGATTCGAGAATCAGGACACCTTTGGTTGCCGCCAAGCTGCCGAAAACACCTCCTCGCATCCCGCTTTGGATTGAAAGAGACACCCAAGTGAAACTTATTCTTGCCTCCTCCAGCCCCTACCGCCGCCAATTACTGGAACGACTCGGCCTCCCATTCGAATGCATCAGCCCCGAGATCGACGAAACACCTATTGAGGGAGAAGTGCCCGAACAACTGGCAAAGCGACTGGCAATGGAAAAAGCGCAATGCATCGCAGAGCAATACCCCGATGCTGTGGTGGTGGGCTCCGACCAAGTGGCCTGGCTGGAGGGCAGACAACTCCACAAACCCGGCAACGCCCAAACCAATATCCAGCAGCTAATGGCATGCTCCGGAAAAACCGCCACGTTTTTTACGGGCCTTGCACTCTACCAAAACAAGGGCATCCGCCAGGCAACGGTTGAGCGCTATGAAGCGCGCTTTCGGCACCTGTCCCGCGACCAGATCGAGCACTACGTCGAACGGGAGCAAGCCTTTCATTGCGCGGGAGGATTCAAAATGGAGGGGCTGGGAATCGCCTTGTTTGAACATCTGCGCGGCGACGATCCCAACACACTGATAGGCCTACCCCTGATACGGCTTTGCGCCATGCTGGAGGAGGCCGGCCTTCAGGTACTGTAGTCCCCTTTACTGCAACCGCAAGCTACCATTGCCCAGCACGCGGGCCATCGCCTCACCCGCTGCCACCCCAAGAGATTTTGTCAAGCGCTCGAAGGGATCGGGCTGAGGCGTAAAGTCGACGATCTCTTCAGCACCAACCAGTTCACGCGCAACGTAACCGGCACTCCCCAAGCCATCCACTAACCCAAGATCCAGAGCCTGCTCGCCATTCCAGATCAACCCCGAAAAAATATCTTCATCTCCCGCCAGGCGCTCGCCACGCCCTTCTTTTACCTTGGCGATAAATTGTTGATGCGTGCTATTGAGCACCCCCTTCCAGAAGGCCACCTCTGACTGACTTTCTTCACTGAACGGGTCGAGGAAGGCTTTATGCTCGCCAGAGGTGTAAAGGCGACGCTCCACACCCAACTTCTCAATGGCTTCGACAAAACCAAAACCACCCGCCACAACACCTATCGACCCCACCAGACTCGCCTTGTCGGCATAAATGTGGTCTGCCGCGGCAGCAATATAGTAGGCGCCACTCGCCCCCAGGTCCGTAATTACTGCATACACCGGTACCCTAGGATGTAAGCCACGTAACCGTTTGATCTCATCATAGACATAGCCTGCCTGCACCGGACTACCACCCGGACTATTGATGCGCAATACCACCGCCTGCGTACCCTCCGCCTTGAAGGCCGCGCGCAAGCCAGTCACGATCATGTCGGCGCTGGCCCGCTCCTCATCGGCGATCACACCACGCACATCCACGAGCGCTGTGTACTTATCTGTTTTGCTGAGTGCACTCCCACCCAGACCATCTGCCATGAAAACCAGCAGTACAAAGAGATAGGCAAAGGTCAGTAGCTTGAAAAAAATACCCCAACGACGACTACGCCGTTGCTCCGCCCCCATCTGCGACACGAGCTTTTCGATGAGCTTCCACTCTTTAGTATCACTACTTAAACTACTTTGCTGCTTCGGCAATTCTTCATCGGCTCGCCAGTTCAACGCTCTCTCTCCCATTCTCCGGTTGGCTCACGCCCAACACATCCAATACGCTCTCAAAACGATCTACGATCGCCAGCGGCGCATGTCTTTGCAAATCCTTTACGTCATGCACGCCATAGCTCACACCCACGGCCGGCATGCCTGCCGCGCTCGCCATGGCGAGATCGAATTCAGTATCACCCACCATCAACATACGCGACAACGGCACATCCAGCTCTCTCGACAACTCCTGTAGCATCAAAGGGTCCGGCTTGGAGCGCGACTCATCCGCACAGCGCGTCGCCGAAAAATAGGCACCCAAACCGGTCGCTGTCAACGCGCGCTCCAGCCCACGACGACTTTTCCCGGTTGCGACCGCCAACCTGACGCCGCGCACAGACGCTTCCTCCAGAGTCGCTTCGACCCCTTCAAACAGCTTCAGCGCAGCATGCTCACCCGACACAAAAGCACGGGCATATGCATCCCGAAGACGCTCAACATCTTGCTGCACGATGTCGGGATACAAAGCCGACAGCGCTTCACGCAACCCCAAACCAATAATGCTTTTGTAACGGGCATGCCCCAGATCAGGCAGACCCATATCCTCTGCAGCGGAGCGCAAACTCGCCACAATATAGTGCTCCGAATCCACCAAGGTACCATCCCAATCGCATACCAGCACCTCATACCTCATTGGACCAAACCCGACATCTGTAAAGCCTCCTTAAATCGCACGTCGTACTCAGCCTCCGCACTCATCTCGTGTCCGTCCGGATGAGTAAAGTGAATAGCACGGGCATGCAACATCAAACGCGCCTTTTCCACACCATGAAAATCGCTGACCTTGTTTTGTATGTATTTATCATCACCCACGATTGGAAAACCACTGAACGCGGCATGCACGCGAATTTGATGCGTGCGACCAGACACCGGCTTCGCCTCCAGCAAAGTGAAGTGTTCACTGTGCGTCAAGCAACGAAATAGCGTACGACTCGGTTTTCCATCCTGCGCAACCGTCACGATCCGCTCTCCAGATTTCAGTTCGTTCTTTCGCAAAGGCGCATCAACCTGCCTCTTGTGTTTCGGCCATTTCCCATGCACCACCAAATGATAAACCTTCTCCACCTCATCGTTGCGAAACAGCGCGTGCAGATGACGCAGCGCCGGGCGTGTTTTGGCAATCAATATGCACCCTGAGGTGTCACGATCCAGGCGATGCACAAGCTCCAGAAACTGATGCGCGTCATAGCGGGCTCGCAGGGCCTCAATCAAGCCAAGCTGAATGCCGCTACCACCATGCACAGCCAAGCCCGCCGGCTTATTAATCACCACCATTTTATCGTCTTCATAGAGAATGGCGTCAGCCAGCAACTGCAAGAGCTGACTGCTGGGCTTGGCACCCCCGAATTGTTGCTGCGTATAGACCGGCGGCACACGCACGACGTCTCCCAACTGTAACTTGGTGTCCGGTTTACAGCGTTTTCTGTTCACCCGGACCTCACCCTTGCGAATCACTCTGTATATTTTTGACTTGGGAACGCCCTTGAGTATGGATATCAGATAATTATCCAAGCGCTGGGTCGCATTCTTGTCACTGATAGTGAGCATACGCACACCCTGCCCGACCTGTTTATTCAACGACGGAGACTCTTTCGAATTTGCTGACATCAAGGTATTACCAATAAACCGGATCAAATGGGAACAATGTTTGCCGCTCTGGATATTTACTGATATATTCCTGCGGTGCCGCAAATATTGCACTGGTCGGGAATCAACCTAAGCACCCGACAAACGAGCGGCATAGTATAGCGGGAATGGCGTGCTGTCGAAAAATCCACACCCACCCGCCCCAAAAAGTTCAGACATCGACGCAAGTGCGCACTGTAAACTCGGAACCCATTCCCACCCCTCGCGGTGGAGGCTTTCAGGCCCAAAAAGGGCCGAGACTTCAACCGATTCACAGCTTCGCAAGCGCGTCATGATTAACGGCGTTTCCACGGGTCTTTTGCCCATGGAAAACGAAGATAAATGTGCGAACAATCGCACCGTTTAAGAGATTTAGGCAGGCGCTGGTGGCGTTTTGACACCCTCCAGCGCCGCGGTAGACAAAACAGGCACGAGACCCTTGCCACAGGGATCAAGCACTGCACCGGAAGATAAACCTGTTCAAAACAGGACAACCCCGGGCAACGCTCATCTACGACTGGCGAGAAAGTCCGATTGCACTCGTAGCAATGCACATAAGTAGTTGTTTTGCATAGCTTACAATGCGGTATACAACCGCAACACATCATTCGGAAAAAATCCGAAATCGTTGTGTCACTGCTTTGATTACCCCTCCTCTTTCCGGTTCGGCGTTCGCTCCAAACGGAAATTCTGCATGAAAAGAATGCTTATCAATGCAACGCAAAGCGAAGAGCTGCGTGTTGCCCTCGTCGACGGCCAAAAACTTTACGACCTCGACATCGAAGCCGGCTCCCGGGAACAGAAAAAAGCAAACATCTATCGAGGAAAAATAACGCGCATCGAGCCCAGCCTTGAAGCCGCGTTCGTAGATTTTGGGGCCGAACGTCACGGCTTCTTGCCCCTCAAGGAAATTTCCAAAGAATACTTCAGCGCCTCCGCTGGCAAAGGTCGCGTCAATATCAAAGACGCGCTGCGCGAAGGCCAGGAAGTAATCGTTCAAGTCGACAAAGAAGAGCGCGGCAATAAAGGCGCCGCACTGACCACATTTATCAGTCTGGCGGGTCGCTATCTCGTCCTCATGCCCAATAACCCCAGAGCCGGAGGCATCTCCCGACGCATCGAAGGTGATGATCGCGCTCAGTTGAAAGATGCGATGTCGGGCCTGCAAACACCTGAAAGCATGGGCGTAATTGTGCGTACCGCCGGCGTGGGTCGCACCACCGAAGAACTGCAATGGGATCTTGACTACCTACTGCAGTTTTGGGAATCCATTACCAGCGCTGCAGAAAGCCGCCCCGCACCCTTCCTTATTTACCAGGAGAGTAATGTCATCATTCGCGCCATTCGCGACTACCTGCGTCAGGACATTGGCGAAGTGCTGGTCGATGCGCCACTGGTTTTTGAAGACGTGTTAAATTTCGTGCGTGCGGTGATGCCCGCGTATGAGAATAAAATCAAACTCTATCAGGATGAAATCCCGCTGTTCAGCCGCTACCAGATCGAAGCTCAAATCGAGACGGCCTTTCAGCGTGAAGTCAAACTGCCCTCCGGTGGCTCCATCGTTATCGACCCCACCGAAGCACTGGTATCTATCGATATCAACTCAGCGCGCGCCACAAAAGGCGGCGATATCGAAGAAACCGCACTACAAACCAATCTGGAAGCAGCCGAAGAAATCGCGCGCCAATTCCGATTGCGCGACATCGGCGGACTGATCGTGATCGATTTTATCGACATGGGGCCAAGCAAAAACCAGCGTGACGTTGAAAACCGTATGCGCAAAGCACTCGAACTTGATCGTGCACGCGTCCAAGTAGGAAAAATATCCCGCTTCGGTCTACTTGAGATGTCGCGCCAACGACTCCGACCGTCCCTTGGTGAAACCCGGTCAGAGGTGTGCCCACGCTGCAACGGCCAAGGCACCATTCGCGATGTCGAGTCACTTGCGTTGTCGATCATGCGCCTGATTTATGAAGAAGCTTCCAAGGAAAAAACCGGGCGCGTCCAGGCAATCGTTCCGGTACCTGTCGCAACCTTCCTGTTGAACGAAAAACGCAAACAGATCATGGACATCGAACAGAACCAGTCTGTAGGCGTTATTATTGTTCCAAACGACAACATGGAGACTCCGCATTACGAAGTAAACCGATTGCGAGAGGACGAGGTTGAAGGTAACGAAGATCAGGCCAGCTACACACTGCAGCCCACACAGAGTGAGGCAGGAAGCACGCCCTTTGCAACCACTCGCGAACAGGCGCCACGAGAAGAAGCTGCCGTTAAGACGCTCACGCACTCAGCGCCCGCACCAACTCAGACAGCAAACACCGACGCCAGTGCACCAGCTGCATCGAATGCCGAAGAAAAGGGCCTGATAAAGAAGCTCACCTCGCGCCTCGCTGCTATGTTCAGCAGCGAAGAAAAAACCGCCGAAGCGGCCAACGATCAACCAAAACGAGCACAACAGCGCCGCAATCACCGCACCAGCGAGTCGGGCGATGACAGCAAACGCCGTAACCCGAGACAGGGAAGCAGCAATCGCTCCAGAAACAACCGGAGCGATGACAACCGCGGAAATCGCGGTGGAAATCGCAACCGCAATGACAACACCAGAGGCGGCAATCGTCGCCCCCAGGATAAGCGCAACAACGATGATGCGCGACGTTCCGGCGACAGCACACGCACCGAGCGTACCGAAACTGCTCGCCCCGACAACCAAGCGGACAAAAGCAATGAACGTAGCAACACCGAAAATCGTCGCCCGCGTCGCAATCGCTCCGGAGGTGGCGCCCGTAAATTTGAAGAAAAACCAAGGCCCGCTCCGGTAGAAGCACCCGATGTGTCGCCACAAGCGAGCGAGCAAACCAGCGCACCTACAAGCAGTTCGGAATCGAGCGCCCCAGTGCACACAAACACCGACAAGGCCAAGGAATCAACGGCTGTAGCAGAAGTAAAAACCACAGAAAATACAGCCAAAGACAACGCACAAGCCAAGTCAGCGTCGGAGGAACAGACCGAAAGCAAGCCACGACGCAATACGCGACGACGCTCGCGCAACACCTCCGCACGCAAGAGCGAAGCCACCGGTTCAAGCAGTGAATCAGGCAATGAGCCCGGCGCCCAGAAAGTGGAAAATAAAGAAGAGGCCGCCAAGAAGGTGGATGCGTCAAAACCCAGTTCTGAAAAAGCCACCACTAAAGAGGCTACTGCGCAGGGCGAGCAGGTGAAGACCGCAACCGAGAAATCCACACCGGCAGCGGCAACGACACCAAAGCCAGACACCGCGCCCGCGCAGAGCACAGCCTCTGAGCCGGCCTCGGCAGACAAAAAACAGGAAGCCAGGGCACCCAAGCGCCCTAGCCGACGACGTCAGCGTCCGAGCAGCTCTCGCGCTCCCAATGACCCACGCGTGGCACATAAAGGCGAGCAGCAACCTACGGCCGAGCAAACCTCTTCCGACGAAAAGGCTCAGGCAACATCGAATACGGAGACGAAGACGCCTGAAAAGGATAACAACTCGGTCGCCTAGGTACTGAGCAATCCTTTGCATCCACTACACTGAGCCCACTACAATGTGGGCTCATCTTTTTACTTAGACACGCGAGTCCGCCATGCCACTATCAGACCAGGATATTGATCACCTGGAAGCGATTCTATTCGACGAAGCCTGGGCTGATGAAACCCTGGACTATTTTGGCTTACACGGAGCGGTCAGCGCTTCTGTTGTGGGGCCCAAAAAAGTCACGGAGGAGCAATTGCTCGATCTGACCTTTGCTGACGCGAGCGATAAACTTACCGCCGATCACAAAGATCATTTTTTGCGCTGTATTGCACACATCGAAACGGAACTACTGCAACACTTGCATGAGGGCACGTCGATCCGACTCCCGCATGAAGACGAGGAAGCATTTGAACAGTGCCTTGAAAGCTGGTGCGCAGGTTTTATGGAAGCCTTCTTCATTAACGAAAAAACCTGGTTTCAGAAAGACGAGGAGATTGCTGCCGAACTATTACTCCCCTATATGGCACTCTCCGGGCTATTTGATCACGAGGAGTTCGCGCAAATTCACAGCAACGATCACCTGATGTCGCAATTCGAAACCATCGCCCCGGAACAGCTCACCGATATTTATCTCTATTACCATGCGAACTAAGGGTTAGAGCGACCAGCGGGACCAAACCGCTTCAACACTGTCCGGCAGCGCACTGACGCGGCCTAATTCGGCCCAACTGAAACGCGGTGAATGAAAGTCGCTACCCACCGACGCGAGCATCCCGAAACGCCGGCACAAGTCCGCCAACATGCCCTGCTCACCCTGCTTCTGTCCGGAAGTCACCACCTCTATGCCAAGGCCGCCGAACGATTTGAATTCAGCAATCAGTTCACGCAACTTGGTCAGACTCATTTCGTACTTTCTTGGGTGAGCAATCACCGCAGTACCGCCCGCAGCAACAATCCACCCGATGACTGTCTCAATATCAGGCCATAGCGCCTGAATATCTCCCGGCTTGCCGCGACCGAGATATTTTTTGAACGCCTCCTGCTCATTACTCACCCATCCTGCTGCAACCATCGCCTGCGCAAAATGCGGCCTTCCTGGGAAACGGTTTCGACTTTTTTCTTGGGCAGCCAGAAGCAAGTCGGGCAAACCTTTTGCAGATAGACGATCGGCGATCATTCTGGCCCGTTGCTCACGCGCGCTCAATTGTTGCGCTTGTGCCTCACGCATCACCGAAGACTGAGGATCAAAATGCAAGCCCAGTACATGAATACCCCACTTTTGCCACTGGCTCGAGAATTCGATACCGGAAACCAGGGTAATCCCTACGTCCTTCGCCGCAGCGCGCGCCTCTTCGTAACCGGAAAACGTATCGTGATCCGTCAGGGCCAGAACATCCACGCCGCAGGTCGCAGCGCGACCTACCACCTCAGCCGGACTAAGATCTCCATCTGAAGCGGTACTGTGGCAATGTAAATCAAAACAGCGCTTATCCAATGAAACCGCTCTCCCGTCGTTTTTTTGTAGTGATCATCTTGTTGCCACCAAGCAATAACGCGAACCATGACGAATTCTTCATACCTTCACGTTTGAAGCAGGATCGATTACGCATATAATCACGCTCACTTTCAATTCAGTTTTTAGCCATGTCAGACGCCAGTAACAAACGCCCACAGAATTCGCATTTATTTCTTGAACTCATTATCTGTGTCATCTTACCCACGGTGATTCTGAAATATCTGAGTCCTGATGACCGCCTTGGCCCGGTTCTGGCCCTAATTGTTGGCTTATCGTTTCCATTACTTTTTGGTCTGCGGCAGTTCTGGACTGAGCGCAAGTTCGGATTTATTCCTGCGCTTGGCTTTATCAGCATACTGTTGACCAGCAGCATTGGGCTGTTGGAGCTGGATCCCAAGTACATCGCGATCAAAGAAGCTGCGATACCTCTGATCATTGGAGTAGGGACCATTATTTCATTAAAAACACCTTATCCACTGGTAAAAACGTTTATCTATAACGATAAAATCCTGCAAATCGATAAGGTAGATGCCGCATTAGCAGAGAGAAACAATCAGGGCCCCTTCGATTATGCATTAAAAATAGCCACGTACATTCTCGCCAGCTCCTTTGTACTGTCGGCCATTCTAAACTATGCCCTGGCGAAATACATTGTCACTAGCCCCGCAGGTACTGCTGCCTTCAATGATGAATTAGGCACCATGAATTTGCTAAGCTATCCCGTTATTACAATTCCATGTGTCATTGTCATGGTCTACGCCATGATGTATTTGTTCAAACAAATAAAGAAACTGACCGGCCTCGATTTTGAGGAAATTATCCACCACTAGCGGACACCAGGGTACACATCATGTCGCTGTTTTATGCCATCATTTCGCAGGACGTTGAAGACAGCCTGCCGCTGCGCCAGTCGGCCAGACCAGCGCATCTGGCGCGTTTGGAAAGTTTGAAGAATGAAGGACGCCTTCTCATCGCAGGGCCACATCCGGCGATCGACTCACCGGATCCGGGCCCGGCGGGCTTTAGTGGAAGCCTGGTAGTCGCACAGTTCGAATCTCTGGAAGCGGCGCAAGCGTGGGCCGATGCGGACCCTTACGTTTCAGCTGGAGTATACAAGCAGGTAGATGTAAGACCCTTCAAGAAAGTTCTCCCCTGATAAGGAAACAATAACGTGATAAAACTCGGTGTGCCAACCCTCCTAGCGCTGATACTTTGCACTTTGTTGAGCGCCGCCACTCAAGCGCAAAGTATGTATATCGATGACACCCTGTTCGTACCTTTGCGTAGCGGTCCTGGCACCAGCTACCGTATCGTCCACAAGGGACTGAAAAGCGGCACAGCCGTCACCGTTCTGGAAGCCGATGTGGAGGGTTATGCAAAAATCCAGACGACTGGCGGACTCGAAGGATTTCTTCCCAAACGCTATTTAGTGTCTGAACCGATCGCGCGCATGCAACTGAAAGCGCTGGAGAACACGCATGCAAACTTAAGCAAACAATTCCAGCAAACCAAGCAACAACTTGATGCCCTGAAAAGCGAACACACCACTCTGGAGGCTGCGTATCAACGCACACTCCAAGCTCTGGAAAACACCCAGGAAGAACTGAACAACATCAAGAATATTTCTGCCAACGCATTATCGCTGGACCAACGTAATCGCGAACTGCGCGAAAACAATGAACAGTTGCGCAACGAGCTTGAGTTGGTACAGGTTGAGAACATGCGTCTGAAAGATAAATCGGAATCCAACATGCTCATGATCGGCGGCGCACTGGTTCTGCTCGGCGTGCTGATTGCGCTGGTGCTGCCTATGATTAAGCCCTCGAAAAAGAGCGACAGCTGGGCCTGAGCTGTCGCTCCCTTATTTGACGGGGTCGCGGCACCCACTCCCCCCTTTTAAAAGGACCAGCCAAGCTGTGACCGGTGCAACAGCTTTATTAACAATTCCTTACCACACCCCCTCTTCTCTTTGACATGCTCAAAATTTAATCTTATAAAGATGGTGACGTCCATCCAATGAGGTTTTTACGATATGACGAATCTTAACAGTCGTACCTATGACGAGAAGCGCGACTTTATTCGAATGAAAGTCGATACCGAAGTCATTTTATCTGTGGACGCGCTGAATAAGGAGTTCAAGGGCTATTGCCGCGACTTGAGCGGCACTGGCATGCTGATTGAGGTTGACGAAGCCATCGCGGAAGGCACACAGTGCAGCACCACTCTACCTTCGGGAAACGATGCCTTTCCGTCTCTCGACGCAACTATAAAGGTACTGCGCTGTAAACAACTGGACGACAACACCTACCAGCTCGGCGCCGAAATAGTCAGTATCGAGAAATGAAAAAGGCGAGAAACATCTCGCCTTTTTCATGCGCGCTCATAGCCTGCACTAGGGCAGGCTCAGGGCTTTGTCAGAAACAATCACACCATTGTTGTCGGCATACACAAAGTGCCCCGGCGTGAAGGTGACACCGCCAAAGGTCACCGGCACATTGAGATCGCCCAGCCCACGCTTATCGGTTTTACGTGGATGCGTACCTAATGCCTGAACTCCCAGGCGGGTTTCACCAATGGCGTCCACATCACGAATGCAACCGTAAATTATAAGGCCCGCCCAGCCATTTTCCGCCGCCTTTTCGGCCAGCATATCTCCCAG
>JBFHUL010000014.1:0-48063 GCA_041590075.1 Oleiphilaceae bacterium
ATTTCAGGAAGCCAAAGACCAAATGGCACGCGCGATTGCTTCCGACGACGACTTCTGTAATTACACCAATCGCAACATCGTGGTCGAAGACACCAGCACCGGCGATTTGCTCTTTGTGGACTTCAACCTTTCCTACAACCCCTTCACACGCATCGTGCAACAATCGGTGCTGGCAACCCGCACCGAAGACGCCCTGCTCAGTGCAACCGAGCGTGCCACCGCCCCATTCGTGGGTTTCTACCAGGCCGATCCCGACGAATTTGTCGCTAACGGTTATACTCAGCCGTACCTACGCCAGGCCATCATGAACAACGCCAACGAAATAGAGATATTCAATATTGATGATGGCTTTGATACACGCCTCGGCGTCATGGAGTTCATCATTCAAAACAAGGTGTGCAATCCTGATGATGAGGCAGAAAAGCCCGGTGATTTAGAGGCTTGCGACGCAGGTGTCACCACTCGAACTGTCGCAAAATCACAGTGTGCGGGCGATGACAGCGACCCGGAAGATGACGGCGAAACCAATAAAATCGCGCTCAATAGCTATAACGTGAACAGTGATTACCCCGCGATAAAGCGGGTGCGAGTTGAAACCGACTACCCGAATCAGGAAGTACGTATTTATCTATCGGAGTACATCGAAGCGATCGAAAACCCTTATGCCGCCGACGGTGAGCCGGATGTGATTTATGATCCCACCAATTGCGAAAAGCAGGCCGTGCTGGATGAATTGGCGGAAGCAAATCCTGATACCACAACAGGGGTTCGCCTAACCGTAGTAGAAGATCCCGGCTACGATATTATTTACACCGGAGAAGGTGAAGATCGCACAGAAACGCTGCCCACACCCGCAATCACCTATGCAGGGCAACTGGTAGCCGAACGGCAGAACGAACTCTAAGCCACAACAACCATGTGGCGACTATTTGGTGCGCCACATGGGTAAGTGCCCACAGCCCAAGTGATTATCAATCATTTCAATCAACTGCTGATTACGCGTCACAGCTTCCATTAAGGCATTGATATCTTGCAGATTCGGCTGCTCGCTGGCACGCAGGCGTTCTAGCTGTGCTTTCGCGTGCGACACCTCGCCCTGTAATCGCTCGCGCTGCGCTTGCAAGGTATTCATACTCGCTCCTGATTCGCAAAACAGCTTCCAGTATAGGCAGCGCGGTTGCACCTGCGTGTCGAGCAGTTAACAGATTCAGGTAAGGCTTTGTAACGCTTATCGCGTTTAATTTTACAGGCCATATACGATGAGGCCCTCGCCACCTGTTTTTCCACGCCTCTGCTATGCTTAAGCAAGTTTGCCATCAGTCAAGAGGACGTGTCCGTGTCAAAACCTTCCATTGCCAATGTCATCAACGAGTTCATGGCGTTCATTGAGCTACTCGACGATGCGTATTGGGAAGCCTCATCATTAACGCACAAAGACTTTATCTACGACATCATCAGTATTTTTTCTCAGGAAGTTGCCGAGATCAACAAGCTGAGCGTTCAGGATCATCACTATCCCTATGAATTCATCACTGAAGGGATTCGCCGCATAGCGCCAAAGGTGAGTGAGCTGGAAACCCGAAAGATTGAAATTCTGCAGCGGACCAGCACACTGACAGACATGCGTGAAGTGTTGTCCAATATTTTGGCCATTCTGGAATCACAAAGCGAGGGCTTGGGCGGGGAATAAGTTCACTCCGCGCCTTCGCCATCACGCTTCTGCCCGCCTACATCGCAAGCAGCATTGGGCGGGTATAGTGGTCAACCAACAGCGCAAGAAACAAAAGCATCAAATAGCTGATGGAAAATTTGAAGGTATTGATCGCTGCATGCTTATGGCTATTGCGCAACATGCGAATTCCCCATTGCAGAAAACGCCCACCCAGTAATAGCGCCGAAGCCAGATAAATCTCTCCAGACATACCGGTAAGGTAAGGGAACACCGAAATCGCGATCAGGATCAGCGTGTAGAGAATGATATGGAGTTGCGTGAACCGCTCTCCGTGCGTGACCGGTAACATCGGAATACCTACTTGTGCATATTCCGCTTTTCGATGAATCGCCAAGGCCCAAAAATGTGGCGGAGTCCAGGCGAAAATAATCAGGACCAAGAGCAGAGCATCGGCTTCAATATGCCCGGTCACCGCCGTCCAGCCCAACAGCGGTGGCGCCGCACCGGCCAAGCCACCAATCACAATATTCTGGGGTGTCGCCCGTTTGAGCCACAGGGTATATATCAGTGCATAGCCAACCAAAGACCCCAGCGTTAACCATGCGGTGAGCGCATTGATCCACACCATGAGTATGGCCATGCCTACGATGCCCAAAAGCGCCGCAAACAAAAGCGCGTGCTGCGCATCAACCTTGCCCTGCGCAACTGGCCGATTGCGCGTTCGGGCCATATATATATCGATGCGCCGGTCAACGACGTGATTAATGGCTGCGGCGGAACCCGCCATCAACCCGATACCCATATTCCCGAACAGGAGTACTTGCCAACTCGGCAAGGTATAGGTTGCGAGCAACATACCAATCACCGACGTCAACAACATCAGCGCAACCACTTTGGGCTTGCACAGTTCGAGATAATCCCGCCAGCCAGGCAGGTCGGTCTTATAAGGCAGGCTGTGTGCTTTCATGTGCGAATTCCCTATTGTTATTGTGTGGAACACGTTGAAGCTGATAACGGAGGTTAACCATGCTTAGCAGCAAGGCAGCACCTACCGCATTATGCGCAACGGCAAGCTCGAGAGGAATCAACCAGATCACATTGCTGATACCCAATACCAACTGAACAGCTAATACAGTAAGGACGACCTTGGCCCCTCGACCAATTTCGCTTGCCGCGGAGCGCCGACGTAACCAAAGGTACATTCCCACCAGATACACTGTGAGCACCAAGGCGCCTATACGATGAGCCATCTGAATAGCAACGCGCTCTTGATTGTCGATGAGGCCGCCAAGGTAGTTGGGGCCAATAGTCTGGAAGAAATCAAAGCCCCCCGCAAAGTCCATCTCGGGCCACAATACGGATTGGCAATCCGGGAAGTCGTTTCCACATGCCAGCGCCGCGTAATTGGCGGCCGTCCATGCTCCCAGAAACACCTGCCCAACCACCAGCGCAATACCTACTGACACGCACCGCTTTGCCTTCGCCAAATCCGAAGTGAATGCAGACGCCGCAAGGGGCTGCCAGTCACGCTGACGCAACACCAAAAGGAACAATAGCGAGAGCGTTGCAAATCCCCCAAGCAAATGGGCCGAAACCACTTGCGGCCAGAGTTTCAGCGTGACCGTCCACATGCCAAACAAACCCTGACAAACTACCAAAACCAGCAAACCGATGGCATGCGCAAGTGGCAAGGGGCGCTCCACATCGTCTCCCGGACCAGCCACATAGCGGCGATGCTTCATCGCCACGACACACAAGACAATGATCATTAATCCCAGCGTAGAGGCGCAGTAGCGATGAATCATCTCCGGCCAACCCTTTTCAACCTCGACCGGTGCTTCAGGAAACCGCGCTTCCGCAATCGCAATTTGCTCGGGCGTACTCGGCACCGAAAAGAAACCATAACATCCTGGCCAGTCGGGACAACCAAGGCCGGCATCCACCAACCGGGTCCAGGCACCCAACATCACAACAACCACCGCAAAGCAGCAGGACGCCCACGACAAGCGATAAAACAGAGTCTTCACAGTCGTCCCTCTATCCTATTTTCGAAAGCTTTAACAGACGCTTGAGATCATCCATCAGATCATAGCCGTCGTGGTCTTCTGTATACTGCAATATGACATTCCCCAAGGGATCAACCAACCACACTTGCCACTGCTTCTCGCTCGTGGATTGCGCACCCACGGTTTCGGCCTGCTCAAGAAAGCGACGCATTACATTCGCTTTTACCGGAATGATCTGCATATTCGGATAACGCTGCTGTATGTGCTGCGCCTCCGGTTGCACCAGCCCACTTACCAACATACGCCCCACACGCTCGGCCTCGCGACCCATTGCCACATTAACCTGTCTTACTTCGTGCAATAAGGCTTCGCAATCATCCGAGCAGGTCGCGCCACCCGTAATCATCAGTGACCACTTGGCGCCGTCTTCCTCGGCCATCGCGCCCACCGCCGCCACATTGTTGAGTTCAAGCAGATTCAGTTCGACGGGAGGCCACAGCAGGTTTCCCTTATTGGTTTTACTCTGGGGGATCGCCCAACCACCAAAATACATGGCCATGGCGAGCAATACCGGAATCAGGGCCACCCCAAAAATCGCAATAAGTTTTAACCGGTTTCGATTGATAGTTTTACGATCCATGGTCACCTGCTGCACAGTACTGCTCATTTGTTCACCTTTGTTATTTTCGTTACTCATTTACGCTTTCCGACGCAGATTTTTGCGGTCGCAAACGCCACGTTGCCCAAGCTGTGAGAATTAGCAGCGCTGTCGCCATGGCAAACCATTGCACCGCATAGGCCATATGCTTTTCGGCACTGCTCGTCGCCAATGGCCAGCCGACAGCGTAGGCTCCTGCCACGCTCGCGTCAGAAAGTCGGAACTCCTGATGCTTCAGAAAGGCGACGCCCAATTGTTGCTCAATTGCCGCCCATTCGAGGCGCTGAATACGGCGCGGCCATTCGTGCTGCACAGGCGTGGGGGCAAGCACCGGTATCCGCCCATCAGGGGCATAGAAATGCCCGATAATGTTTTGTACGCCCTGCAAATCCTCAATGGAAGGCAGCATGTCTCTGCGTGCCCCCCCGGCTACCCAGCCTCGATTCACCAGCACCCAAGCACCCGACTCAAGCTCAAGAGGCGTCAGCACTTCGTAGCCCACTTTTCCGTCGCGCACTCGATTGTCGAGCAAAAAGTGTTTGTTATGGTATCGCCCTAGTAACGTGTAGGGCCGGTATGACAGCACGTTTTCCTGGTCAAGACGGCTTGGTGTTTGCTCCATGCGTGCTTCCAACACTGCCAGCCTCGATTGTTTGTATTCAGCCCTATCGAGCTGCCACACGCCAAGCGCGCAGGTTAGGGGCAGAAAAAATGCGCTAAAAAGCCAGATTTTCCATCGAACAGAGAGGGCACTGCGCAACACAGACTTACAACTGGTTTTGTATAATATTTGGCTCGGCTTTACACTGCATGCCAGCTCCCACTTTTCCGAAACACACCAAGGTCATACCATGCTCATTAAAGCTCTTATTGTTGTCTTGCTGCTGGCCATCTTAATCAGCCTTTTTAGCGGCCTGGTATTTCTCGTCAAGGATGGCAGCCGAAGCAAACGCACGGTAAATTCGTTGACGGTGCGGGTAAGCCTCGCAATTGCGCTGATTGTACTTATCTATGTGGGCGTACAGACCGGGGCTCTACATCTGAACCCCTCACCGATCGCCGCGTTCTAAAATCTAGAGCACGTATACAAAGACAAATAACCCAACCCAGACCACATCTACGAAATGCCAATACCAGCACGTGGCCTCAAAACCAAAATGATTTTCTTTATCGAAGTGTCCTTTCTGGATACGGAAAAACATAATGATCAACATCAGGGTGCCCAAGGTGACATGTGCACCGTGAAAGCCCGTTAACAAAAAGAACGTCGTGCCGTAGATGCCCGATTGCAGGGTCAAATCCAGTTGCTGGTAAGCCTCCACATACTCTTCGCCCTGAAAGAAAAGAAAAACCAGACCCAATGCAATCGTTGCCAGCATCCATGCCTTCAGGGCCGCGCGCTTGCCATCCTTCAAGGCATGATGCGCAATGGTGACCGTGACACTGGAAGCGAGCAGCAGGAGGGTATTGATAAAAGGCAGGTGCCATGGATCGATCGTCGCCTGCGGCCCGGGAAACAACTCCGGGTTAGGGTTTGTCAGCAATGGCCACGTAGCCTCGAACTCTGGCCACAGGAGCTCACCGGTGGAAGCATTCTCACCCGCACCACCCAACCAGGGCACCGCCAACACCCGCACGTAAAACAGCGCGCCAAAAAACGCCGCAAAGAACATCACTTCAGAGAAAATAAACCAGCTCATTCCCCAACGAAAAGAGCGATCCATTTGCTCACTGTACATGCCTGCGCGGCTTTCCTGAATGACATGACCAAACCAGCCGAATAGCATATAGGCCATAATTAGCGCACCGGACAAGAACATCAGCCAAGACATTCCCGTACTCTCACCCGCCGAACTGGCATTCATCACCGATCCCGCCCCCACAAGGGTAAGGAAGAGGCCAATGGTTGCCACGATCGGCCAGCGGCTCTGCGCCGGAACGTAATAAGAGGATTCTGCACTCATAGTTGACTCCTGTTTACGAGTTGGCTTCGATTACTATCGAAATCCATGCGTTGTTATTGTTATCGCGCAGCCATTACTGCAGCTTGCGAGTCATTGTCCAGATGGGCATTGTTCAATAATGCCGTTTGATCAAACAAAGTATAAGACAGGGTGAGCACGGGCAAGTCATTGGGCAACGCTGTGTCGACCACAAATATCAGAGGCATATTAACCTCCTCGTTTGGCCCCAATTCCTGCTGGTTAAAACAAAAACACTCTGTTTTATGAAAATAATCGGTACCGCGCGAAGGCGAGAGACTGGGCACAGCTTGCGCGATCATACGATGGCTTGTTGGGTTGCGGGCATAGAAGTCCACTTTAACAATCTCGCCGGGATGCACCCGAATCTCATTTTTGACGGGACGAAATTCCCACGGCATGTTTTCATTATTCGAGGTAGTGAACTGCACCCGTACCTGTCGACTCAGATCAACCTCGGGGCGCACCTCACCCAACTCATAGCGCCCACCCGTCTTTCCATTGAGGCCGGTGATATCACAAAATACGTCATACAGAGGAACCATTGCAAAGCCGAATGCGAACATGCCACATACCGCAAATAGCGATTTGATGACCGTTCGGCGGTGCGACTTTGCAGGTTCCATACAAGCCTCCCTGATGTATCAGCGCACTTCGGGAGGCGTTGAAAATGTATGGTAAGGCGCTGGTGAAGGAATGGTCCATTCCAAACCTTCTGCGCCTTCCCAGACTTGATCGGTCGCCTTCTCACCGCTGCGGATACACTTGATCACCAGGTAAAGGAACAACAACTGCGTGATGCCGAACAGGAAGGCTCCCACCGAGGAAATGCTGTTAAAGTCGGCGAACTGCAATGCGTAATCAGGGATACGCCGCGGCATACCCGCCAAGCCCAGAAAGTGCATGGGGAAAAATGCGAGATTCATGCCTACGAAAGAAAGCCAAAAGTGCCACTTGGCCAGCGCCTCGTCATACATGTTGCCGCACCACTTGGGCAACCAGTAGTAGACCGCTGCAAAAATACCGAATATGGCGCCAGGCACAAGCACATAATGGAAGTGCGCGACAACGAAGTAGGTGTCGTGATACTGGAAGTCCGAAGGCGCGATGGCCAGCATTAGCCCGGAAAAGCCACCAATAGTGAAGAGGATAACGAAGGCTACCGAAAACAGCATTGGCGCCTCAAAGGTGAGCGAGCCTCGAAACATGGTGGTTACCCAGTTAAAGACTTTCACCCCTGTGGGCACAGCTATCAACATGGTCGCATACATAAAGAACAACTCGCCCACCAATGGCATCCCGACGGTAAACATATGGTGCGCCCATACAATAAACGACAGGATAGCAATGGAAGCGACCGCATACACCATTGAGTGATAACCAAACAAGGGCTTACGACTGAAGGTGGGAATGATCTGCGACACCACACCAAAGGCGGGCAGGATCATGATGTACACTTCAGGGTGACCGAAGAACCAGAAAATATGCTGAAACAGTACGGGGTCGCCGCCCCCGGCAGCGTTGAAAAAGCTGGTTCCAAAATGCACATCCATCAACATCATGGTCACCACGCCTGCCAATACAGGCATCACGGCAATCAGCAGGAAGGCGGTAATCAACCATGTCCATACGAATAGGGGCATTTTCATAAGTGTCATGCCCGGCGCCCGCATATTGAGGATGGTCGCGATGACATTGATTGCCCCCATAATGGAAGACACGCCCATCATATGCACACCGAATATGAAGTAGGTGACCGTGTCCGGCGCATAGGTCGTCGATAAGGGCGCATAGAAGGTCCAACCGAAATTGGGCGCACCGCCTTCCATAAACAACGTGCTGAGCAGCAGACCAAAGGCAAAGGGAAGAATCCAGAAGCTCCAGTTATTCATGCGGGGCAGTGCCATATCCGGAGCACCTACCATCATTGGTATCAACCAATTAGCCAAGCCTACAAATGCTGGCATGACCGCGCCGAACACCATAATCAGGCCATGCATGGTGGTCATCTGATTGAAAAATTCAGGTTCCACCAACTGCAATCCGGGCTGAAACAGCTCCGCTCGAATAGTCAGCGCCATACAGCCGCCAATCAGAAACATGGCGAAACTGAACCAGAGGTACATGGACCCGATGTCTTTGTGGTTTGTGGTGAACAACCAGCGAGCAATACCCTTTGCAGGGCCGTGATGCTCATGATCGTCGTGGTGTTGCTTGGGGGTATCTATGACCGCACTCATGAGCTTCTCCTACTTATTCTTGAAATCGACGATATCTTTGGCAGAAACATTGTCACCGGTGTCATTACCCCAGGCATTGCGCTCATAGGTAATCACCGCAGCCATGTCCACGTCACTGAGCTGGTTACCGTATGCTTGCATCGCCGAGCCGGGCACACCGTTCACAACGATATCGATATGTTTCTCCACATCGCCCAGTGCAATAGCGCTGTCTTTCAATGCCGGGAATGATGGCGGAATGCCTGCGCCATTAGCCTGGTGACAGGCGGCGCAATTCGTGTTGTAGACTTTTTCGCCACGCGCCATTTGCTCTTCGAGCGTAAACGTAAGTTTCGCAAGCTCCGCTTCGGCCCGGGCCTCTTCCTGCTTAGCGAGCAACCATTCTTCGTATTCCTGCTCCTCAACCGCTCTTACGACGACAGGCATAAACCCATGATCTTTACCGCACAGCTCGGTGCACTGACCACGGTAGATGCCGGGCTCATTGATTCGGGTCCAGGATTCATTGATAAAACCGGGAATGGCGTCTTTTTTCACCGCAAAATCAGGCACCCACCAGGAATGAATCACATCGTTGGCGGTAATCAGAAAACGGATTTTTTTGTTGATGGGCACCACCAGTTCGTTATCCACTTCGAGCAGATAATTATCGTTCTTGGCCTTGGCGTTGTAGATCTCTTCTTTTGGTGTGGACATATTGCTGAAAAAATCCACCCCTGTTCCGAGATACTCATAGCGCCACTTCCACTGATAGCCGGTAATTTTGATATCGACCTCTGAATCGGAAGTGTCGTACATTTCGATCAGGGTTGTGGTGGCAGGCCAGGCCATTGCGACCAGAATAATGACGGGAATAATTGTCCAGACGATCTCGACAACAGTACTCTCGTGGAATTTGGCAGCGACTGCGCCTTTACTCTTACGGTGCTTGAAAATCGAATAGAACATGACGCCGAACACAACGACGCCTATGGCGACACAGATCCAGAAAATCGTCATGTGCAGGTCGTACACAGATTGGCTGACATCAGTGACCCCTTCGGGCATGTTTAAGCCATATTCTGCACTGGCGTGAGTTGCCCAGAAAACAGGCAACAGAGGAACCAGCCCCCATCCTGACAGGCGTGATCGCATACGGGTCTCCATCGATTGTTATTGTTGTTCCCGCGAGAGCTTCTTATTTTTCTTCGCACTTATACTTTCTGATTACTACGATACTGCTTTTTAGAAGCCCAAGTAACAGAAACGCTTGGTTTTTATTAGAAAATAAGTATAGTCGCGTCGTTTTTATAGAAGCAATGACCATCTCTATTCTAATATGGAATAGATTTTGTTTTTTATAGCTTTAATTAGTATATACAGCCCAGTTTCAGTCCGGCTTTACGATTTTAATGGTTTGCGTCTCGACCGCAGCATCCTGCGCTTCATCCACTGCGCGATTAACCCGGGTATCCAGCTCTTTGGCCGCCACCTGCACCACCAGCTTTTCCTCAAACCCGCAACTGACGCACTCGCGAAACTGATCACCCCCCTTTGAAAAGGCGACAATGCGATCCATCTCGCCGCAGCGCGGGCACACGGCACCCGCGATAAATCGCTTGTTCATGCTACCTCTCCGAGAATTCCCGCATGGCGCAACAAGGCATCTACCGAAGGTCCTCGCCCGCGGAAAGCCACAAACATCTCATGTGCATCTCTCGAACCCCCTACCTCAAGAATTTCGCGTCGGAAATCTTCACCCACGCGCACATTGAAGACACCTTCTTCTTCAAACCTCGAAAACGCATCGGCAGCCAATACCTCGGCCCACTTGTAACTGTAATAACCGGCGGCGTAGCCGCCTGCGAAAATGTGACTGAATGACTGGGGAGTGCGCGAATAAACAGGAGGTTTTTTCACCGAGACCCGGTCGCGCACCTGATCCAACAAACCCAGCACATCAAAGTCAGCACCATCGAAATCACGATGCAAAAGGAAGTCAAACAACGCAAATTCCAGCTGCCGGACCATCTGCATAGCACTCTGGAAATGCTTGGCCGCCAACATTTTCTCGAGCATTTCAGGAGGAAGCGGCTCACCCGTTTCAAAATGACCACTAATCATGGGAATCGCTTCCGGTTGCCAGCACCAGTTTTCGAGAAACTGGCTGGGCAGCTCCACTACGTCCCAGGGCACTCCGGCAATACCGGACACATCCGCCACATCAATTTTGGTGAGCATATGATGCAGACCGTGACCAAACTCATGAAACAGCGTGGTCACTTCATCATGGGTAAGCAGGCTGGGCTTCTCACCCACCGGCGGCGTGAAATTACACGTCAAAAAGGCAACCGGAAGCTGATCCCGGCCGTCCAAACCCTTGCGCTTGGTGCGGCAATCGGCCATCCACGCGCCACCACGCTTGTCTTTGCGGGCATACATATCCAGGTAAAACCCGGCCACCACATCCCGCCCCCGCAGAATCTCGTAGTACACCACATCGTCATGGTAGACATTCTGATCGTCGGCGGCACGCACCTCGATGCCAAACAGGCGCGAAACAATCTCAAACATGCCGGAAATCACCTTGGGCGCTGGGAAATACGGCTTCAAAGCTTCTTGCGAAATATCGAAATTACGCTGTTTCAACTGCTCCGCGTAGTAGGCGACGTCCCAGTTCTCCAGTTCATTCAAACCGTCTACATCTCTGGCAAAAGCTTCTAGATCAGCGAACTCGCGCTTGGCCATGGCGACACTCTTACCCGCCAGATCTTCCAGAAAAGCAATGACCTCTCCGACATCATTCGCCATTTTGGTCGCTAGAGAACGCTCAGCATAGTTTCTGAACCCCAATATGGTTGAAATTTCCTGCCGTAATTGCAGTATCTCTGTGATCAAGGGCGAATTGTCCCACTTGCCCGCATTGGGCCCCTGCTCGGAAGCGCGCGTGGCATAGGCTTCATAAAGCTCCTCTCGCAATCTGCGGTTCGCACAGTAGGTCATCACTGGCAAGTAAGAGGGAATATCCAAGGTAATCAAATAGCCCTGCTCTTTGCCCTGCTGTCGGGCTTGCTGCGCCAGTAACGACAAGGCGGATTCTGGCAGCCCCTCCAATTCTTCTTCGGAGCCCACAAATTTGGACCAGCCCTGAGTGGCGTCGAGCACATTCTCCGAAAACCGCGTCGACAATTCCGACAAGCGCTTTTTGATTTCTGCAAAACGTTTTTTCTGTTCCGCAGGCAGCGCCACGCCCGCTAGGCGGAAATCACGCAATGCATGCTCTACACAGGCACGCTGGGCTGGCGAATAAGTACCAAAGTCATCACTGTCTGCCAAGGCCTGATAGGCATCATACAGCGCAGCATTCTGCCCAAACTCCGTTTGAAACGCGGTTAGCTTTGCCACCAACCGCTGGTATATCTCCCGCAATGCCTCCGAATTAAGCACGCCGTTGTAATGAGAAATCACCGACCATGCGTTGTTGAGACGATCGTTAGCCTCTTCCAGCGGCAAAGCAAAGTTTTGCCACGTGGGCTTCTCCAGCGTTTCCAGATTCTGTATCAGACTCCGGCTCTCCGCCAACAACGCATCGATGGCTGGTTCAAAGTGCTCTAGCCGTACCGTTGCAAAATCGGGAAGTGCGCTATTGATAAGAAGAGGATTGGACATAAATAATCTCGTGAAGATGTGTTTAAGAGTGCATTCATGGGGGCGAGATGCAAAACTTAAAGGCCACCCCATGCCGTGCCATACTATAGGTTCAGCGGAGCGCGTCGACAACCTGCCAAACCAAGGAGAATCCCATGAGCGCCATACGGCCCTATTTAAATTATGAACCCCATCTGGGCGCCCGTGTATTCGTAGACCCAAGCGCTCTGGTTATCGGCGATGTGGAAATTGGCGAAGATAGCTCGGTATGGCCGATGGTCGTGGTTCGGGGGGATATGCATCGTATTCGTATCGGCGCACGAACCAGCGTTCAGGACGGAAGTGTTTTGCACATCACGCACGCAGGCCCCTTCAACCCGGATGGCTACCCGCTCACCATTGGCGATGAGGTCACTATTGGCCACAAAGCACTGCTGCATGGGTGCACCGTCGGCAACCGCGTTCTGGTGGGCATGGGAGCGATTGTCATGGATGGCGCGATCATCGAAGACGAAGTGATCATCGCCGCGGGCAGTTTGGTCTCTCCGGGAAAGCGCCTTGAATCCGGCTTCCTATACCGAGGCAGCCCTGCAAAAAAAGCACGCCCATTAACGGACAACGAGCGTAGCTTTTTCAGCTACACTGCGAGCAATTACGTCAAACTGAAAGACCAGCACCTGGATGATCTGGCCCGCAAAGGACTGATCTGAAGTATCAGTAGAATTCGGCGAAATAACGTCTGCCGAGGCGCTGGTGATAATCCGATAGCCGGCGATGCAGGGTAATTTGGTCTGCCATAGGACTCGGCAGCCCGGTTTGCACATTGGTCGATAAAAACGCAAACGCTACCGCGTCAAGCGTGCTGGGCCGATTACCAAAGAAATAGTGTTGATCACCCAGAAGCGCCGCCAGGGCATCGATGTCGCGACATGCAAACTCATAGATCGTATCGCGATCATGCAGCCCCAAGCCCTGCCCCTGCAGATCGCGCCGTATTTTCCGCTGCACCGACAGGGCGACAACCTGCCTGAGCACCGAAGGCAGACCTGCAAACGCTGCGTCACGTACCCGCGGCCAGTTGGTATCGAGCCAACGATTGTAAACCCCCGCCCAGTAGAGGCGTTCTTCCATCATCCGTTGGTAAGCATGGGAAATTCCCCGCTCACGCTCGCTCAAATGGGTATCGAAGCCGAGGTCTAAATGCTCTTCGAGATAGTCGATGATCAGTGTAGAGTCCGGCACCTTCACCCCATCTACCTCCACCATGGGCAATTTGCCGAACGGCGCCTTTCTCGGATCATCATGAAAGCGTATCTCGTAATCGAGATCCGCCATACGCAGCCAAGCTTCCACTTTCAGACAAAAAGGACTGAGATTGGGCATGCCGAACATGCGGCGATACTGATGTAAAACGATATGACTCATAAGCGGCGGACCTCCTGCCCTGCCATGAAGCCTTACGCTTTGTCTGCGCCGTTTTCTTTGAGAATAGCGGCATAGGCCTCACTACGGCGATGCTGAGAGATGCGCTCCAACATGGTTTCACCTTGCAGTGAACGGGCATTCAGATCTCGCCCTGCGGCCACAAAAAAAGGCACGAAGCGCGCAAAAAATTCCGGTGTCATATGCTGGTAAGCCTGATGTAATACATGATAATCGGGATGCTCACCATCCAGAGGCTTGAGCGTCAAAAAATCCTTGATTCGCTCATCGCTCCACTGCTCACCTTCCACTTTCGGCTGACTTGGACCACTCACAACCACACCTCTTTCGCTGAGTAAAATAAGAGGCGCATTATAACCGGCAAGGTCAATTACGCCAGACCGGTCTCGTAAATCTGTCGCTTAGAACTGCCACCCGGAGGTAGATTGACACTTGGGATCATACACACTGATTTCGACCCGGCGATTCTTGGCGCGATTTGCGGCACTGTCATTCGGAGCCAGAGGGTTAGTTTCGGCCCTGCCCGCCGCACTCACCCGGTTGGCGTCAATTTTATTGTTGAAGACCAACTGATGCACCACGCTCACCGCGCGTGCAGCAGAGAGATCCCAGTTTGAGCGAAAGCGGGAGGAATTCACCGGCAAATCGTCGGTATAGCCCGACACAATAATTTCTCCCTCGCATTCCGCCAACACGCTTTCGATTTTTTCCAAAATCGGAAACATTTCGTCCTTCAACCGCTCGCTGCCCGAGGTAAACGTGGTTGCCTCCGAAAAACGCACCACAACCTTGTCGGCGTCATAACTGACCGATAGCGCATTCGATAGAATTTCCGTTTCCAGCTGATCAACCAGACTCTCAGTCAGCTTTTCAATATTGGGATCGATCTGCTTGGCTTCCGATTGCCGAGGCTGATCTTCGAGCACCTGAATCTCGTCTTCTTCGAAAGCATCAAATTCCTTTTCCAGCGCCTCCAACTGCTCAATACTCTCCTCCTTCGGAGGCGGCGGCTTATCGGCGAAAATAATACTGCCACCCACCTGCCCTTCGCCCTGAATAAACGACACACCGAAGGATGTGGCCAGAGAGCGCGCCATCATTTCGTACTTTTCTACGTCCAATTCCGAAAAGCTCAACAACAGAATAAAGAACGTGAGCAGCAGCGACATGAGATCAGCAAAGGTGACGATCCACCCCCCTCCGGCGCGCCCTTTTGGTTTAGGCTGAGGAAGCGCCCGCACCTTACATTTCCTCGGTCAACACGGCACGTTGCCGGGGGGCAAGGTAGGATGAAAGCACCTCGGTAATCACTTTTGGGTTTTGCCCTTTGAGGATATTCTGAATACTGGTAATCACCAGCGCCATATTCCGGTGCTCTTCCTGAGCTTTGAGATGGAGTTTGTCGGCCAGCGGAATCGCAATAACTTGTGCAATAAAGGCCCCATAAAAGGTGGTGAGCAACGCAACGGCCATCGCCGGCCCTACCGAGCTGGGCTCCTGCATGTTATTAAGCATCTGCACCAAGCCTACAAGCGTACCCAGCATGCCCAGGCCGGGGGCCGTTTCACCGATACCTCGGAATACGTTCTCGGCAGCTTCATATCGCTCGATAGACTGCGATAACTCCTGAATCAGCGACTCTTCGATAAAATCAGGTGGATGGCCATCGATACATAGAGACACGCCTTTCTGCAAAAACACATCTTCAATATCCGCATTCTCCAGCCCCAGTATTCCCTCTTTGCGCACAACCGCAGACAACTCTCGTACCTGCTGAATAAGCACCAGAGGATTCTCTGTGCGATCAAGAAACACCGTCGCAAAAGCGAGACGAAAGGATTGCGCGACGGAGGCCAGTCGGTATTTGACCAAGGTGACGGCGACAGTGCCGATCACCACGATAACCAGACCGGGTATATTGACGAAGTCCAATATCCCGGACTCCAATAGAATGGCAGACACGATAATAGTGATCGCCGCCAGTAGACCGATAAGGGTCGCCAAATCCATAGAATACCAAACCTGTTGTCGTTATTTTCTGAGCCTGCCTTACGCCTTTCGCAAGTTCAGCAGGATTTCTCCGGTTTCTGGTCGCACACCATGCCAGAGAGCAAAGGCCTCGGCAGCCTGTTCGACCAACATACCCAGGCCATCCAGCGCCGCAGCTGCACCATGTTCAAGTGCCCAAGCATTAAAGGCTGTCGTCTGCGGCGCGTACATCATGTCGTAAACAGCTGTATGTCCGGCAATTACCCGTTCGGATATGGGCGGCAACGTGCCGGCAAGGCTGGCCGAGGTGCCGTTGATCACAATATCAAAGGGGCCAACCAGCTCCGAGCAGGCGACCGCGCGGATATTCCCCAGCGCCGAAAAATGCACTGCCAGCTGCTCAGCCTTCTCGGCGGTGCGGTTGCAAATCACTATATCGGCCGGCTTTTCGTTGAGTATAGGCTGTAATACCCCCTTCACCGCGCCACCCGCCCCTACAATCAGCACCTTTTTATTCCGCAGCACCCACTCATTATTTACACACATATCGCGCACCAGGCCGGCACCATCGGTAGTGTCACCATTTAAGCGCCCCTGCGCATCACGCCATAAGGTATTGACCGCCCCAGCCAGACAGGCCCGGTCGGTCAGCACGTCCGCCAACGCAAAGGCCTCTTCTTTAAAAGGCACTGTCACATTCAAACCAACATGCATGGGCCGGGAAAAGAAGGTCCTTACCGTTGCATCAAAACCATCCAAAGGCGACTCTATACGCAGGTATTCCAGATCTATATGCTCTGCTCGCGCGAAGGCATGATGTATATCCGGCGATTTACTGTGTTTGATGGGATTACCCACCACCGCACAGATCTTAGTGTTTCCGCTCACGAGACCTCTCCCAACCAGTCACGGTGCTGGAGAAAATGATCAGTCAGGCGCGCTTCCGGGCTCTCCGGTTCCGGCTGCCAGTCGTACTGCCAACTCACCAAGGGCGGTAAAGACATCAAGATCGATTCGGTTCGCCCTCCGGACTGCAGCCCAAATAAAGTGCCACGATCAAACACCAGATTGAACTCCACATATCTTCCGCGGCGTAATAACTGGAAATTGCGTTGGCGCTCACCATAGGCGCAATCGCGCCGCTTCGTCACAATCGGCACATATGCTGGCAAATACGCATTGCCGACCGCCTGCATAAATGCGAAGCTCTGCTCGAAGCCGCCCTCGTTCAGGTCGTCAAAAAATAAACCACCTATTCCACGCGCTTCATCGCGATGCTTGAGATAAAAATAGTCGTCACACCAGCGCTTATAGCGCTCATACACACCATCTCCGAAGGGGGCACAGGCATCCTTTGCAACCTGATGCCAGTGCACACAGTCTTCGTCAAAGCCGTAATAGGGGGTGAGGTCAAACCCTCCGCCAAACCACCAGACCGGCTCCTCACCGGCTTTCTCTGCGATAAAAAAACGTACGTTTGCATGCGATGTAGGCACGTAGGGGTTGCGCGGGTGCATTACCAGCGACACACCCAGCGCTTCGAATGAGCGTCCGGCCAACTCAGGCCTCGCCTGCGTTGCCGAAGGTGGCAACTGTCCACCAAAGACATGAGAGAAGTTCACACCACCTTTCTCGAACACCGCCCCATCTGTGAGGACGCGCGTGCGCCCGCCGCCACCTTGTTCACGCTGCCAGGAGTCTTCCACAAAGCTTGACTGCCCATCCAGAGACTCCAATTCCCCGCAAATGCGATTCTGCAAATCGAGCAAATAGGTCTTGACCTGATCTAACATGACACGTCCTCAGTCGCGCAACACGGCATCGCTCACCGCATCACGAATTATCGATGGCCTGGCACCTACTTGTACTTCACCCGGAAACACAAGCTCCAGCGAAGCGCCAAAGTACTGCTGCACGCGTAAGCGTGAATGCGCGGGCGCCATCCCGGCCGGGTTTGCGGATGTAGACACGATAGGGCCATTGAATGCCGTGCTTAATGCACACAGAATTGGATGCGCACTCACTCGCACAGCTACAGTCGAAAACACGCCTTTTATCCAGCGCGGTATGCGGTTCATGTCATCGGGAACCAGCCACGTAGTAGGGCGCCCGGTCTGCGATGCTAACCGCTGCTGCACCGCCGGCGACAGATCGTGATACAGGGCGCCCAGCTGTGTCGCCTTCGACACAATCAGGATCAGCCCTTTATCCTCTGGCCGCCCCTTGAGCTCGAGAATGCGATGAACGGCTTGTCGGTTAAAGGGGTCGCAACCAAGCCCCCACACGGTATCGGTGGGATAGGCCATGACCCCACCGCGCCTCAGAAGGGTCGCTGCATACAACGCAGACCAACGCCATGGATTACTATCAGACACACACATTATTCCAGACTCAGTATGATGCGCCCGAAAAACCGCTTGAGCGCGTTTCAAGCAGGCAAGTTTACTGGCTTCGCCAACTGATAGCCACCGGGGGCCGATGCGATCACCCCTTTTAATTCCAAGCCCAGCAGGCTCGCATTCAGCACCGAAACAGAAAGCTCAGTGGCATAGGCCAAGTGATCGAAATCCATCGCGGATACCTGCGAAAGCAAAGCCACAATCCGGCGCTCACTGTCACTGAGCGATACGCACTCTTCCGCGCTGGCCGTGTTGGCCTCCCCTGCGTCCGTCGCTGCCCGAACGGGAGAAACACCCAACTGCCCCAAAACGTCCTCCGCACATTCGACCAACGCCGCGCCCTGCTTAATCAGAAAATGACACCCCTTGGCCTGCTGATTACTCACCAGCCCCGGAATCGCCATGAGCTCACGATTTTGTTCCAGCGCCATCGAAGCGGTAATCAGCGACCCACTCTTGATACTTGCCTCGACAACGACAACGCCACAACATAAGCCCGACACCAATCGATTGCGCCGCGGAAACAAGCCCGGGTGCGGCGCCGTTCCGGGGGGCATTTCCGATACCAGCGCGCCATTTTGTTGCAAACGACCCGCCAAATCCGCATGCCGTTTTGGATAGCACTGATCCAATCCGCACGCCATCACCGCAATACTGCATCCGTCCACCGACAAGGCACCCTCATGCGCCTGCGCATCAATCCCCAGAGCCAGACCACTGACGACACAGCATCCCGCTGCAGCCAGTTCGGCGCTGAGGGTAAAGGCACTATTGCGGGCCAAAGGGGAAGCCTTACGCGCGCCGATTACCGCCACACTTTGCCGGCTCAAGGCCGGCAGATTACCAGCCACATACAGCAATGGCGGCGGGCAATGAATTTCACGCAATAACGCAGGGAACGCAGGTTCATCAATGTGCAGCAGAGAGTGTGCATCGCCGCCCTGCGCCCACTGTTCAATCTTCGGGAGGTCGGCCGGCTCGGAACGTGAATCACTGATTCTTTGCAATTGTTCGGCAAGCGCGGGGCGCAGGCCCGCGACTTGAAGCGCCTGGCAACTGGCACCAAACAACGCATCCAGCGTGCCAAAATGACGATACACTAGCGCGAAGCCTTTTAACCCGAAACCGGGAACGGATCGCCACAACAGAAGGCGACGATGGGTGTCTGAGAGAGTCATAGGTGATCATCCGTGATCCAAAAAAAAGCGCCTGTTCAGGCGCTTTTTATCTTACCGACACTAGCGGTAAAAACTGTAATACGTCGCACACTTATCAGGGTGTGCGTACCTCGTCCATCACTGCCAGCGGGCGCGTGGCTTTCAGAATCAGGCCGTAACTGAGTTTTTCAAACACCCGGAATATCATCATCATACCTGCACGCTCCGAGGGTAATTCGATGAGCTCATTGGTGTAAGGGTCGCGCACGAGACCGCCATTTTTATAGATGGCCAATACATTTCCCTCTTTAATTCCTTCACGCTCCCCGCGGTTCACCACCACAACGTTGTACTGACCGATATTGTTCACCCCGGAATCCACTGCAATCATCTTGCCGCGAATATCGCTATCAGGGCGGCTGGGCGTAAAAGTAGAATTTATCACGCGATCTTCGGTAGGCAGCAGCCTGTCACCTTGCCTTAACTCCTCATTGGAGCGCACCACCTTGATCGACAGCACTTCACCGTTCGAGCTGGTCACTTGGCCAGTTGCCACCGCCTTGGCCTCGTAGCCAAGCAGCTCGTCAGTGTCAGGATCGATGAAGGTAGACGCACTGCGGTACACACCAAGACGCTCCTGACCCTGTGCATCGCCCCGCGCGAACACGGTATCGCCGGCACCGGTAATCAGGTGCTGCTCACGCCCGATCAACACATAAGGCGCCGCTTCCATCTCTTCCTGGGTCACAATGCGATTTTCTGAAAGGAAACTGCTGATCGCGTCCAGCGGGATGGTGGGAATGGCCGTCGAGATGGGCGTTGCACGCACCTGGGGGGTCAGCTTGACCACACCGTTGTTGGGCCCCGCCTGCAAAGTCGTAATACGCGGCTGTCCGTCGATGTAGACCAGCCCGATAATATCACCGGGATAAATCAAGTGCGGATTGGCAATCTGAGGATTGGCGTGCCATACCTCTGGCCACAACCATGGCGATTTAAGAAAGCGCTCGGATATATCCCACAGGGTATCTCCCTTGACCACGGTATACCGATCAGGATGCCCCTCTGCAAACTCTGGTGCAGCCAAGACCATCCTGGAGAGAAGAAGCAGGACCAACAATGGACCAAGAAGTAACTTTCGGATCATGAGATGCCTATGTAAACGTATATTCGAATGGGAAAGACCAGCCAACACAGACCGGGTCGATTGCCGATATTTTGCCATCATTAACCGGACATACACCCGACCGCGGAAAAACAGTTATTTTTTAACTATAGATGAAAGGTCGAGAATTTGTACTAATTTAAAATCGATAAGATAATAGCCCCCTCGAGAGCGTGATTCATGCCTCAAAATTCGTCGACTTCGTCGTTACAGGTACGCTAAAAAGCATATGGCCATACTCGAAATTCTGGAATATCCCGATCCACGTCTGCGCAAAATCGCCAAGCCCGTTAAAGACGTGGATGCCGACATACAGACCCTCATTGATGACATGTTTGAAACCATGTACGACGCTCCGGGCATCGGCTTGGCGGCAACGCAGGTAGATCGCCACATCCAACTGATCGTCATGGACATTTCCGAAGACAAAAGCGAACCCCGGGTATTCATCAACCCCGAGATCAAGGTACTCGAGGGCGATCCGGAGAAAATGCAGGAAGGCTGTCTGTCTGTGCCTGGTTTTTATGAAGATGTGGAGCGCATCGAGCACGTATTGATCAAAGCGCTCGACCGCAATGGCGCGCCCTTCGAACTCGAAGCTCGCGGCCTGCTGGCCGTGTGCATCCAGCATGAAATGGACCATTTGAACGGCAAGCTGTTTGTGGATTACCTGAGCTCCCTGAAACGCAATCGCATCAAGAAAAAACTCGAAAAACTGCATCGCGCACGCGCCTGAACGTCACCAAACACGGGAGTTCTCCTTGAAGATTATTTTTGCTGGCACGCCTGAATTTGCGGCTGCCAGTCTGACTGCCATACTCGAACAGGGCCACCATGTTGTGGCCGTATACACCCAACCCGATCGCCCGGCCGGACGCGGCAAAAAGATTATCAAAAGCCCGGTCAAACAGATTGCCGAGGCGCATTCGCTGCCGGTGGAACAACCGCCCAGCCTCAAAGATGCCAAGACCCAACAGCAATTAGCCAGCTACGACGCTGACCTGATGATTGTGGCCGCTTATGGACTGCTGCTGCCCACGGCAATTCTGGAAACCCCGCGCCTCGGCTGCGTCAACATCCATGCCTCCCTGCTTCCGCGATGGCGCGGTGCGGCGCCCATTCAGCGCGCCATCGAAGCAGGCGATACCGAAAGCGGCATCACCCTCATGCAAATGGACGAAGGCCTCGATACCGGCACCATGTTGTATAAAGTATCCACGCCTATTCAGGATACTGACACCGGTGGCAGCCTGCATGATCGTTTGGCAGAACTTGGTGCCAATGCAATGCTGGCTTTTCTTGACCCGGCCCAACGGGCGAGCATGACGCCACAGCCCCAAGATGACACGCACGCCACCTATGCGCGTAAACTCAGCAAGGCCGAAGCAGCGCTGGACTGGCAGCAGCCCGCCAGCGTACTCGCTCGCCAGATACGTGCCTTTAACCCCTGGCCGGTATCGTTTTGTAGGCAAGACGACGCAAACATTCGTGTATTTGAGGCCGCAGCACTCCCCCAACAGGCCGCTCAAGCCCCTGGCACCGTGATCGCCAAACAACATGAAGGCATTGATGTGAGCTGTGGCGAGGGCAGCCTGCGCATCACGCGCCTGCAGTTGCCGGGAGCAAAGGCCATGGCAGCAGGGGATTTTGTGAACGGCGGAAAACCCCTGCTAGAACCGGGCACGATACTTGCCGGCCAGAACAACGATGCCTGACTCGATCCCGGTTCGCCAGCTCGCCGTCACCCTTCTCGACCAGGTTACCACCCAGCAAGCGTCACTGAGTAAGCTTCTGCCTGCCGCGCTGGAAAAGTGCCCCGAACGCGACCGCAGCCTGCTACAGGAGTTATGTTTCGGCACTTGCCGGTGGCACTTCTTCCTGGATAGCCTGATTGCGCCGCTATTACACAACCCCATTCGTAAGCGTGATGCCCTCGCCAAGGCACTTTTGCGAATGGGCGCCTACCAGCTGCTGTTTATGCGCATACCCGCCCATGCCGCCATCAATGAGACGGTTGCATTGGCGAACACCTTCAAGCTTGATGCCCTGAAAGGGTTGCTGAATGCCGTGTTGCGCAAACTCGCCTCTCTGGAACTTACCCCCGATCACGCGGCGGCGCGTGCCAGTCATCCGAAATGGCTGCAGGAGAAGATTTCACACAACTGGCCGGAACAGGCCGCTGAGATTTTCTGGCAGAACAACCAACGCCCGCCCATGACACTTCGCGTCAATCGATTAAAAACCACGCGTGAAACCTATCTTGAGGCGCTTGAGGCGCAAGGCATTGCCGCGAGCCCCTGTGTTTTTTCCGACCAGGGCATCACCCTGGCACAGGCGGTAGACGTTGCCACACTCCCCCACTTCCGCGACGGATGGGTGAGCGTTCAGGATGAAGCCGCGCAATTATGTGCCCCGCTGCTGTCACCCAAGGCTGGAGAACACATACTGGATGCCTGCGCCGCGCCAGGCGGCAAAACCGGCGCATTACTGGAATTCGAACCCGACATTCAGCTCGACGCATTGGAAATGGATGCCCTGCGCGCCCAACGCATTGACGAAAATCTGCAACGCCTGGGGCTCAAGGCCAAGCTTCACATTGCCCATGCCGAAGCACTTACGGAGTGGTGGTCGGGCACGGCCTACGACGCCATTCTGCTGGATGCGCCCTGCAGCGCCAGCGGCGTGATTCGCCGCCACCCCGATATCAAACTCTTGCGGCGTGAAAACGATATTGTTCCCTTAGCCAACCTGCAGTTAAGCATCCTCACCGCCCTGTGGCAGACCCTAAAACCGGGCGGCCGGCTGATCTACGCCACTTGCTCTATCTTTCCACAGGAAAACAGCCGTATAATCCAGCGTTTTCTGAAGCAGGAGGCGGGTGCGCGCCTGAAAACTATCGTTGCACCCTGGGGGCAGGATACGGGTTTCGGTCACCAGCTTTTGCCACAGGCAACTGGCCACGATGGCTTTTTCTACGCCTGCTTGACTAAAACAACCCACGCTATGCCAACGACATGAAGATTATCATTATCGGCGCAGGCCAGGTAGGCGGCACACTGGCAGAGAATCTGGCCAACGAAGCCAACGACATTACCGTGATCGATAGCGATACCGCACGGCTACGCGAACTCCAGGACCGGCTCGATATACGCACGGTGCATGGCGAGGGCTCCCACCCGAATGTACTGGCTCAGGCAGGTGCGGAAGATGCCGACATGCTCATTGCCGTGGCCAGTAGCGACGAAGTCAATATGGCCGCCTGTCAGGTAGCCTATACCCTGTTCCGCACCCCCACCAAAATCAGCCGGGTGCGCGCAGCGCCGTATCTGGCACGAAAGGAGCTGTTCAATAATAACGCCTTCCCTATTGATGTATTGATCAGCCCCGAGCAGGTCGTTACGAAGCACATTACGCGCTTACTGGAATACCCCGGCGCACTGCAGGCACTGGATTTCGCCACAGGCAAAGCACGCCTGATCGCCATTCGTGCCTGTAAGGGTGGCCCACTGATCGGCCACGAGCTCTCCTATCTGCGCCAGCATATGCCCAATATCGACACGCGTGTTGCCGCTATTTTCCGTCAGGGCCGCCCCATCATTCCGCAGGGCGATACCATTATTGAGGTGGACGACGAAGTCTTCTTTATCGCTGCAACCGATCACATCCGCGCCGTGATGAGCGAGCTTCAACCGCTGGAGAGCAACTACCGCCGCATCATTATTGCCGGAGGCGGCAATATCGGTTTCCGCCTGGCCAAGCAACTTGAACGGCGCTATCTGGTGAAAATCATCGAGACCAACCACGAACGCTGTGTAGCGCTGTCGGAGTCGCTGGAAAAAGCCATCGTGCTGCAAGGCAACGCGGCCGGCAAAGACATGCTGCTCGAAGAAAACATCGAAGAGACCGATGTATTCATTGCCGTGACCAACGATGACGAGGCCAATATCATGGCGTCGATGCTGGCGAAACGCATTGGCGCTCGCAAGGTCATTGCACTGATCAGTAATCCGGATTATGTCGATCTGATTCAGGGCGGCGAAATTGATATCGCCGTTTCGCCGCAGCAAACCACCATTGGCAGCCTGTTGACCCATATCCGCAAGGGTGATGTGGTCAATGTACACGCCCTGCGGCGCGGCGCCGCCGAAGCCATCGAGGCCATCGCCCACGGCGATCATCGTTCCTCCAAGGTGGTGGGTAAACGCCTCGACGAAATCGCCTTGCCAAGCGGCACCACCATCGGCGCCATCGTGCGCAAGCAGGAAGTACTCATTGCTCACGATCATCTGCGCATCGAGCCCGATGACCACGTGATCCTGTTCCTGATCGACAAGCGCAAAGTGCGCGAGGTGGAAAAACTGTTCCAGGTTGGCTTAACGTTCTTCTGATCACCGTGCACACTCAGCTCTAGGGAATTCAACACCGCATGCGATTTTCGACCACAGGAAGAATCCTCGGCATACTGCTGATGCTGTTCAGCCTGACCATGCTGCCCCCCATGCTGGTGTCGGTGATGTATAACGATCACCAGCTCGACGCGTTCTTCCACGCCTTTGTACTGACTCTCGGCATTGGCGCGCTGGTGTGGCTGCCGGTGCGCAATAAGCGCCGCGAACTCCGCGTGCGGGACGGTTTCGTCGTCACAGTACTGTTCTGGCTGGTGCTCAGTTTCAGTGGGTCGATTCCATTGTATTTGTCCGAAGCATCCGAAATGACCTTTGTGGACGCCTTCTTTGAATCTCTGTCGGGCCTGACGACCACCGGCGCGACGGTAATTACCGGGCTCGATGCATTACCAAAATCGATACTCTGGTACCGCCAGCAACTGCAGTGGTTCGGCGGTATGGGGATCATCGTGCTGGCGGTAGCCATTCTCCCCATGCTGGGCATCGGGGGCATGCAGCTCTATCGTGCCGAGGCGCCCGGCCCGGTTAAAGACAGCAAGCTCACACCGCGCATCACCGAAACCGCAAAAGCACTCTGGTATATCTATTTGGGGCTCACCATCCTGTGCGGGCTCGCCTACTGGGCGGCCGGCATGGACACTTTCGACGCTATTGCGCACAGCTTCTCAACCATTGCCATCGGCGGTTATTCCACCCACGATGCCAGCATTGCCTATTTCAACAGCACCACGATTGAACTGATCGCGATTCTGTTTATGTTTATTTCCGGCGTGAATTTTGCCCTGCATTTTACGGCCTGGCGCAGCAACAACCCCATCGTCTACCTGCGCGACCCTGAATTCCGTTTCTATGCTTCGGTGATGCTGATGGTCGCCGTGGTGACCATTATTACCCTGATTGCCACCCAATCTTATGGCCCGGCCGATGCCTTTATCAAAGGTCTGTTTGAAGTGGTTTCTATCGCCACAACCACAGGTTTTTCGGCCGCCGATTTTTCCAGCTGGCCCTTTGTGCTGCCATTTTTACTCTTTGTGGTCGCGTTTATCGGCGGCTGCGCCGGCTCTACCGGCGGCGGCATGAAGGCCATTCGCGTCTTGCTGATCTACAAGCAGGGGCTGCGCGAGATCAAGCGTCTGATTCATCCCAATGCCATTATCCCGGTCAAACTGGGAAAGAAGCCGGTACCCGATCGGGTATTGGAAGCCGTGTGGGGGTTCTTCTCGGTCTATCTGTTCGCCTTTGTTATTCTGCTCTTGCTGCTACTGGCAACCGGTTTGGACCAAGTCACCGCCTGGTCGGCCGTGGGCGCCTGCATCAATAATCTTGGGCCCGGATTGGGTGATGTGGCCGTACACTACGGCGATTTGCCCGACACCGCCAAATGGGTGCTGTGTTTTGCCATGTTACTGGGGCGCCTGGAGATCTTTACCTTACTGATCATCCTGACGCCCGCCTTCTGGCGCACCTGAGCGTATCCGCATCAGGCGGTAAAGCGACGAAACCCTTTCAGCAAGCCGTCGGTCAACTGGGCCAGCTCATTGCGCGCTTTTGAAATGGCTTGGCCAATCCCCTCTTCCAGCTCCGGCAAATACACCTTACGACAGGCTTTCAGCGCCTGGGCCGTTTCGCCTTCCGGCGGGAGATCATAAAAATCACAGACACGCTGCACAGCAAGGTCAAACGCTTTTTCGGGACCATGCACCGCAATCGAAATAGTGGTGCGTTTCACCTGATCCCGCCAGGGCACATTGATACGCAACTCAAACACCTCGGTAGGCTGGCGCCCCTTGCGTGTAACGGTCACCCGGCGCAAGCCCCGAATATGGCCATCGCTGTGAATGTGATAAGCCACTTGCTGGGCTTGTTCCCGTGCGTAAGCTAGCTGCTGCGCAGCCAACCTGTCATCGATTGCCTTCGCCTCTGCATAGGCGGCCTTGGGATCGCCTTTGATACGCACATATTCCTGATGCTCCTGCCCACCCCAGGCGCGAAACACCCGGTAATAACTTAATTCACCGTATTTATGATCATAGATCGCCACGATTTCCTTCTCCTTGTGTAGCACGTCAAGCTCGCACGGCTGCGGTTTTAATCTGATTCAGGCTCCTTTAGAATCGCCTTCACCATCATGTCCGCCAGTGCAGCAAGCCAATAATATAACGCGGGCATGTCACCGTTTTATGAACGTTTTTTCAGCTCCGCAGGATAGCCACATGAACTACTCCATTTATTTATCAGGCGAAATTCATACCGATTGGCGCGATCGCATCATTAAAGGTATGAAAGATGCGCGCATTGATGCAGAAATTCTCGCCCCAATCACCGACCACGAGGCCAGCGATGAAGTGGGCGCAAGGATACTCGGTGAAGAAGCACAAAACTTCTGGAAAGATCACAAAGCAGCAAAAATAAATGCCCTGCGCACCATGACCATGCTCAAACGCGCCGATATCGTCGTGGTGCGCTTTGGCGACAAGTACAAGCAGTGGAACGCGGCTTTCGATGCGGGTATTGCCGTGGGTCTGGGCAAGCCGGTGATCGTGATTCACGACCCCGGGCTCACCCATCCCTTGAAGGAGATCGACGGAGCGGCTCACGCGGTGGCCGAAACACCCGAACAGGTGGTGGAAATTTTGAAGTACATCAACCAATAACAAAGCAAGTCGGGGGCGGCTGGGGTATAATGCCGCTCTTTTTTTGGGCATCCGGGCGGTGCAGTGCCCCTTTGGGTGTCACAAACGTGCCATGCATGTTCATTGATTCACTATACCAACAGGTGGGTGTCAGACGGTGTCGAACACAAACTCTCCAGATGTAAAAACCTTTCAGGGCCTCATTCTGGCCCTGCAGAATTTTTGGGCTCAACAGGGCTGCGTCGTGTTGCAGCCCCTGGATATGGAAGTGGGCGCCGGCACCTTCCACCCGGCCACCTTTTTGCGCTCCATCGGTCCGGAAACCTGGAATGCCGCCTACGTGCAACCCAGCCGCCGCCCCACCGACGGCCGCTACGGTGAAAACCCCAACCGTCTGCAGCACTACTACCAGTTTCAGGTGGTCATGAAACCATCTCCGCTCAACATCCAGGATCTCTACCTCGAAAGCCTAAAAGCCATGGGCATCGACACCACCGTGCACGACGTGCGCTTTGTAGAAGACAACTGGGAATCACCCACCCTCGGCGCCTGGGGGCTGGGCTGGGAAGTGTGGCTCAACGGCATGGAAGTGACCCAGTTTACCTATTTTCAACAGGTGGGCGGCCTTGAATGCTACCCGGTCACCGGCGAAATCACCTATGGTCTGGAGCGTATAGCCATGTACCTGCAGGGCGTGGATAGCGTCTACGACCTCGTTTGGACCCATGGCCCCGAAGGTGACGTCACCTACGGCGACGTGTTCCATCAAAACGAAGTGGAAATGTCGACCTATAACTTTGAGCAGGCCGATACCGCCTCACTGTTTGCCAATTTCGACACCTACGAGTCCGAGAGCCAGCGCCTGATTGAACTGGGACTGCCACTCCCCGCCTATGAACTGGTGCTGAAAGCGTCACATACCTTCAACATGCTGGATGCCCGACACGCCATTTCGGTCACCGAACGCCAGCGTTTTATTCTGCGCGTGCGCAGCCTGGCGCGAGCCGTGGCACAAGCCTACTTTGACCGCCGCAAGGAGCTCGGTTTCCCGCTCGCTCCGGAAGCACTGCGCGACGAAGTATTGGCCCAGACAGCAGAAGGAGACAAGTAAGATGTCTGCACAGGATTTTCTCGTCGAAATCGGCACCGAAGAATTACCACCGAAAGCACTGCGCACGCTTTCTGAGGCCTTTACAAAGGGTATTTGTGACGGTCTGAAAGACGCGGGGCTCACCTTCGCAAACAGCGTCAGTTTCGCCAGCCCCCGCCGCCTCGCCGTGCGTATCGAAGCGCTGGCCACGACACAAGCCGACAAACAGATCGAAAAACGCGGCCCTGCGAAAAAAGCGGCCTTCGACCCCGATGGCCAGCCCACCAAAGCCCTGCTTGGATTCTGCCGTTCGCTGGGCATCGAGCCCGACCAGCTGGAAGAAATGGAAACGCCCAAGGGGACCTGGTTAGTGTACCGAAGCACCGAAGCGGGTCAGCCCACCATTGGCCTGCTTAATGCCATTGTGGAACAGGCCCTCGCCAAGCTGCCCATTCCCAAGCGCATGCGCTGGGGCGCGCAACGTGTGGAGTTCGTAAGGCCGGTACAGTGGTCACTCATGCTGTTTGGCGACACGGTCGTACCCGGCGCGATACTGGACATTCCCAACGGCAACACCACACGCGGCCACCGCTTTCACAGTAGTGGTGAGCTTAGCGTAAGTCACCCCTCTGAATACGAAAATCTGTTGCTGGAACAGGGCAAGGTAATTGCCGACCTGGATACCCGCAAAGAGAAAATTCGTGCAGCGGTCACCGGGATCGCCCAAACCGTTGGCGGGCAGGCGGTGATTGACGAAGCGCTGCTCGACGAAGTAACGGCGTTGAACGAATGGCCGGTGCCCCTGCTGGGCAACTTTGAAGAACGTTTTCTGGATGTGCCGGCCGAAGCGTTGATTTCCTCCATGAAAGAACATCAGAAATACTTCCATGTGGTCAATCAGGACGGCGCCATGCTGCCCCACTTTATTACGCTGGCCAACATCGAGAGTAAAGACCCGCAACAGGTGATTAGCGGTAACGAACGGGTAATTCGGCCGCGCCTTTCGGATGCCGCATTTTTCTTCGAGACCGACAAGAAGACCACGCTTGCACACAAGCGCGAAGCGCTCAGGAACATCGTATTCCAGACCAAGCTGGGCACCATTTACGATAAAACCGAACGCGTGGCTCAACTGGCTGCCAAAATCGCCCAGGCGATCGGGAGCGACCCGTCATTGGCACAACGCGCCGGCGAGCTGGCCAAGTCCGACTTGGTGAGCGAAATGGTGCTGGAATTCACCGACCTACAGGGCATTATGGGGACGCACTACGCCCGCCACGATGGGGAACACCACGACGTCGCCCTCGCCATCGACGAACAATACATGCCCAAATATGCCGGCGGCCCGCTCCCCTCTACATTAACAGGCTGTGCCGTATCCTTGGCCGAAAAAATCGACTCACTGGTGGGCCTGTTCGGTATCAACCAGCCACCTACGGGCACCAAAGATCCCTTCGCCTTGCGCCGCGCGGCACTGGGTGTATTGCGCATTATCGTCGAGAAAGACCTGCCCCTGGACCTGAATGATCTGATCGGCTGGGCAGCCGATGGCTTTGCGTCGCTGGAGAATCCGAAGGTTAACCAGCAACTGGTCGATTATATGCTGGAGCGCTTCCGCGCCTGGTATGACGACGAAGGCGTGTCAGCAGAGGTCTTCCTCGCCGTTGCGGCGCGTCGCCCCACTCGGCCGCTGGATTTCCACCAACGGGTTCAGGCGGTGAATGCGTTTTATCAGCGCAGCGAAGCCGAAGCGCTGTCGGCGGCCAATAAACGTGTATCAAACATACTGGCCAAGCAAGACACGGCCAGTACATCGGAAGATGTCGACAGCCACCTGTTGAGCGAAGAAGCAGAGCAGGCTCTCGCCAGCACGCTCGCCGAACTACACGGCCGCGTTACCCCGTTGTTCGATCAGGGCGAGTACCAGAGCGCACTGAGCGAACTCGCCTCCCTGCAGGGCCCGGTCGATGCGTTTTTCGATCAGGTCATGGTCATGGCCGATGACGAAAACGTGCGTAACAACCGTATCGCTCTGCTTACGCGCCTGCGTAACCTGTTCCTGCGCGTGGCCGATATTTCGCTCCTCTCGAAGTAACGGCCTCGCGGCTCAGGCGGTGCATGATATTCGATCTGCACCGCCGAAAACCCCATTCCGAGACCATTCAGAGACCCCTTAGGGACGCTGTGAAAGCGCTCCAGGTTTCGCTTGCTGCCCGTCGTTACCTATCCTAGCGAAACCGCTTCGTTTTGGTCACAGAACAGCTTTTACATGGATGGCGCAGGTACCAACGCTGCGGGCGAACGCGGAAAAGGTTTTATCATTGATAATCGACCCATCGGGTGAATGCAGGTATACCTATAAGCGCACTTTCCAGTGCGTCTGATTCAGGGCCGCGATCGCGGCCCGTTTTATTTCAAGACTGGGCCCGCGGCAGCAAGACGCATCACCTGCGGATACCCCTTGATCACCAATGCCTCAGGATGCTTGCGGTAAAAACCGCTTTCCCTGAGCCAATGATGCATCTGTGGCAAGTGGTAGCTGGGCACGGTGGGTAAGAGGTGGTGTTCGCAATGAAAGTTGACGTAATTCGGTGCGAAGAACAGGCGCTCCCAGGGACTTGCGAGTGTGGTACGCGTTGTATTGCGCACATCATCTGATGCGAGTGCAGGCATGGCTCCGTGCTCAGCAATCTGGCGCACACGAATAATAAACGGATGCGTAAACAGATACGCCAGCCACCACATGCCGTACAGCCAGGGCTGGCCCACAGCATAAAACAGCGCAAAGAATACAGCATGAAAAAGCAGTACGTGGGTGTAGTTGCGTGCGCCCATGCGCCACCCGGCGTCTTTGCCCACATCGTCGCCGTTGATACCCAGCGATACGGCGTTTCCGGCGCGTCCGGGCAACACATACAGCAACATCGCCGCCATGGATTTCAAGCCTGACAGGCCCAGAAAATCACGTAGCACCTTGCGCCGAAAGCTCTGGGGAGAGACCGGATACTGGGCAATGTTACCCACGTCCGGATCCTGCTCTGTGCCGGTCTGGGTATGATGAGCAAAGTGGTAGGGGCGGTAAAAGTCGATGGGTACTAGAATGGCCAAGCCTGCACACCAGTGACCGAACCAATCATTCAGCTGGCGCGAGTTGAAAAAGCCGCGGTGGGAACATTCGTGCAGCAAGATGCCCAAACCGAGCTGTCGGCCCCCGAGCAGAAACAATGCTGCGACAAAAGTAAGTGGATTGGGCCACAGAGCAAACAGAAGAAACGCGCCGCCAATCATTGCCCAATTGCAGAAAAACATCCAGAACGCATACTTGTTCGACGCCTGTTTCAGCGTTCTAAGCTGCGCGTCTGAAAGATATTGACTCGCCTGAACCCGTGCCATTATGCCACCCAGTAAGTAATCCCTATGGGTAGTTTACCGGTTCGAGACAATACTTTGAACCCATATTCACTTTTATGTGCGTGGCGTCTTTACACCCTCACATCAACCCCGCTTCCTTGTAGTACTTGATTGCACCATCGTGCATGGGCGCCGCCAGATCATTGCGAATCATATCTTCGCGCTGCAATCCCCGAAAGGCCGGATGCAACTGCGTAAAGGTATCGAGGTTCTCAAACACGGCCTTCACTACATGGTATGCCACCTCGTCGGATACCCGCGAGGTGGTTACGAAGGTGGCGGCCAGACCAAAGGTACGCACGTCCCGCTCGGTACCGCGATACATACCTCCCGGAATCGTCAGGGGACGGTAGTAGCTATGTGCCGCAACAAGCTGGTCGACGGCAGGGCCCGTCACATCAAGCAGAACGCTCTCGCATTCAACCGTTGCCTCTTTGATGGAACCACTCGGGTGACCGGCTACAAACACCATGGCATCAAAACGATCGCGACATAAGGCTTTGGCCTGCTCGGCTGATTTGTATTCAAAGGTCTTGAGGAAATCCCCATAACTCCAATCGAGCGCCTGCATCAAACGATCCATAATGGCGCGTTGCCCTGAACCGGGGTTACCAATGTTCACGCGTTTACCTTTCAGTTCCGCCAAACTGTTGATGCCCGAATCCTTGCGTACCACCAGAGTAAATAACTCCGAATGCAGCGAAAACAGGGCCCGTAACTCACTGTGAGGCCCTGCATCCTTGAATTCTTCTGTCCCTTTGTAGGCATGTTCCTGAATGTCCGCCTGCACCACCGCCATATCCAGGTCTTTGCTGCGCAGGCCGGCAACGTTGTACACCGAGCCCTGAGTACTCTCCACTGCACACCGAATACCGTGTTCCTTGCGATTACGGTTCACCATGCGACAGATCGACCCCCCGGTTGGATAATACACACCGGTAACGCCACCTGTGCCAATGATAATGAATTCGCTCTCTGCCGCATGCCCCAGCCCGGCGGCTGTCAGCAGCGAAAGAAAAAACGTCAGGGTCAGCGCTCTGGTGTTCATTGGAAGCCTCATCAAGGGTCACATCATCGATATCGGGAAGCGGGCAGAACGCCCGCTTCATACTGCTAGGAAGTCTAGACCAAGCTGGGCCAACCTGCGCACACCGCACTGGCGTTTTTTAAAGACTGTGTGCCGGTGCGTGATGTGCCGTGGCGGCGATCTGAATCTGACTAAGCCCCTGACTCAAGGCGGCATACAACCCCTGTACATCGGGAGTCCCCTGCCACAAGGCGCTATTTGGCATCACGTGCTGACGCCAGTTATGAATCGTACGGGGTAAATCCTGATCTCGCACCAGCGACAAATCGATAACCAGCGCCTGATCCAGACTCAGGGAAACGCCCATTTCCTGAGGCACCACAACAAGATAGGGGCCACGCGTCACGGGATCACCCAATGCACTGCGCAAACCCCGTTCCAGCCTGGATATGCGGCCGTCTGCTAGATGTTTGCACAGCGCTTTATTAAAGCGCGGTGTTGTACGACTGAAATCGCCCACACGGTCCAGAGGCAAATAGGTGATGATGTTGGGCGCAGCCTGTGCGTGCAAGGGCTCCAGCAACGCTTCACAAGCACGCTGCGACCGGACATGGTTTTCCGGCCCCTGCCCCAATAATAAATACGCCAGCGCATCGGCGCTGGCGGGCGTTTGCTGCCCTAAACCTAAGGGTTGCGCGGAGTCTGCCATCCCTCCACTTCGCACCTGCTGCTGTGTTGAGTGCAAGGTCTGACACGCCGTCAGCCCACCCAACAGCACTACCACCATGCTAAACCGAATCACTTTATTCATGCTTTTTCTCCCGGCTCTTTCGAGCCCATTGCCACGGCAAGTCTGCCTATGGCCATTTCCTCAATACCACCCCTCTCTTTTCAGCATAGCTATCTTTATAAAGTTTTTAGAAGTCACTTATATAACTTTGTTATTAATGGATTTTTTCTATTATAAAAGGGCGGCTTTTAGAGCCGGAACTGGTGAGACATGCCGCCATTTAGCAGTAATCAGTATAAGTCGCGGCGCGTTTTCCACTACACTGCGCGGGTTTATCGCTACCAGACAATCCCGCCGGCCACTGTGGATAACATCGAAGGGGAAAGACGCTGTAGCCTCTCACTATGGTGCTGTGCGTTTTGAGGCTCAGAAGAGCAGCGCAAGGATAGGCTACTGGGCGAGTCGCACCTGATTACGCCCCTCACGCTTGGCGGTATACAGAGCCTGATCGGCGGCTTCCACCATATCTTGCCAGCTTCCGGCTTGCGCCGCCCGCACACCCGCACTGATCGTGAGTACGCCGATGGGCGTCTGCGCGTTCTCGAGCCCCAGCTGTTGGACGGCCTCGCGCACACGCTCAATACATTGTTGGGCGGATTCGGTATCCGTCTCCGGCATCAGCACCAGCAGCTCTTCACCGCCATAGCGAAAAACCCGGTCGGATTCACGCACGGTTTGTTTCACGGTTTGCGCCACCTGGCGCAAGGCCTCGTCCCCCGCACGATGCCCATAGCTATCGTTGTAGCGTTTGAAAAAATCGATATCCAGCAATGCTAGGGCATAGGTTTTATCATGCCTGCGCGCTTCCGCCTCCGAGAAACTCAAATCCACCTCCATGGCACGGCGGTTGCCCACCCCCAGCAGCGGATCTTCGAGCGACAGGGTCTGTAATTCCTTGAGACTCGATCGCAAGCGTGCCTGTTCATCCATCAAGGCGGCATAGGCTTCGAGCAGGTTCCCTTGCGTCACCACCCCCACAACGCGGTCCTGATCATCCAATACCGGCAGATGACGCAGGCTCCGCGTGCGCGACAGGGTAAGGGCGTCTTCGCAAGGATCGTTCTCACCTACGCATACAGGCTGTGCGGTCATCAGCTCCGCCAGGCCGGGCACGGCGTCTTTCGGGGTGCTGAACAGGGCGGCCAGCAGGTGCGTCAAATCCCGCTCGGTGACAATACCCAGCAAGCGCCCACTGTCGACCACCAGCAAGCAACTCTGCTGCTCAGTCACCAACATTCGCACGGCATCGGGCACAGGGGTTTCGGGTGTTAAACACAGGGGCGTGTGATTCATCACCTCTTTTACAAGCATGCAGGTCATCCCTCCACTACAAAATTCACGCCGCCAACACGGCGCTACCCATTGCCTCACTATACGAGTGGCAGACAATTCAAGGCCTTGATGTGCGACAAAGTGCAAGCTTAATCGCTGTGCGCACTCAAGCAAAGCTCTGCATGTTGACTATGCTTTAAGAAGCTACGTGGGTTGCGCCCTGAAACCGAACTGATGCGATACCAGTGGCCCAATGTTCTGCCAGACGCCCTTGCCCCCAAGCCGTCATAAGCTGATGCAGATCAATCAGGCCGCGTACCTCTGCAGGTAAAATCCGGCAGCGAGGGCGCACCCGTGAATCACTAAAGGTAACAGGCATGACTCTGATACGAAGCCGCGAGGCTCCCATCTCCAACCGGGTGACACGTTACCTGCCCTTACCTCTGCTGCGCGCCCTGTATGGGCTGATTCTTTCTTTAGGTGCCCCCATAGGCTGGTTGCTGGTGCAATGGCTCGCGGGCCGGGAGCCTTTTGCAGAACACCACTTTGATGGCTTGTTGTATACCTACATGACGGTGGCAACGGCCATTGTATTTGCCTCGCTTGGCTATATGGTTGGGCACCGTGAAGAGCTGATTACCCAGATGGCGCTGCGCGATGCACTCACCGGCCTCTACAACAAGCGCTATTTCTCCAATCGCCTGGAGCAGGAATTTGCAAGGCAGCAGCGGCACGGCCGGCCCCTCAGCCTGATTCAGATCGATCTGGACCACTTTAAACGCGTGAACGATACCTATGGCCACGAAGCGGGTGATGCAACCTTGCAATACGTGGCACGCATTCTGAAAGAAAACTGTCGCAAGAACGAAGTCGCGGCACGCGTGGGCGGCGAAGAGCTTTGCGTATTGGCCATTGAGTGTCAGCGCGAACAGGCCGGTGCCATCGCGGAGCGCTTGCGTCAATGCATAGCGGGTGACGCCGTGCATTGGCAGGACCAGCGCATCACCATTACGGCATCCTTTGGTGTTGCGGCCGCGCATCCGGAGCTTTCCGACCCTTGGGCCGTGTACCGCGCTGCCGACGCTGCGCTGTATCGAGCCAAAGAAAATGGGCGCAATCGGGTGTGTTTCGCTGAGGCAAGCGATTATGATGACGAAAGTACAGCACCGCACCCACCTTCTGCGCCAGAGTCGGGCCAGAATCAGCCTTCATCGCATTAAGCCCATACTGTTTCGGCGACAACACTCGCAACCCTGCTTTCGAATCAAACGTACCAGAACCAGAGGCCGACACAGCCGCCAGACCAATGCTGCATAGCAGCATCACGGCATCAACAGCGTACCGCCTTGGGCCCGCGTCACGGAGAGCCAACACATGCGATAGTCACAGTCGCTGCACCCATCAAGCAGACTGACTGAACAGGTACACCAACAAACACAGGGTTACAAACCAAAAGCCCGACAGCAGCTTCCAGAAAAGTAACTTGCTGGCATTACCCTGCTCGACCGGATCATCCCGCAAGAATTCCGGATTGGGATGCTGTAGGTCGTGCAGCAGATCGTCCACCGTAGCGTAGCGCTGTTCCAGGTCAAAACTGCAGCCACGCCGCAGGGCACCGTCGAACCATTGCGGAATCATGGGGTTCACTTCGCTGGCCGGCTGATAACGCAGACGATCATAGTCCCACGCGGATTGGCAATCCTCCACCTCGTTGCCATAGGGCAGCCGGCCACAGAACATCTCGTAGGTAATGGTCGCAAGGGCATACACATCACCCTGAATGCCAGGGTGCTGCCCCCGCAAGTAAAGCGGATCGGAATAGGCCGCCGTACCCAGCACACCCTCGGCTTCCAACGTTTGCGTGCGTTCAGATAAACCGGCCACCCAGACCGATCCAAAATCCAGAATCACGGCGCGCGACTCGGCGGTAATCATTATGTTGCCCGGTTTCAAATCCTGATGCACGGCCTCATTTTCATGAAACGCCATCAGGCCGGCAGCTATTTGTTTCACCAGATGAATCGCCTGTCTGGGACTGGGCGGTTGGTGCCTGCTAATCCATGCATCCAGCCCCTCACCCTGCACGTATTCCATCAGATAGTAGAGGAAATTCCGCTTGCGATGCTGGGTAACGACGCCCACCACATTGGCATGCCGAATGCGCAGCCCGATCCATTCTTCCTGAATAAAGCGATCGATATAGGCAAGGTCGTCCACATAGTTTTGAGAGGGTGTCTTCATCACCATTATCTCGCCACTTTGCTGGTCTCTAACGCGATACAGCTGACTGCGACTGGAAGCAAAGAGCTCCTCTTGAATCTCAAAACCATCGAGCACCATGCCTGGCTTGAGCTCTGGGGGAAAAGGCAAACGGGTCAGGGCGTGCTGATAATCTTCGATATTTTGTCGCGGCAAGGCCTGAATACGCGCCACAACAACGCTGACATTGTCGTCACTACGCTGCGCCAGAGCGGTATCACACACCACCTGAGCCATTGCCTGCGCGGCGCCTTCACTGTGCAGCAGGCGAGCGAGTTGCGTCGCGGGCACGAAGTCATGCACCCCATCGCTGCTCAACAGCAGTACATCGTCTTTTTCCAGCGGCACACGGCCACAGTCGATATTCAGGCGGTTGTCCATGCCCAGCGCGCGCGACAGAAACGTTTGACCTTCGCCCTGCACCGCGACATGGTCTTGTGTCAGTTGGCGCAGACGGCCGTTACGCAGCAACCAGATGCGGCTGTCACCCACATGAAAGAAGTAGGCCGCCTGCCCTTTGATCACCACGGCGCTGAAGGTGGTGAGAAAGCCCTTGCCTTCCCCTGCATAAGCGTGACTTTGCCGATAAAGCCGCATATTCAAGGTAGCCAGTACTTTTTCGCCGCAGGTATTTACCGACCAGGTATCAGGGGTTTGATAATAGTCTTCGATAAACCGGCTAACGGCCGTCGCACTGGCTTCTCTGCCCGCTTCGGCAGACGACACCCCATCTGCCACCACCAGCACAGCGCCCTTGCTCTGGCATTCGTAGGCCTGTTCAGGCACTTCCACACCCGCACAATCTTCATTGATGGCTTTGACTCCGGCGCTGCTGATCACGCCTACATCGAGCTGAAGATCGCGGTGTTGCGGTGGTAAACCGTTCATGAAGACGCCTCAATCACGACACCGGCCAGTGCAGAAAAATCACTGGCCGGAGGGGGATAGGATTTACCCGAAGCATTAACCCACTTCGATCATTTGCACCGTGCCATCGGGCAATACTTCGGAGATCTTGCCTTTCGGCTCATCCATCAACATGGCGATAAAGAAGATCACCAGCGCCGAGCAGGCGATCACCATAAAAAAGGTGCTGTAGTCCACGAAGCTCAATACTGTCAGGTAGGTTACGGCGCCCACATTACCGTAGGCACCAGTCATGCCGGCGATCTGACCCGTCATGCGACGCTTGATCAACGGTACCACCGCAAACACAGCGCCTTCTCCGGCCTGCACGAAGAACGAGCAACACATGGTGGCTATTACTGCAACCGGAATCCACCATCCGGCATCAATCTGGCTCAGCACAAAATATCCCATAGCCAGACCACCAATCAGCACCATCAAGGCCTTACGTCGACCAAAGCGATCGGAAAACCACCCGCCGGTGGGACGCGCGACCAGATTCATAAATGCAAATCCCGAAGCCAATAAACCGGCCTTAACCGGATCGAGACTGTCGAAGGTCTCGAGGAAGAACAGGGGTAACATCGAGACCACTGCCAGCTCTGAACCGAAGGTGACAAAGTAGGACCAATTCAGCACCGCTACCTGCTTGAAGCGATAGCGATCCATCTCGGGCACACCGTGAGTCAGGTTCTCTTTGTTGACATGCCAGATTTGTCGTACCTGCACCACATACAAGGCCAGTAAACCTGCCCAAATGGCATACATGGCGTTGTCACTGAGCAAGGCAACGCCGGTGGGCGAAAGCTTCCAGGCCAGTACCGCAAGTGCCGCATACATGGGAATATTCATTGCCAGGTAAAAGTAAAAGTCCTTCCACGACGTCACTTCCAGCCCGCCGGCTTTTTTAGGCTTGAAGTAGGTAGAACCTTTAGGCGTATTACGTGCCACCCTAAAGTAAAAAATACCGTACAAGCCTGCGATCACTCCGGTCGTCGCCAGCGCGTAGCGCCAGCCGTTCTCTCCACCATAAATCAGCGCCAGTGTGGGCAAGGTCATGGCGGCAGCAGCCGATCCAAAATTACCCCAACCGCCATAAATACCTTCGGCAATACCCACTGACTTGTGAGGAAACCACTCGCCTACCATGCGAATGCCGATCACGAAGCCGGCACCAACGAAGCCCATCAGAAAGCGCATCAGCGCGAGCTGCTGGTAACTGTTGGCCATGGCGAAGGCGATACACAGCACCGAAGCGCTCCATAACAAACCGGAATACACTCTGCGCGGCCCGTATTTGTCGACCAGCATGCCCACCACAATGCGTGAGGGAATGGTGAGCGCCACGTTCAGAATCATGAGCGCCTTTACCTGCTGCGAGCTCATGTCGAAGGCTTCTTTCATAAAGATCAACAAGGGCGCATGGTTGAACCACACCACAAAGGTAAGAAAAAATGCAAACCAGGTGATGTGCAGGGTTTTGATTTTCGGGTCGCTCACGGCGAACAGGTTTATTTTATGATCCGCAGACATAATGCCTCCTGATGCAACGGGATTTTTCTGCATTGTGTGTGCAAAGCGATACGGCCTACTTGATATGCATCAAGCCAAAAGGCAGCGACCAGGGCGACATTTCTCCTCATCTACCACCAAGGGCAGGCTCGCACCGGCGCCCCTCTTCGCGCAATACGGGGGCGGCTACCTCTTTAGTGGTAGCGCCCTGTAGGCCCTAGGCGTAAAAGGGTTAGAGCACAGGCGCCGTTCCGGTTTTCTGGTTAAATGAGACGCATGACGACAACACGTATTTCACGCCCCTCGCCAGCCATGCATCTCGCCGGCGCCAATCAGGCCCTGAGTCTGGCCACGCTCGCTTTCGCGGCAAACTTTTCGGTGTGGACCCTCTATGCGGTGCTGGGGCTCGACATCGCAAATCGCCTGCAACTCAGCGCGCTGCAACTGGGCGTGCTGTTTTCGGCCCCGGTATTGAGCGGCGCGCTCGGGCGCATTCCCGCGGGTCTGTTGGCAGATTATTTCACCCCCAAGCATCTGATGAGCTGGCAGATGCTGCTCACGGCACCGCCACTGTTTCTTCTACCCTGGGCCCAATCGCTCAACGATTACCTGTGGTTGGGGCTTTGGCTGGGAATCAGCGGCAGCTCTTTCACGCTGGGCATTCGCTACATCACGGACTTTTTCAGTTCCGCCCATCAAGGTACCGCCATGGGGGTGTTTGGTGCAGGCAATACCGGCGCGGCCATCACGCTCATCTTTGCGCCCTGGCTGGTATCGCAATGGGGCTGGAATGTACTGGGGCCGGTCTATGGAGTGGGACTATTGATGATGGCCATGCTGTTTGCGCTGTGGGCGCCTCACCGGCCACCTGCTGCCATGCGCAATCTGCCCCGCATCAGCATACGTCAGGCACTGGGCCAGCTGCAGGTGTGGCGCTTTGGCCTCTATTACTACTTTGTATTTGGCAGCTTTCTCGCACTCATTCTCTGGCTGCCCCAATACTATGTAAGTGCCTACAAACTGTCTGTCGCGCAGGCGCTGGCATTCACCCTGTTTTTCGTCGCCACCTCCAGCATGGTGCGCGCATTGGGGGGCTGGTTTGCAGATCGCTATGGCGGGCGCACCGTGAACTGGCTGGTGTTCTGGATTTGTCTGGTGTGCCTGTTCTTTCTGAGTTACCCGCCTACCAGTATGACCATTCACGGCATTGATCGGGATGTCACTCTGACCATCGAACTGAACGTGTGGGTTTTCTCTGTGCTCATTTTCATTATTGGTCTGGCTCAGGGCTTTGGCCGCGCCAGCGTCTACAAAACAATTCACGATTACTACCCCCATGCCATGGGCACTGTAGGCGGGCTGGTGGCCGCCATGGGCGCTCTGGGGGGCTGCACGCTCCCACTCGCCTTCGGCCTTGCCGTTGACGTACTGGGTATTCACAGTGCTGCCTTTATGGTGCTCTATGGCGTACTGGCCGCGTGTATGATCGTGATGTTCTTTGCCAACAAAGCCGACCGCTTTCAACGCCGTCTGGCCCATGCCCGGCAACATAATTTTCTGGAGGAAGATTAATGCAGTTGCTCCCTCTGTACGCCTTGGATGACGCCAGTGCGACCCTCGCTGATCAACACCGTCGCCGCTTCACTTATCTGAGGCTTTCGGTGACCGAAGCCTGCAACTTTCGCTGCACATATTGCCTACCCGATGGGTATTGCCCCAGCGCATCGGCACCGCAGGAAATGTCGCTTGCGCAGATACAGCAAGTCGCCGCAGCCTTTGCCGCCAATGGCACGCGTAAGATTCGCATCACCGGTGGCGAGCCCACGCTGCGCAAAGACCTGAGCGAAATCATTCGACGCTGTAAACACACACCGGGTATTGAGCAGGTGGCACTCACCAGTAACGGTTACCGCATCGACAAACAGCTTCGCGCCTATCGCGACGCCGGGCTCGACGCCCTGAACGTGAGCGCCGATAGTTTGCAGGCACTGCGCTTTAAACGAATCACCGGGCACGACAAACTCGCCGCGGTGTTACGCGGTCTCGACGTCGCTGAAGAACTCGGCATCAAAAGCATTAAACTCAATACGGTCCTCTTGCGTGAGCACACGCTCGAGGAATTGCCCGCCTTCATGGCACTGGTGAAACAACGTAATATCAGCGTACGCTTTATCGAATTGATGGAAACCGGACTCGGCCGCGAATATTTTGACGCCCAACACCTTTCGGGTGCCTGTATTCAACGGCGATTGGTCGAGGAAGGCTGGCAGGCAGAACCCCGCGCGGCCCATGCGGGGCCCGCACAGGAATACAGCCATCCCGATTACCGTGGTCGCATCGGTGTCATCATGCCGTACAGTAGAGACTTCTGCGCCGACTGTAATCGCTTACGCGTTTCCTCCAGCGGTCAACTTCATTTATGCTTGTTCGCCGACCAGGGCATCGACCTGCGTCCGCATTTGGCTGCAGGAAACACCGAAAAGCTCAGCGCGTTCCTGCGAGAGTCGGTACTGGGCAAACAGTCCGGCCACCGCCTGCGCGAGCACGACAGCGGCATCATTCAACATCTGGCCATGATTGGTGGCTGACTCTATTCAACTTTGTCGATGAGAAAAGAACATGGGACAACACCTTAGCCAAACGTTGATACCGCTCAACATAGCGGTGCTGACGGTATCCGACACCCGCACTGAAGCCACAGATACCTCGGGGCAGTGTCTGGTGGACCGGCTCTGCGAAGCCGGCCATCAGCTGGCCGACCGCAGGCTGGTCGTGGACAACATCTATGATATTCGTGCCACACTGTCTGGCTGGATCGCCGACGCAAGCACGCAGGTGGTGCTGATCACCGGCGGCACCGGCTTCACCTCACGCGACAGTACGCCCGAAGCCGTGACGCCATTACTCGATAAACAGGTGGATGGGTTTGGCGAATTGTTTCGTCAGGTCAGCCTGAAACAGATTGGCACATCAACCATACAAAGCCGTGCACTGGCAGGCATGGCCAACAAAACCCTGATATTCTGCCTGCCCGGTAGCACCAACGCCTGCCGCACCGCCTGGGACGAAATCATTGCGGCACAGATTGATAGCCGGCAAGGGCCCTGCAATTTCGTGCCGCAACTCAAGAACGTGGATTTTGCCGCCTGTCTCGACCGGGAAAAACGCTGAACCTCCCGATACCGTCCTTCAGAAACGAAAAAGGGAGATCATCAGTATCTCCCTTTTTTACGTCGAGCATTTCTCACTCAACGCTTGCTGTGTTTTTTCTGCTCATACATGCGCGCATCGGCCTGGGCCATGAGTTCGTCTATGCTTTCTTCACCGTCCGGCTCACGTGTCACCCAACCCGCACTGTAGCGCACATCGTAACCCCGTTTGGCTTGCATATTGTAATGGTCAATCGTTTCCTGAAAACGCGCCATGACCTGTTGTACTTCCTCCTCACTCGTCCCGCTGAGCAGGGCCACGAACTCGTCGCCACCAATACGGCCAAACACATCCGAATCGCGAAACACCTGTTTGAGGATATTGGCAAAGGCGATGAGCGCCCGATCGCCCTCGGCATGACCAAACTGATCGTTAATCGGTTTGAAATCATTCAGGTCAAAGAGCACCAGCGTGGCCGGTTTCTGATGCCGCTTGCACAAGCTCAAGGAATGCCGCCCCAACGACACAAAACCTCGCCGGTTGGAAATCATGGTGAGTTCGTCCAGCGTGGCCAGCTGCAGCGCCGCGATCTCCTGCTCCGCCATCACCGCAAGATCCCGCAACAAGGCTTTATCCTCTTCGTCCATTTCGCGCGGCTTGTCGTCGATCAGACACAACGTACCCATCTTATGGCCGTTGGCCACGCGCAATGGATGACCCGCATAAAAACGAATATTGGGCGCATCAGTCACCAGAGGATTATCATGAAAGCGTTCGTCTTCCTTCGCATTGGGGATGTAGAACAGTTCGTCACCCAGAATGGCGTGACCGCAAAAGGAAATATCGCGGGGAGTTTCCTCGGCGTCCAGCCCCTGTTTGGACTTGAACCACTGCCGGTCACTGTCGACGATACTCACCAGCGAGATGGGTACGCCGAACATGCGCTTGGCCATGCGGGTGAGACGGTCGAAGCGCTCTTCGGGGGCGGAATCCAGAATACGCAGGGCGCGCAGAGTTTCCAGTCGCTGCGCTTCATCAGGGGGTAAGTCGGGGGTAATCACAGCAACAGCTCCTCAAACATGCATTGATTGCTTCAGTCTAGTCCAATATATCCAGTGTGCAGAAAATACCTCGCCGGCCTTGTATTTCCGCTTTTTGGAACAAAACTATTAGCCTACGATGAACGTATGTCGCTGAGTAACAGTGCAAACCTATTCACCAAAGGAGACAACATGAGCACGATTGATATTGGCATCAAAGAAGCAGACCGTCTGAAGATCGCAGACGGTCTAAAACGCGTGCTGGCGGATTCCTACACCTTGTATTTGCAGACGCACAACTTTCACTGGAACGTAACCGGGCCGCAGTTTCGCGAGTTGCACCTGATGTTCGAAGAACATTACACCGAACTGGCCGTTGCCGTGGACGACATTGCCGAACGCATTCGTACACTGGATGTTCCCGCACCCGGCACCTATAAGGCGCTGGCAGAGCTCAGCTCGATCAAGGAAGTCGAAGGCGTACCCGAAGCCAAAGAAATGGTGCACCTGCTCACGCTGGGTCATGAGCAGGTGGTGAAGACCTGCCGTGAAGCACTTGGCGCCGCTCAGGCCGCCGATGATGAGTCTTCGGCCGCGCTAATTTCCGACCGCATGCGCGTACACGAAAAAACAGCGTGGATGCTGCGCGCACTGGCGCAGTAAGCGCAACGTTGACTCATCCGCAAAACGGGAGGCTCGTGCCTCCCGTTCTTGTGACTACTGGCCATTTTCGCGTCACAGAGGTTTTTTATTACACGCCCCAAGGTCTGATCTTTTACTGAACAGCCGCCATGTTTACCCCCTCAGCTGTATCCCACCCGCGACACTTTTGTTTGTCACACACATGCCGTACAACAACCGACTCAAAATGAATAACAAGTACTGAGGTAGATGTACCATGCGTAGTAAAGCTCTTTTATCCACCATTGTGCTGGCAATTTGTCTGCACAGTATCAACGCGCTGGCGGCGCGCCCCGACCTGAGCGTGATGACCTATAACATTATGCAATTACCGGTGCAGGACTGGGATCAAACTGCCCGCGCAGCCGCACTGCCGGATGCCCTCCGCACTCTCAACGAACTGCCCGACGTCATCGCTTATGCCGAGGTTTTTCGTGACCATGCCGCCGACCAGATTACCGGCATGTCGGAATACACCTACCACACGCCCATTCTGGGTAAAGTCTGTGCCGGTGGCGGATGGGATTCCATTTCGGGCGCCTGCTCCAATTCGATCTTTGTAGTACGCGGCGGCGTGATGATTTCGTCCAAGCATCCCATTGAAGAGCAGCACGCATTGGTCTTTACCAATTATGTGCCCAACTCATGGGATGCCCAGTCCAATAAGGGTGCCGTGTATGCCAAAATCGATGTAAACGGTTACAAGTACCATATAGTTGGCACTCACTTACAAGCTACCCACGATGAAACAGACGACACGGAACACACCGTGCGCATGGCACAACTCAATGAAATTAAAACCTGGCTCGATGGTTTTAACATCCCCGCTTCCGAGCCCGTGATTCTGGCGGGCGATATGAACGTGCCGTTCTCACTGAGAAAGCAGGTGCGCGAGATGCTCAGCGTAAGCGAAGGTAGCCTGAACTTTGCCAATAACGGCCCAGACGGCTCTTACCCTGAAGAGAACTGGATGTCGCGCGCCTACAACTACGCCGGCGGCTATGACATGTGCTACAACGACACGCTCGATTACGTCTTCCACCGCAAGGACCATCTGGCACCTGCGAGCACACCCAGCATGGAAGTGATTGCACTGAAAGCCCCTTACAGCTGGTACTGGTCTTACTTGCGCGGTTGGTGGCCCCTATGCAGCGGCTGGAAGTATCACAATGGTTACACCAGCGATCTCTCCGACCACTTCCCGGTGATGGCGACGTATCGTTATTGATGTGATGTGATGGAAGACGCTGGACGGGAGATGGGAGACGCTACTCGGTCGAACGTCTGGCGTATGGCGCTACAAGCAAGAACGATCATCCCGGAAAAGCGTTGAGTTATCCGGCAGACGCGGGACGGAAAAGGGGAAGGCTTCAGACGGAGAACGGGAGGCGCTCTAGACGACGGACTGGTCGGAAGTATGATGTGTCACCGCGCAAGCTTCTCCCGTCTGGCATCTCCCGTCCAGCATCAGTCTTCTTAACCAACAATCTCTCTACGACGTTGCTGCGGGCTTTGGCCTGTCCAGCGCTTATAGGCCCGGGTAAAGGCGGCCTGACTCGAAAAACCCAGGTGAAACGCCAGCTCTTTTAGGCGTAAACCGGGTTTGGCCAGAAGTAGCTCGGCTTTTTCTTGCAGCACGCGGTCGCACACTTCTCGGTAGCAGGTGCCTTCGAGCGAGAGCTTGTGCTTGAGTGTACTCACCCCCATATGCAGTGCCTGACTGGTTTCCTTCAGGTCGGGCAGACCCTGGCCCAAATTGCGACCCACAAATTGGGCCACGCGGGTCGATACGCTGATTTGATTAAAGCGTGCCTGTTTGATGCGCTGCGCTTTGCGCAGATAGGAGTGCAAGAGCTGCGGGTTAGCGGAGCGAATGGGCAACCGCAATACCGCGCGAGGAATACGCATGAGGTTGTCGTGCTGACCAAAATGTACCGGACACAGAAACACATCCTGATACGCCCCTAACCGGGCTTTGGCCTGATGCGTAAACCGCACGTCGTGTAGTCTTACCTGATCACGCAATTGCTGGCCCACTAGAAACCGCGCCAGCTCGATGGCGGCCGCAAAATCCATTTCTACCAACATCGCTGCGTAGGGCGAACTCAGAGAATTACGCACCCGAAAAACGCTGTATGCGCCATTGTCTTCCAGGCTCACCTCCATGCCCGGATTAAACGCATGTTTATGCTGCGCCGCAAAAGCCAGCGCATCGCCCAGAGTATTGCAGTTCATCAAGGCATAGCCAATCACGCCATAGTCAGAGGGATGGACGCTCGTACCCACCTGCAGGCCAAACGCCTGACCTCCCGGTTTCTGCATCACTTTTTGAAGAATGGCATCGAGGTGCGTCAGCGGCATGTGTTGGCCATAGCGATAAGTGTCATCGGCGTATTCCTCCAACAAGGCAAGAATATCACTCCAGGCATTGCCCTTCGCACGCACGAAGTGACGCATCAAATGCGGATACAACGACGAAATCTGCTGGGTATCACGCGCTGACCATGCCGCGTGTGGTTCAAAGCTCTGCATTACGAAGACATCCCGCAAAAACCCCAAGAAAGCCGCCATGCTAACAAAACCCCACGGCACCGCCGGCGAGTAAGTACATGCTTGTGCCCGATTTGACCGAATTTACCCAAACCCTAGAGGAATAACAGCATTAAGACCGCCAGCAACACCAGCAACAAGGCCCAGCGACCGGGGCGCCAGGCAACACCGGCGCGGGCAGCCAATGCCTCTTGCTGCACAAAGTGGCCTTCGATTAACTGCAAATTGCGACGATTGGCCTTGAACGCGATATCAAAAATATCACCCACCACGGGTACCAGCCCGACCACCAATTCCAGCACGATATTTCCGAGCATGCGTCCTTGCAGGCGCAAAGGCACCTTTAAACGCCGGGCGCGCCAGACGATGTAGAGCGCCAACACCGCTCCGGCAATATCACCCACCACCGGCACAATGCCCATCAGACCATCCAGCCCGATACGATAACCACCCGGCAAGGTGTAGGCATCGTCAAGCAAGCCAGCCAGGCGCTGCAAGCGTTCACGTTCTTTTCGGGCATCCATTTCAGACATAGCAGAATAAAGGGCCTTGTTCATCTTCACACAGTAGGCGCCCAGTCTACGCTGCATGGCAAATACACCGCTAGCCTCACACGCGCACCGCGCTCTTTTAAGGGATAGAAATATTCGGAGCAGCGGAGCGGGGTCTTTGCTAGGCTAATTCACACGGTATTTTTATCCTGAGTGCATTTACCGGCCTAACCTCCATCGGTTTCACTAGCGGCACAGGTTCGCAGCATGTTGCAAAACGCCCTTGTTACACGGCTACGCTTTACCATCAACCGTTTGCGCGAGCGGCTCTGGGTAAAGCCCCTGCTCGCTGGCATTGTTTCCGTCGTCATGGTATTTCTGGCGGGTCATGCCGATGAGTACACGATTCCGGCGATTCCCGATATCAGTGCCGATTCCATTGAAGCGCTGCTCTCCATCAATACCGCCAGCATGCTGGTGATAGCCGTGTTCACCGTGGGCGCGATG